>NZ_JBMKIA010000014.1:0-115249 GCF_049238215.1 Enterobacter cloacae complex sp. IR5441
ATGAATTACGTGTTCACTCGTTGAGACTTGGTATTCATTTAGTGTCCGAGGACATTAAGAATCCATGTCACTTTGAGTGCCCACACAGATTGTCTGATAAATTGTTAAAGAGCAGTTGCAACGCGGTTTTCAGCTCATCGTTGCGAGGTCCCGTATATTACGTTTTCCTCATTCAGAGTCAAGCAATTATTTTCACTTTTCTCTGTTGGTGTTCATCTCTGAACCCCGCTGTCCCGGCGGCTTGTAAGCCGTTGTTCCGTGTCAGTGGAGGCGCATTATAGGGAGTTCTCCGACGTTGACAACCCCTCTTTGAAAAAAAACGTTCAACCGTCTCTTTTTTGCTCAAAACCGTGCTACAGCGCCAGTTTTTCGAGCGTTTCGAAGCCATAACGACGTAAAACGGGCAAAAGTTGTTCGGTTTCTTTTGTTATCGCCATACAGAAAGCGATGTTCGCATCCGCTGATTTCGCATCCGGCGCCTCGTGTTCCAGCAGCCAGGCCGTCCGACGCGCAATTGCAGCACCGGAATCCACCAGCCGGGTCCCTTCAGGCAGAACCTTTAACAGCTCTTCCTGTAATAGCGGGAAATGGGTGCAGCCGAGAACAACCGTATCCGGTGGTTCCTGCATCCGCAGCCATGGACGCAGAATACGGCGCAGCTCTTCAAGCGATACCGTCTCGCCGTGCAGTTTTGCTTCCGCCATTTCCACCAGCTCCGCGGAGCCGAGCATGGCGATCTGGCATTCATTGGCAAAGCGCTCTATAAGCTCACGCGTATAAGGACGTTTTACCGTACCGCGCGTAGCCAGCAACCCCACAATGCCGTTCGCCGTCAGACGCGCCGCAGGTTTGATTGCCGGAACAACGCCCACAACCGGGAACGGGAATTTTTCGCGCAGGGCAGGAAGAGAGACCGTGCTTGCCGTATTACAGGCAATGACCGCCAGCGCCAGGGGATAACGCTTTTGTACCGCGGTGACGATTTCAACCACACGTTCAACAATAAAGTCTTCACTCTTTTCCCCATACGGGAACGCGACGTTATCGAAGGCGTAGATGTAATGGAGATCCGGCAGGAGCTGCCGAATCTCATCATAGACCGACAGCCCACCGACGCCGGAATCAAACACCAGCACGGTGGGACGCGGATCAGAAGGTGTAGCTGCCAGACAAGGTGTATTCCCGTCCTGCAGTTTGGTAGCCATAAACTGTCTCGTAATCTTTATCGAACAGGTTGGCTATTTTACCACGAACTGTGAGATGAGAGGTGACAGGATATGAAACCGCGACGTCCCACAGGCTGACGCCGCCCATTTTCAGGCGTTCTGTGGCGTAGGTATTCGGATCAACGGCAACGTCATAGCGAGTGCCCAGATAACGGTACGCCAGATTCCAGTCGAGATCCCACACCTGCCAGTCAAGCTGATACTTAACCTGTTGCTTTGAGCGACGAGCCAGGACTTCGTTAGTTTTCGCATTACGCGGGTCGACGTAGTCGTAAGAAATCTGATGCCCTACCGGGCCAGTGTCGAACTGGGCCGTCGCCTCGATTCCTTTAATACGGGCTTCATCGACGTTGTAATAACGGTAAGTCCGCGGGTCGCTATTAATGAGGTTATCGATATCATTACGATAGCCCGTCACACGCCAGTTTACCGGCCCCGTCAGACCTTCAAAGCCACCTTCCCACTGCTTACTCTCTTCTGGCTTCAGATCCGGATTACCGTAATCTTTACTGTGGATCTGGCTCATGGTCGGTGCTTTATACGCTGTACCGTAAGAACCGATGATGCGATACCCCTCGATGAACTCCCATGCGGCGCTGGTCTGCCAGGTGGCGTGATTGCCAAAATTAGAGTTATCGTCATTACGCGCCGCCGCTTCCAGCGTCACGCTGTTGAACTGCTGCATCGCCGAAAGGAACACGCCGGTATTACGTTGTTCGTAACCTTTTTCCAGATAGCCCGTACCCGCCTGGGTTTTCTGCTTCTGCCAGTCCAGACCCGCGCCGATATTGCCGTGACCCACTTCAACCGTATTCAGCCACTGGGTGGTGTACTGCTTCACGTCATCCATGGTTGCGGAGTCAGCGTAGCGGCCTTTTTTCGGATCATAGTTCTGATCTTTGCTACGGCCATACCCTGCCACCAGCTGTGACTGGAAAATACCCTGGTTATAGCGAAACCCGGTGTCCCAGTTCTGGCTGTAAACCTGACGCGTGTCCGGCCGCCCATCAATGCCGGTCGCACCATAGTGATCGTAACCGTCATACGCGGAGCGGTTATCGTAGCCAAAGCCACGGAAGAACCCACTGACGCTGTCGGTAAACTGCTGCTCCACCGAGCCAAATAGCGATTTACTCATAAAACCATCGCGGTCTGGCTGGCGCGGGGCATCTTTTGCGGCAATATCAAAACCACGGGTATAGGTATAATCACCGGCCATGGTGATTTTGGTTTTATCGAACACCTGCTGGAAGGCACCGTTATAGTTTTGATACCCCTTTGAACCGACACCCGCAGAAATTTCCGCACCCGGCTTGTCGCGCCCGGTAATGATGTTAATCACACCGCCAATCGCGTCGGAGCCATACAGCGCCGAACGTGGGCCGCGAATGTACTCAATACGCTGAATCAGCGACGTCGGAATTTGGCTTAAATCGGGAACATTGCTGATCCCGGCATTATTCAGGGGGATACCATCAATCAGTACCAGAACATGGCGGGATTCCGTACCGCGAATAAACGTTGAAGAGGTTGACCCCATCCCGCCGCTTTGTGCGATGTCCACACCCGGCAGGCGTGACATGATTTCCACAACACTCGTTGCCTGCCAGCGTTCAATATCCTCACGGGTCACGACGGAGGTCGGAGCCAGAACGGTTTTTGCTGGTTGTTCGAAACGGTTTGCTGTCACCACCAACGAGTCGGCGCTTTCCTGCGCCCAGCCCGAAAATGCCGTGACGGAAAACGCCGTCAACAGCGATACTTTTTTAATCATTGTTAAAGCATCCACAATATAAGAAGGATGCCGCAGGCCTCATCGATAGCACGCGATGATGAAACCAAATGCGACGTGATCCCGGCAGGTCTTCGGGCTGGGTGGCGTTATACGGATGAAGACTTCCCATTTTCACAGTGTCTACAACTCTCATCCCGCCAGTCTTTACCGCTGCGCGTCAGCTCCAGATTTGCACTGGATTCCCTTTTCACTCTCAGGAGACCGGAAACAGAATGCTACAATTAGACACGTATAGATGTCCAGATAGCTATTAGCCATTAAATCTGGACATCCACTGCACAATCCCTACAATCCCCGCGTAATTCTTTATCACTCAGGACGCATCATGACCCCCGAACACCTCCCGACAGAACAGTACGACGCACAGCTGGCAGAAAAAGTTGTCCGCCTGCAAAGTATGATGACGCCTTTCAACGCGCCCGTTCCCGAGGTGTTTCGTTCTCCGGTCAGCCACTACCGTATGCGCGCTGAGTTCCGCATCTGGCACGATGGCGATGACCTGTACCACATCATTTTCGATCAGCAGACGAAATCCCGCATTCGCGTAGACAGTTTTCCGGCGGCGAGTGAGCTCATCAACCAGCTGATGACGCTAATGATCGACGGTGTACGCAACAATCCGGTGCTGCGCAACAAGCTGTTCCAGATTGACTACCTGACCACCCAAAGCAATCAGGCCATTGTTTCTCTGCTCTATCACAAAGCGCTGACCGACGAGTGGCGCGAGCAGGCAGAAGCCCTGCGCGATGCGCTGCGCGCGCAGAACATCAACGTGCACCTGATTGGCCGCGCGACCAAAACCAAAATCATGCTGGACCAGGATTACATCGACGAGCGTCTGCCGGTAGCAGGTAAAGAGATGGTTTACCGTCAGGTAGAGAACAGCTTCACCCAGCCGAACGCCGCCATGAACGTGCAGATGCTTGAGTGGGCGCTGAAGGCGACAGAAGGGTCTAAGGGCGATCTGCTGGAGCTCTACTGCGGTAACGGCAACTTCTCGCTGGCGCTGGCGCGTAATTTCGAGCGCGTGCTGGCGACGGAAATCGCCAAACCGTCGGTGGCCGCCGCGCAGTACAACATCGCCGCTAACCATATTGATAACGTACAAATTATTCGTATGGCGGCAGAAGAATTTACCCAGGCGATGAACGGCGTACGCGAGTTTAACCGCCTGCAAGGGATTGATTTGAAGAGCTACCAGTGTGAGACAATTTTTGTCGATCCGCCGCGCAGTGGCCTGGACAGCGAAACCGAGAAGATGGTGCAGGCGTACCCGCGTATTTTGTACATCTCCTGTAACCCGGAGACGCTGTGCAAGAATCTGGAAACATTAAGCCAGACGCACAAGGTTGAACGTCTGGCGCTGTTCGATCAGTTCCCGTATACGCACCATATGGAGTGCGGCGTACTGCTCACGGCGAAGTAATGTGGGCATTGTAGGGCAGGTAAGCGAAGCGCCACCTGCCAAAAAAGCCGGATGGCGCTTCGCTTATCCGGCCTACAATGACAAAACCCTTTACTCTGGCAACTGGCTCTTGCGGCTACGCATGCGAGAGCCAATCCAGAACACCAGCGCCACAGACAGTACCGCAGGCAGGAAGTTAGAGCCAATATCCGGATACTCTGCGCGCACCACGGTGCTGTACAACAGTACACCCAGAATAAAACAGGCTGCGGCCAGTCCCGGTAACCCAACCGGCATGGTGCGGTTCAGATAACGTTGATGCAGGCAGTACACCGTCAGCACCAGCGCGATAATCGGGAAAATCGAGAACGGTACAATTGAGCTAAAAACCGCCGCAAACGTACCATTAATGGATAAGCCAGCGATCAATGCCAGCAACAGCGTTCCTTTATCCTGACCTGACTGTTTCATTACTCACCTTCACTCATCGTTTTGATGTGCCAACTTCTCTTGTTCACGGCGATACCAGTAGTACGCACCTTTAGAAATCATCCGCAGCTGCAATACCAGTCGCTCTTCGAGATGCTTACGTTGTTCAATGCTGACATCCAGCGCTTCGGCACCCGCGCTGAAAACAATCGTCACCATCGCCTCGGCCTGTGCTTCAGTAAACGCACGCGGCATATGGTTTTCGAGTTCAAGATAGTCGGCAAGTTCCGCGATGAAATGCTGAATTTCACGCGCGACGGCGGCACGAAACGCGGCTGACGTTCCGGAACGCTCACGCAACAGCAGGCGAAACGCGTTAGGGTTATTGCCGATAAATTCCATAAATGTCGACACGGAGGTGCGGATCACGCTGCCGCCTTTGGCGATACGCTGACGCGCCTGACGCATAAGCTGGCGCAGCATCAAACCGCTCTCGTCGACCATGGTCAGGCCCAGTTCATCCACATCACGGAAATGACGATAGAAGGACGTTGGCGCAATCCCGGCCTCGCGCGCCACTTCACGCAGGCTCAAACTGGCAAAACTCCGCTCAGCACTCAGTTGACTGAATGCGGCTTCCACCAGCGAACGCCGGGTTTTCTCTTTTTGTTGTGCTCTTACGCCCATCACGATAGTTGAATCCTTCCAAAGGCCCGTTGGCACTATACCAGAGAATAAAATTAATCTGTTTACCTGGCTTTGTGAATGATTGTTTACGGGCGGTTTGTGCTCCACTGCCCGAAAAAAGCACAACGATAATTGGGTTACCCTGGCAATGATGTTATGATTCTGTTGCTTTTATGTATAAGAACAGGTAAGCCTTGCCATGCCACATTCCTACGATTACGACGCAATAGTTATTGGTTCCGGCCCCGGCGGCGAAGGTGCTGCTATGGGTCTGGTAAAACAGGGAGCCAGAGTAGCGGTTATTGAGCGCTACCATAACGTCGGCGGCGGTTGCACCCACTGGGGCACCATCCCTTCGAAAGCCCTCCGCCACGCCGTTAGCCGCATTATCGAATTTAACCAGAACCCTCTTTACAGCGACCACTCCCGACTTCTTCGCTCCTCCTTTGCCGATATCCTGAATCACGCAGACACGGTCATTAACCAGCAGACGCGCATGCGTCAGGGTTTCTATGAGCGCAACCACTGTGAAATTCTGCAAGGGAACGCGCATTTTGTGGATGAACACACCCTGGCGCTGGAGTGCCACGACGGTTCGGTTGAGACGCTCACCGCTGAAAAATTTGTGATCGCCTGCGGCTCCCGTCCTTACCATCCGGCAGACGTGGATTTCTCGCACCCGCGCATTTACGACAGCGACTCCATCCTCAGCCTGCACCACGAGCCACGCCATGTGATCATCTACGGCGCGGGCGTGATTGGCTGCGAATATGCGTCGATTTTCCGGGGAATGGAGGTCAAAGTTGATCTGATCAACACCCGCGACCGGCTGCTGGCGTTCCTCGATCAGGAGATGTCAGATTCCCTCTCCTACCACTTCTGGAACAGCGGCGTGGTGATTCGCCACAACGAAGAGTACGAGAAAATCGAAGGCTGCGACGACGGTGTGATCATGCACCTGAAATCCGGTAAGAAGCTGAAGGCGGACTGCCTGCTGTACGCCAACGGCCGTACCGGCAACACGGATTCATTGCAGCTGGAGAATATCGGGCTTGAAACCGACAGCCGCGGTCAGCTCAAGGTCAACAGCATGTACCAGACTGCGCTGCCGCACGTTTACGCGGTGGGCGACGTGATTGGTTACCCAAGCCTGGCCTCCGCCGCGTACGATCAGGGCCGCATCGCCGCACAGGCGCTGGTGAAAGGTGAAGCGACGGCGCATCTGATTGAAGATATCCCGACGGGCATCTACACCATTCCGGAAATCAGCTCTGTCGGCAAAACCGAGCAGCAGCTGACGGCCATGAAGGTGCCTTACGAGGTGGGTCGTGCCCAGTTTAAACATCTGGCGCGGGCGCAAATCGTGGGAATGAGCGTGGGTACGCTGAAGATCCTGTTCCATCGCGAGACGAAAGAGATCCTCGGTATTCACTGCTTCGGTGAACGCGCGGCGGAAATCATTCATATCGGCCAGGCGATCATGGAGCAAAAAGGTGGTGGCAACACCATTGAGTACTTCGTTAACACCACCTTTAACTACCCGACCATGGCGGAAGCCTATCGGGTAGCTGCGCTGAACGGCTTAAACCGCCTGTTTTAACGCGCTGTCGAAATGGCCATCCATCGCACCCCGGATGGCCTCTGCCAGCTGCTCATAGCGGCTGCGCAGCGGTGACCCCGGACGATAAACCAGACCAATGGTGCGACGCGGCTCCGGCTTAATACAGGGCAGATAGACCACGCCATCACGTTTACGCTCGTGCGGCACCGCCAGCGCCGGCAGCAGCGTAATACCGCTTCCCGCCGCCACCATATTACGCAGCGTTTCCAGGCTGGTTGCGCGGAAATGGGTATCTTCATCGGCACCCGCTTCGAAGCAGAAGCCCATCGCCTGATCGCGTAGACAGTGGCCATCTTCCAGCATCAGCAGTTTTTCACCGGCCAGATCGGCCATCGGCACGCGATCGCGGTTCGCCCACGGGTGATCTTCATAGATCGCCAGCATCATCGGCTCATCGAACAGCGGTACTTCAATAAACGCTTCACTCTCTTTGACCAGCGCCAGGATCGCGCAGTCGAGCTTGCCGCTGTCCAGCTGCGCCAGCAGCTGATGGGTTTGCGCTTCATGCAGGTACATTTCGAGTTTCGGGAACGTCTGGTGCAGCATCGGAATGATTTGCGGCAACAGGTACGGGCCAACGGTTGGGATCAGGCCAATATGCAGCGGGCCGGACATCGCTTCCCCCTGCTGGCTTGCCATTTCCTTGAGCACTTTGACCTCGCGCAGTACGGTGCGCGCCTGATCCACCAGCAGCAGACCTGCCTGCGTGAACAGTACCTTACGACTGGTGCGCTCCAGCAGCATCACGCCCAGCTCATCTTCCAGCTTGCGGATCTGACCGCTCAGCGTTGGCTGGCTGACGTGGCAGGAGTCTGCCGCGCGGCGAAAATGGCGATGCTCAGCTAACGCTACCAGGTATTCAAGATCACGAATATTCATTATTCATCCTCCGTCGCCACGATAGTTCATGGCGATAGATAGCATAGCAACGAACGATTATCCCTATCAAGCATTCTGTTGAATAATACATCACATAGACGAGGCGGCACGTGTTTGACCCTTGACGTCCCCGCACCGTCAGCGAGTTTCTCTCAAAACTCGAAAAACTAAAGCCAACGTGAACTTTTGCGGACCCCGTGGTCCGCTTTTTTTTGCGTAAAAAAAAGCCCAGCACTAAGCCAGGCTCCGTTTTTCTCCCTCTCCCTGTGGGAGAGGGCCGGGGTGAGGGCACCAGCCCGCACTATTCAAACCAACCGGTTTTTCGCATCCGCAATCGCCTGCGCTACCTGCTTCGGCGACACGCCACCTTTCGCTGCACGCTTATCCAGGCAGGATTGCAGGGCCAGAATCGGGTAGACATCATCCCCGATAACCGCGCTGAATTTTTGCAGGTCGGCAAGCGCCAGCTCTTCAAGGGCTTTACCCTGACGAATCGCTTCCACCACCGCTTCACCCACAATATGGTGCGCCTCGCGGAACGGTACGCCTTTCGCCACCAGGTAGTCCGCCAGCTCGGTAGAGTTAGCATACCCCTGCTGCGCCGCTTCCTGACAGCGCGGACGTTTCACCTGAATGCCGTCCAGCACCAGCGCGCCCATATGCAGACAGTCCAGCCAGGTGTCGAGCGCGTCGAACAGCCCCTCTTTGTCTTCCTGCATGTCTTTGTTGTATGCCAGCGGCAGCCCTTTCAGGGTCATCATCATACCGGTCAGCGCGCCCTGCACACGGCCACACTTACCGCGGATCAGCTCCAGCGCATCCGGGTTTTTCTTCTGCGGCATCAGGGAGGAGCCGGACGTCACGCGGTCGGACAGCTCTACAAACCCGGCTTCGCCAGAGTTAAAGAAGATCAGGTCTTCGGCAAAGCGCGACAGGTGCACCATCCCGATAGAGGCATTCGAGAGCAGCTCCAGCACGTGGTCACGGTCAGAGACGCTGTCCAGGCTGTTGCGGGTGGCGGAGGCAAAGCCCAGCCAGCCTGCCAGCTGCTCACGGTCGATTTCATACGCCGTACCGGCCAGCGCGCCGCTGCCCAGCGGGCTGACGTCCAGACGCTTTAAGGTATCCTGTAAACGGCTCTCATCACGCGCCAGCATCTCAACGTAGGCCAGACACCAGTGCGCGAACGTCACCGGCTGCGCGCGTTGCAGGTGGGTATAACCCGGCATCACCGCATCCTGATTGCTCTGCGCGGTGTCCACCAGCGCGCTCTGCAACTGACGATTCGCCGCCAGCAGTTCGCCGACGGTCTCTTTGCACCACAGCTTCAGGTCGGTCGCCACCTGGTCATTACGGCTACGCCCGGTATGGAGCTTTTTACCCAACTGGCCGACTTTGTCGATCAGTTTGCCTTCCACCCAGCTGTGAATATCTTCGGCATCGCTCTGGAGGATTTGCTCCGGATCCAGACGCACCTCTTCCAGCAGGTTGTTCAGCGCCTCTTCCAGCTGCTGCTGTTCGTCTGCGGTCAGCACGCCAACGGTCACCAGCGCTTTGGACCAGGCCACAGAGCCGACAATATCCTGTTCGGCCAGGCGGTAGTCGAAGCGCAAAGAGTCGTTGAACTGTTTGAACCGCTGATCCGCTGCCTGTGTAAAACGCCCACCCCAAAGTGCCATAACGAATTTCCTTAATGATGATATTTTTGCCCGGTGGCGCTGCGCTTACCGGGCCTACAAAATTCACGTAGGCCGGATAAGCGAAGCGCCATCCGGCACAGAATCTTAAGCCAGAATACGCGTACCAATCGGCGTACCGTTAAACAACGCCGGGAGTTGCTCCGCGTGACGCCAGGAGGCGATATCCACCGGGCGGCCCAGCGTGCGGGCCGCATCCAGCGCGGCGTTCACTTTAACGATCATGCCGTCGGTGATAATGCCCTGATCGATCAGCTGCTCGGCTTTTGCGGCGGTCATTTCCGCAATGCGCTGGCCTTTGCCGTCCAGAATGCCGCTCACGTCGGAGAGCAGGATCAGGTCTGCGCCCAGCGTTGCCGCCAGCGCCGTCGCCGCCTGGTCCGCATTGACGTTCATCAGTTCGCCCTCTTCGGTCACGCCGATTGAGCTCACCACCGGCAGGAAACCGCCTTCCAGCAGGGTGTTAATCAGCTCAGGCGAACCTGGCTGCGCCAGTCCAACATGGCCAAGCTCTTCGTCGAGCTGGGTCACTTTTACGCTATCTCCATCGCCCAGACAGAGGCCAACGGAGGCGATATGGTGTTTCTTCGCCCACGCCAGCAGCGTTTTGTTCGCCGTTCCCGCCAGCGCGCCGGTAATGATGTCAATCTGGTCCGCAGGCGTCACGCGCAGGCCATTTTTCTTTTTCACCGGCAGGTTGAGCCCTTTCATCAGCTCATCCACCACGCAACCGCCGCCATGCACAATCACCAGCGGACGTTGGTGTGATTCGCGATAGTTCACCAGTGCGGTGAACAGGCGCTCCAGCGCTTCTTCGCTGTCCAGCAGTACACCACCGAGTTTGATAATTAATGGATTCATCATCACACCTTAAATAAGAGCCTGCGTTTCAGGGAAGCCGAAACGAATATTTGCACACTGCATTGCCTGTGCGGCAGCGCCTTTGAGTAAGTTATCTTCTGCGGCGACCACAATCAGATGCTCGCCCTGCACGGCAAAGCCGATGTCGCAGAACGGCAGGCCAACCACGTTTTTCAACGCCGGCACGCCTTTGTCATACAGGCGCACCAGCGGTTTATCCGCATACGCCTGCGTGAAGACCTCGCTCACCTGTTCTTTGGTCACACCCGGCTTCAGGCGGCAGGTAATGGTTTCGAGGATCCCACGCGGGAAGCTGCCGAGGTGCGGGGTGAAAATCACGTCCGCGCCCAGATGGGTGGTGATTTCAGGGTGATGACGGTGATTAAACACGCCATACGGCTGAAGGCTCACTTCGCAGAAGCTGTTGGAGATCGCCGCTTTGCGCCCGGCGCCGCTCACGCCACTGGTGGCGTTGATGACTGGCCACTGATGCAGATCCAGCAGACCGGCGTCGATCAGCGGCTTCAGGGAAAGCTGCGCCGCCGTCGGGTAGCAGCCCGGCACGGCAATCAGATCCGCTTCTTTCAGTTTGTCAGCGCTCCACTCCGCCAGGCCGTACACCGCTTTTTCGAGCAGATCCGGGTGCTGATGGGTGAAACCATAATATTTTTCGTAGAACGCGCTGTCGTTAACGCGAAACGCGCCGGAGAGATCAAAGACCACGCAGCCGGCCGCTAAAAATTGCGGTGCCAGGTCGTGGCTAACTTCATGCGCCGTGGCTAAAAACACAACGTCAACGCCGTCGATGAACTCGCTGATGTCAGACATGGGCTGCAAAGGCAAATCAACCACGCCCTTAAGCTGTGGATGCAAATCGGAAATTAACTTTCCGGCATCATTGCTTTGCGCTGACACGGTCAAAGCGGTTATGGTCATATGAGGGTGGCGATTTACGTAGCTTACAAGCTCTGCGCCCGCATAACCGCTAGCGCCTACAATCAGCGTATTCAACATCGGGTTCCTTTATGCTCAACGATAATGTATTTTTATTCACATTTATTGCATGAATATTGATACTATCACGACCTAAGGTGTGTCAACAATGAAAATGAACTTACCGCCATTTATCGAGATTTACCGCGCCCTGATTGCCACACCCTCCATCAGCGCGACGGAAGAAGCCCTGGATCAGAGCAATGAGTCTTTAATCAATCTGCTGGCGGGTTGGTTTAGCGATCTTGGGTTTAACGTTGAGGTTCAGCCCGTCCCCGGAACACGCCACAAATTTAACCTGCTCGCCAGTACCGGACATGGCGCGGGCGGCCTGCTGCTGGCTGGCCACACTGACACCGTGCCGTTTGATGATGGCCGCTGGACGCGCGATCCGTTCACGCTGACCGAACATGACAACAAACTCTACGGTTTGGGCACCGCCGACATGAAAGGCTTTTTCGCCTTTATCCTCGACGCGCTGCGTGACGTGGACGTGACAACCCTGAAAAAGCCGCTCTACATTCTGGCGACCGCCGATGAAGAGACCAGCATGGCGGGCGCACGTTATTTCTCTGAAAACACATCGATTCGTCCTGACTGCGCGATCATCGGCGAACCGACCTCTCTGCAACCGATTCGGGCGCACAAAGGCCATATTTCTACCGCGGTGCGCGTGCTCGGACAGTCCGGCCACTCCAGCGATCCGGCGCGCGGCGTGAACGCCATCGAGCTGATGCATGACGCGATTGGCCGCATCATGACCCTGCGCGACGATCTGAAAGAGCGCTATCACTACGAGGCGTTCACCGTGCCGTATCCGACGCTAAACCTCGGCAGCCTGCACGGCGGTGATGCGTCCAACCGTATCTGCGCCTGCTGCGAACTGCATATGGATATCCGTCCTCTGCCGGGCATGACGCTGAGCGATCTGGATGGCTTACTGAACGAAGCGCTGGCGCCGGTCAGCGAGCGCTGGCCGGGCCGTCTGACGGTCTCCGAACTGCATCCGCCGATTCCAGGCTACGAATGTCCGCCTGACCATCAGCTGGTTCAGGTGGTGGAAAAACTGCTCGGCGAGAAAACCGACGTGGTGAACTACTGCACCGAAGCGCCGTTTATTCAGACGCTGTGTCCGACGCTGGTTCTGGGCCCTGGCTCCATCAACCAGGCCCACCAGCCGGACGAATATCTCGAAACCCGCTTCATCAAGCCCACTCGCGAACTCATTACCCAGGTTGTGCATCACTTCTGCTGGCATTAAAAACGCACCGAACAGTCCCCTCTCCCTGTGGGAGAGGGTTAGGGTGAGGGCAACAAATCGCATGATCTTCGTCACATTCCCATAAGCATCTCTTATCTGACGCAATACGAATTAAATTTCGTAAATTGCCCACATTTATTCGTTTGCTGAACCGTTTTCGCAGCAATTGACGACGGGGGTTTTACGTGGCTTTATAAAGGGAGATGACAAAATAATGTCCAGAAGATTTTCGCATGGGCATAAACAAAAATGATGGGGTGACTGGGTTTTTATGAACGAACAATATTCCGCGTTGCGTAGTAATGTCAGTATGCTCGGCAAAGTGCTTGGAGATACCATCAAAGACGCACTGGGGGAGAACATCCTCGACCGCGTTGAAACCATCCGCAAGCTGTCCAAATCTTCCCGCGCCGGTAACGAGGCCAATCGTCAGGAGCTGCTCACCACCTTGCAGAACCTCTCCAACGATGAGCTGCTGCCCGTTGCCCGCGCCTTCAGCCAGTTCCTGAACCTGGCAAACACCGCTGAGCAATACCACAGCATTTCGCCAAAAGGCGAAGCGGCCAGCAACCCGGAAGTCATTGCCCGCACCCTTCGTAAACTCAAAAACCAGCCCGACCTCAACGAAGCGACCATCAAAAAAGCGGTAGAATCCCTTTCGCTGGAGCTGGTGCTGACCGCACACCCAACCGAAATCACCCGTCGTACGCTGATCCACAAAATGGTGGAAGTGAACAACTGTCTGAAGCAACTGGATAACAAAGACATTGCCGACTACGAACGTAACCAGCTTATGCGCCGTCTGCGCCAGCTGATTGCCCAGTCCTGGCACACGGATGAAATTCGTAAGCATCGCCCAAGCCCGATCGACGAAGCCAAATGGGGCTTTGCGGTGGTGGAAAACAGCCTGTGGGAAGGGGTCCCCAACTACCTGCGCGAGCTGAACGAACAGCTGGAAGAGAACCTGGGCTACCGCCTGCCGGTTGATTTTGTTCCGGTGCGCTTCACCTCCTGGATGGGCGGCGACCGCGACGGCAACCCGAACGTGACGGCGGAAATCACCCGCCACGTCCTGCTGCTGAGCCGCTGGAAAGCGACCGACCTGTTCCTGAAAGATATTCAGGTGCTGATCTCCGAGCTGTCGATGGTGGAAGCGACGCCGGAACTGCGCGCGCTGGCCGGTGAAGAAGGCGCCAGCGAACCGTACCGTTTCCTGATGAAAAAACTGCGCGGTCAGCTGATGGCCACTCAGGCCTGGCTGGAAGCGCGCCTTAAAGGCCAGCGCCTGCCGAAGCCGGAAGGTCTGCTGAGCCAGAACGAACAGCTCTGGGAGCCGCTGTACGCCTGCTATAAATCGCTCCAGGCCTGTGGGATGGGCATCATTGCCAACGGCGAACTGCTCGACACCCTGCGCCGCGTGAAGTGTTTCGGCGTGCCGCTGGTGCGTATCGACGTTCGTCAGGAAAGTACCCGTCATACCGAAGCACTGGGCGAGCTGACCCGCTACCTCGGCATCGGCGACTATGAAAGCTGGTCAGAAGCCGACAAACAGGCGTTCCTGATCCGCGAGCTGAACTCCAAGCGCCCGCTGCTGCCGCGCAACTGGGAGCCAAGCAACGACACCCGCGAAGTGCTCAACACCTGTAAAGCGATCGTGGATGCGCCGAAAGGATCGGTGGCCGCCTATGTGATCTCCATGGCGAAGACCCCGTCCGACGTGCTGGGCGTTCACCTTCTGCTGAAAGAAGCGGGCATTGACTATGCTCTGCCAGTGGCCCCGCTGTTTGAGACCCTCGACGACCTGAACAACGCTAACGACGTGATGACCCAGTTGCTGAACATCGACTGGTATCGCGGCTTTATTCAGGGCAAACAGATGGTGATGATTGGCTATTCCGACTCCGCGAAAGATGCGGGCGTGATGGCAGCCTCCTGGGCGCAGTATCAGGCGCAGGATGCGCTAATCAAAACCTGCGAAAAAGCCGGTATTGAACTGACCCTGTTCCACGGACGCGGCGGCTCCATTGGTCGTGGCGGTGCGCCTGCACACGCAGCGCTGCTCTCTCAACCACCAGGAAGCCTGAAAGGCGGCCTGCGCGTGACCGAGCAGGGTGAGATGATCCGCTTCAAGTACGGCCTGCCGGAAGTGACCATCAGCAGCCTGTCGCTCTATACCAGTGCGATCCTGGAAGCCAACCTGCTGCCGCCGCCGGAGCCAAAAGAGTCCTGGTGCCGGATCATGGACGAGCTGTCTGACATCTCCTGCGACCTCTATCGCGGCTACGTGCGTGAAAACAAAGACTTTGTGCCTTACTTCCGCTCAGCAACGCCTGAGCAGGAGCTGGGTAAACTGCCTCTGGGTTCGCGCCCGGCCAAGCGTCGCCCGACCGGCGGCGTTGAATCGCTGCGCGCCATTCCGTGGATCTTCGCCTGGACGCAAAACCGTCTGATGCTGCCGGCCTGGCTGGGTGCCGGTGCGGCGCTGCAAAAAGTGGTGGAAGACGGAAAGCAGAGCGAACTGGAAACCATGTGCCGCGACTGGCCATTCTTCTCTACCCGTCTGGGCATGCTGGAGATGGTCTTCTCGAAAGCCGATCTGTGGCTGGCGGAATACTACGATCAGCGTCTGGTGAAACCAGAGCTGTGGGCGCTGGGTAAAGAGCTGCGCGAGCTGCTTGAAGGCGATATTAAAGTGGTGCTGGATATCGCTAATGACTCCCACCTGATGGAAGACCTGCCGTGGATCGCCGAGTCTATCCAGCTGCGTAACATCTACACCGACCCGCTGAACGTTTTACAGGCTGAACTGCTGCACCGTTCGCGTCTGGCGGAGGAGGAAGGTAAAGAGCCGGATCCGCGCGTTGAACAGGCGCTGATGGTAACGATAGCAGGCGTTGCGGCAGGTATGCGCAACACCGGTTAATGCTCAGTGCCCGGCAGCGCTACGCTTGCCGGGCACTTCTCGATCTTCCCCCTTCCCTGATCTCCTCCTCAATCTTTGCCACCGGTAAGGCAATCACGTTTCCCTTAGACGTAGCGCAACAAATGACCGGCACGCCGGGAGTAGAGTCACTCTTAGTGCAGTTCGAACAGGACAGAATTTACCTCAAACACTAAGGGAGTAATGTTATGGACCGTGTCATTCAATCCCCGGGAAAATACATCCAGGGCGCAGATGTTCTCACTCGCCTCGGCGACTACCTGAAGCCGCTGGCAAATCGCTGGCTGGTGGTGGGCGATAAATTTGTGCTGGGTTTTGCTGAAGAAACCCTGCGCCAGAGTTTTAAAAAAGCCGGACTCCATGCCGAAATTGCACCGTTTGGCGGCGAATGTTCGCAAAATGAAATCGATCGCCTGAAAAAGCTGGCCGACAGCGCCGACTGCCTGGCGGTGCTGGGTATCGGCGGCGGAAAAACGCTGGATACCGCTAAAGCGCTGGCCCACTTTATGGACGTGCCGGTGGCCATTGCCCCGACCATTGCCTCCACCGATGCGCCGTGCAGCGCCCTCTCCGTGATTTATACCGACAGCGGCGAGTTCGATCGCTACCTGATGCTGCCGCACAACCCGAACATGGTGATTGTCGATACCAAAGTGGTGGCGGGCGCACCTGCACGCCTGCTGGCCGCCGGGATTGGCGATGCCCTGGCAACCTGGTTTGAAGCGCGTGCCTGCTCACGTAGCGGCGCGACGACCATGGCGGGCGGCAAGTGCACGCAGGCAGCGTTAGCGCTGGCAGAGTTGTGCTACAACACGCTGGTTGAAGAGGGCGAGAAAGCGATGCTGGCGGCGGAACAGCACGTGGTCACACCGGCTCTGGAACGCATTATCGAAGCCAACACCTATCTCAGCGGCGTGGGCTTTGAAAGCGGCGGGCTGGCGGCGGCGCATGCCATTCACAACGGCATGACGGCGGTGCCGGATGCGCATCATTTCTACCATGGTGAAAAGGTCGCGTTCGGCACGCTGACGCAACTGGTACTGGAGAACGCGCCGGTTGAAGAAATTGAGACCGTCGCCGCGCTTTGCCACAGTGTTGGGCTGCCGATCACGCTGGCGCAGCTGAATATCAAAGAGGATATTCCGGCCAAAATGCGGCTGATCGCGGAGGCGTCCTGTGCCGAAGGGGAAACCATTCACAACATGCCTGGCGGCGTAACGCCGGATCAGGTCTATGCGGCGCTGCTGGTGGCGGACCAGTACGGACAGCGATTCTTGCAGGAGTGGGAGTAACGAAAAAAGCCGGGTGGCGCTGCGCTTACCCGGCCTACATGGCACTTTAATTTGTAGGCCGGGTAAGGCGTAGCCGCCACCCGGCACATGGGTTACTTCACATCAAACCGGTCCAAATCCATCACTCGCGCCCACGCGGCAACAAAATCACGGACGAACTTCTCGTGTGCATCACTGCTGGCGTAAACTTCGGCCAGCGCACGCAGGACGGCGTTTGAACCGAAGACCAGATCGGCGCGGGTCGCGGTGTATTTCACTTCCCCGCTGGCGTGATCGCTACCGGCAAACAGCTCGTTTGAGTCGTCGGTCGCTTTCCACTGGGTGTTCATATCCAGCAGATTAACGAAGAAGTCGTTGCTCAGCACGCCCTCGCGGTTGGTAAACACGCCATTCTTGCTGCCATCGAAGTTTGCACCCAGTACGCGCAAACCGCCGATCAGCACCGTCAGTTCCGGCGCGGTCAGGGTCAGCTGCTGGGCTTTGTCGATCAGCAGCGACTCCGTGGTGGACACATCCACCTGTGCGCGATAGTTACGGAAACCGTCGGCAACCGGTTCGAGCAGGTTGAACATCTCGATATCCGTCTGGTCCTGACGCGCATCCACGCGGCCTGGGGTAAACGGTACGTTAACGTAAACGCCAGCCGCTTTCGCCGCCTGCTCAACGCCCACAACACCCGCCAGCACGATGATATCGGCCAGTGAGGCTTTATTAGTGGTGCGCTGGATTGCTTCCAGAGCCGGTAACGCCCGCACCGCCGCGGCGTTCACATCCCAGTCGCGCTGAGGCGCCAGCGCCAGACGCGCGCCGTTAGCGCCGCCACGCTTGTCGCCGCCGCGGAAGGTCGATGCCGACGCCCAGGCCACGGAAACCAGCTCGCTCACGGAGAGACCAGAGGCCGCGATTTCCGCTTTCAGGCTTTCAATATCTTCCTGCGTCGGATGGAACACCGGTTGAGGCAGCGGATCCTGCCAAATCAGATCTTCTTTCGGTACTTCCGGGCCGATGTACCGCGCTTTTGGCCCCATATCGCGGTGGGTCAGCTTGAACCACGCGCGCGCAAAGGCTTCGTTGAAGGCCTGCGGATCGTTCAGGAAGCGACGGGAAATTTTCTCGAATTCCGGATCAAAACGCAGCGTCAGATCGGTGACCAGCATGGTTGGCTTGCGTTTTTTCGACGGGTCGAACGGGTCAGGCATAATTTCCGGCGCATCCACGGCTTCGAACTGAATGGCGCCCGCCGGGCTACGCGTCTGCACCCATTCGTATTTGAACAGGTTCTCGAAGAAGTAATTGCTCCACTGGGTCGGGGTTTGAGACCAGATAACTTCCAGCCCGGAGGTGATGGCGTCAGCGCCAATACCGGTGCCGTGCGTGCTGGCCCAGCCCAGGCCCTGCGCTTCAATCGGCGACGCTTCCGGGTCAGTGCCCACGTGCGTGGCTTCACCTGCGCCGTGCGTTTTACCGAGCGTATGGCCGCCCGCAATCAGCGCGACGGTCTCTTCGTCATTCATGCCCATGTTGCCAAAGGTAGCGCGGATCGCCGCCGCCGCAGACAGCGGTTCACCGCTGGCGTTTGGCCCTTCCGGGTTCACATAAATCAGACCCATTTCGGTGGCCGCCAGCGGGCGCTTCGCCAGCGCTTCCGGGTCACGGTGGGTCAGCCAGGCTTTTTCATCGCCCCAGTTCACGTCCAGATCCGGTTCCCAGACGTCTTCACGCCCGGCACCGAAACCAAAGGTGCGGAAGCCGGAGTTCTCCAGCGCCACGTTACCCGCGAGGATAAAGAGGTCAGCCCAGGAGATTTTTTGTCCGTATTTTTGCTTAATTGGCCACAGCAGGCGGCGAGCCTTATCCAGGCTGACGTTATCCGGCCAGGAGTTCAGCGGTGCAAAGCGTTGCTGACCGCGTCCGGCGCCGCCGCGACCGTCAACGGAGCGATAGGTACCCGCACCGTGCCAGGCCATACGGATAAACAGGCCCGCATAGCTGCCCCAGTCGGCAGGCCACCACGGTTGTGAGTCGGTTAACAGTGCTTTGAGATCGCCCTTAAGGGCGGAATAGTCGAGCTTGCTGAATTCTTTGCGGTAGTCGAAGTCTTCACCCAGAGGGTTAGAACGGCTGGAGTGTTGATTAAGTAGATCGATGCGAAGTTGTTTAGGCCACCATTCTTTGCTGCCGGTACCTGCACCCGCGCTATGATCGACGCCGCCCTGGTGGAACGGACATTTGCCGGCGGATGCCGCGTTATTGGTCTCGTCTGACATGCTCATCGCTATGCTCCCTTTACAGTGTTACCGTTACGATATACACCACTAGCGATAAGAGATAGTTGAATTAATCCACAGATTCGATAGCTAATACCTTTTAACTCTCCGTTCGATTAAAAAACCCTCATTTTATGAGGGTTTTTTACTTTACAGCGCCGGGCGAACACCGAGCGTATGGCAAATGGCGTAGCTCATTTCCGCGCGGTTCAGGGTATAGAAATGGAAATCTTTCACCCCTTCGCGACTTAAAATCTTCACCATGTCCATCGCGATATTGGCCCCCACCAGCTTACGGGTTTCCGGATCGTCGTCCAGCCCTTCGTACATTTTGGACATCCACAGCGGAATGCGCACGTTGGTCATATCTGCGAATTTCTTCGCCTGTTTGAAGTTCGAGACCGGCAGAATGCCAGGAATGATTTCGACATCAATACCCGCCGAGACGCAGCGGTCGCGAAAGCGCAGGTAGCTTCCCACGTCAAAGAAGAACTGAGTAATCGCGCGGTTAGCACCGGCCTCCACTTTACGCTTCAGGTTGAGCAGATCCGCCTGGGCGCTTTTGGCTTCCGGGTGAACTTCAGGGTAGGCGGCCACGGAGATATCAAAGTCGGCAACGTCTTTCAGCAGCCCGACCAGATCGGTGGCATACATCTCCGGCTTGCCGCTGCCTGGCGGGAGGTCGCCGCGCAGGGCCACAATGTGGCGAATGCCGTTATTCCAGTAGTCCTGGGCAATGGCGCGCAATTCATCACGGGTGGCGTCGATACAGGTCAGGTGCGGTGCCGCTTCCAGACCGGTTCGATCTTTAATGCCCTTAATGATGCTGTGCGTGCGGTCACGCTCACCGGAGTTGGCGCCGTAGGTCACGGAGACGAACTTCGGCTTGAGGCTGCTCAGACGATCGATAGAGCTCCACAGGGTTTGCTCCATTTCACTGGTGCGCGGCGGGAAAAATTCAAAAGAGACGTTAATCTGGCCGTTTACTTCGGCCAGGCTCTGATTCAGGGCTTCCCGCTGGTTGGCGTGAAAAAAGCTCATACCTTACCTCTATCTTTCGCGTGTCGTTGTTTGTTGTGTTGTGAACTTCTATACGTTTAGACGTCCAGATGTAAAAATGACGGAAAAGCGGGATGACGTCAACAGAAATAATCAACATTAACGGTGAGGTTTGTTCAGGAAAGATGAAGGGCGTTCATGATGGGGGTGAGAAGCACGCCCTCTCCCCATTGGGGAGAGGGTTAGGGTGAGGGGTTACAGCAGCTTAGCCAGACGATTAATATCAGACTGAATGGCTCCGGCGGTGACATCACGTCCCGCGCCCGGGCCACGGATCACCAGCGGGTTATCGCGATACCAGCGGCTTTCGATGGCGAAGACGTTGTCGCACGGCAGGAGCGCCGCCAGCGGATGTTCAGGACGCACCGCCTCCACGCCCACGCGCGCTTTACCGTTCGCCTCGAAACGCGCCACGTAACGCAGCACCAGGCCCATCTCGTTAGCCGCTTCCAGACGTTGCACCATCTGCTCGTTCAGCTCGTCACCGTTCTCGAAGAAGTGATCGACGGACCCTTCCTCGCAGCCCGCAGGCACCAGAGACTCGACGCGTACCTGACCCGGCTCAATGTCGTAGCCGGCTTCACGCGCCAGGATCACCAGCTTACGCATCACATCTTTACCGGCAAGGTCAACGCGCGGATCCGGCTCGGTTAAGCCCTGCTGCCACGCCTGATCCACCAGGTCGGTGAACGGAACGGTGCCGTCAAACTGCAAAAACAGCCAGGAGAGCGTGCCGGAGAAGATCCCGCTCAGCGCCAGAATGCTGTCGCCGCTTTCAATCAGGTCGCGCACGGTATGGTTCACTGGCAGGCCCGCGCCAACGGTGGCGTTATACAGCCAGTGACGGCCCGTTTTTTCGAATGCGTCATGGATCTGACGGTATTTATCAGTGCTGCTCGCGCCCGCCAGTTTGTTGGCGCTGATGACGTGGAAACCGTGGCTGGCGAAATCCAGATACTGATCGGCCAGCTGTTCGCTGGCGGTCACATCCAGCACCACCAGATCGTCGTACGGGTGCGCGCGCATCCACAGGAACAGCGACTCTTCATCCTGCTCAACCGCTTCATCGTTAAAGAAGGCCAGCGCCCGGCTGGCGTCCAGCCCTTCGTAGTTCAGCAGGCTGCGGCGGCTGTCCACCACCCCTGCCAGAATAAATTCAAACCCGGTACGCGCCGAAAGCGTTACCTGCTCGCGGGCGAACAGCTCCAGCCAGCGGGAACCGATGTTCCCTTTCCCGAACAGTACCAGGCCGATGCGTTTTTCCGCGCGGAACAGGGAGGTGTGCAGACCCTGAATCAGGCTTTCGGTTGGCCCTTTACGCAGCACGGCAACCAGACTGATGCCCTCTTCCGACTGCCAGGTGAACTCCACCGGCTGACCTTTCAGTTGCTGCCAGAAGCGGTGGCAGTGGAGCGGGTTACGGGTGACGCCCGCGCCCACCATCGCCACCAGCGCCAGCCCCTGACGCAGGCGAAGCTCGCCCGGCAGGCCCGCTTCATCCAGAATTTTCAGGGCGCTGTCCACCACTTCAGCGGTATAGCAGAACTGCAACAGCTGACGATCGTTATGTACGCCAACGGCCAGCGGACGCACCTGGGCACGTTTCAGGATGGTGTCGATATCTTTGTGTGCCAGTTTGAAATCCTGGCCCGCAGGCACCTGGAACTCAATCAGGCAGATGTCATCATGGCTGGTGACAATGCGCGCGCCCGTACCGGATGCCAGCACGCGTTCAATGCGGGTGGAACCCTGATCCGGCGTGTAGCTACAGCGTAGTTGCAGGTCGATGTCGCTGCCGGAAACCGGCTGTAGCGTGCGCGCGTGCAGCACCGGGGCCGCCAGACGCGCCAGTTCGCTCGCTTCGTCGAGACGCAGCAGCGGCAGCAGGCAGGCATCTTTTACTTTGCGCGGGTCCGCGCTGTAGACACCGGCCACGTCGCTCCAGATGGTGACGCGGGACACGCCCGCCAGGGCGCCAATCTGCGTTGCCGAGTAGTCAGAGCCGTTACGGCCCAGCAGAACGGTTTCGCCGGCATTGCTGCGGCTGATAAAACCGGTGACGACAATACGTTTACCAGGATGTTGCACCAGCAGCTGTTGCAGCAGCGGGTAAGACAATCCTTCGTCCACCTGCGGCTGTGCGGCACGTTCGGCACGCAGGAAATCACGCGCGTCAAGCCAGGCGGCTTCCACACCAAGATGTTGCAGCACGGCGGCCATCAGGCGCGCAGACCATACTTCACCATGGCCAACCACTTCCGCATACACTGCATCGGTAATGCCACTGTCCAGCAGAGCGGCCAGACGCTCAAGGTCGTGCGTAAAAGCGCTAATCAGCCCGTCCGCCACGTCCGCAGGCAGCAAACCGGCAATCAGTTCGCTCTGGTAACGACGTAAGGACTGTTGCACCTGATGCGCAGAGAGGCGATCGGTCTGGCTCAGTTTCAGCCAGCTAATCAACTGATTGGTGGTGCTGCCCGCCGCAGAGACAACCATCATGTCCCCCGGCTGTGAATACTCGGTCATGATCCCTGCGACACGCAGATAACATTTCACATCAGCAAGACTACTACCACCAAACTTGTGCAGCTGACGACCCTTCGTCCCTGCCTGCGCTATCACACTCATGATTACCCCTTGGCTGCGACCCGGAAGCCATTTTCCAGATCGGCAATTAAATCTTCAGAATCTTCAATACCGGTCGAGATACGCAGCAGCGTCTCGGAAATCCCGGCGGCGGCACGTGCTTCGGGTGCCATACCTGCGTGCGTCATGGTTGCGGCGTGGGAGATCAAGCTTTCTACTCCCCCTAAGGATTCCGCCAGCGTAAACAATGACAACCCGCTCAGGAAGCGACGCAGCGTTTGCTCGTCACCGTCCAGTTCAAAACTTAACATCGCGCCAAATCCTTTCTGTTGGCGCGCGGCAATCTCGTGCCCCTGGTTTTCCGGCAGCGACGGGTGATAAAGCTTCTTCACCAGCGGCTGGGTTTTCAGGAAATCCACGATCGCCTGGGCATTACGCTGCGCCACGTCCATACGCGGAGACAGCGTGCGGATACCGCGCAGCAGCAAATAGCTGTCGAACGCGCCCGCGGTGACGCCAATGTTATTGGCCCACCATGCCAGTTCGGTGACAACGTCAGGATCTTTGGCAATCACCACGCCCGCCACCACGTCAGAATGGCCGTTCAGATATTTAGTGCATGAATGCAACACCAGATCGGCACCCAGTGCCAGTGGGTTCTGAAGGGCCGGACTGAGGAACGTATTATCCACTACACTTATCGCTCCCGCATCCCTTGCGAGCTGACAAATTTTCGCAATATCGACTACGCGCAACAATGGATTGCTTGGACTTTCCACCAGCACCAGCTTCGGCTGCTCGGCAAGCGCCTGTTTCAGCGCCTGTTCGTCGTTTTGATCGACAAACAGCACACGGTAGCAGCCACGTTTCGCCAGGCTATCAAACAGACGATAGCTGCCGCCATAACAGTCGTGCGGCGCCACCAGCAGATCGCCAGGTTTCAGGAACACCGTAGTCACCAGGTGAATGGCAGACATGCCGGTATTGGTTAATACCGCACCCGCGCCGCCTTCCAGTTCCGCCAGCGCGCGCTGCGTGACGTCACGCGTAGGATTGCCGCGACGCGAGTAGTCATGCGCGCGGGGTTCATTAAATCCGGTGAAATTATAGGTGCTGGAGAGATGAATTGGCGGGACAACGCAGCCGTACTGCTCGTCATCATTCAATCCGCTACGCACTGCGATGGTGGCCTGTTTACGCGTCATGGTGAGGCTTCCTGGCGAATGAGGTGAAAAGTCAGGCACCAGAGTAAACATTGAAAGTATGGACGTCAATACATCTGGACATCTAAACTTCTTTGCGTATAGATTGAGCAATGTGCAAATAGCCGTTAAAATTATATGCTTTAGGACACGCTACAGCGGCAATATCCGTGCCTCGGTATCGTCTCTACGGTAAACTACGCAAGATTACGGTTCAAAACTGATGGTTACCGGTTTTGCACCTTTAGATTAATGACTGAGAGGATTAAAGGTATCTCATGGCTGAATGGAGCGGCGAATATATCAGCCCATACGCTGAGCACGGTAAGAAGAGTGAGCAAGTCAAGAAAATCACGGTGTCCATTCCTCTGAAGGTGTTGAAGATCCTCACCGATGAACGTACGCGTCGTCAGGTGAACAACCTGCGTCACGCCACCAACAGCGAACTGCTGTGCGAAGCGTTCCTGCATGCGTTTACCGGCCAACCGTTGCCGAACGATGACGATCTGCGCAAAGAGCGCAGTGACGAAATTCCAGAAGAGGCGAAGGTGATCATGCGTGAACTGGGTATCGACCCGGATACGTGGGAATACTGATAAGCGGATACAAAAAAGGCACCTTGCGGTGCCTTTTTTTCGGGAAACTTATTTAGCGCCCGGGATGCTGAAACGCTTGTTGAAGCGGTCAACACGGCCACCGGTTGCAACATCACGCTGCTTACCAGTGTAGAACGGGTGGCATTTGCCGCACACGTCCAGGTTCAGATCGTGACCCACGGTAGAGCGGATCTGGATAGAGTTACCGCAAGAGCAGTTTGCAGTAATCATTTCGTATTTCGGGTGAATATCTTTTTTCATGGGAGAACCTCAGTTAAGGCCGCGTCGCTCTTCCAGCCCTAACGCCAGACACCACGCGATGTTGAATGTAAGTTCTTTGGCGTAAAATACACCAAAGGCGGCGAATCATACAGAATTTGACCAACGTATGCAAACTGATCCGCACGCCGCTTTCACTAATGTGTATACTAACGCGCCACTTTTCAAGTCAGGAAGATTCGATGCCCGTCGCTCACGTTGCCCTGCCCGTTCCGCTTCCCCGCACCTTTGACTACCTGCTGCCCGACAGCATGAGCGCCAAAGCGGGCTGTCGCGTGACCGTGCCGTTTGGCAAACAGCAGCGCGTGGGGATCGTGGTGTCCGTCAGCGAACACAGCGAACTGCCGCTTAACGAGCTGAAATCGGTTGTTGAGGTGCTGGACAGCGAGCCGGTTTACTCCACCAGCACCTGGCGGCTGCTGCTGTGGGCGGCAGATTATTATCATCATCCGATTGGCGACGTGCTGTTCCATGCCCTGCCCATTATGCTGCGCCAGGGCAAGAGCGCCAGCCACGCGCCAATGTGGTACTGGTTTGCCACCGAGCAGGGCCAGGCTGTGGACATTAACAGCCTGAAGCGCTCGCAGAAACAGCAGCAGGCGCTGGCCGCGCTGCGCCAGGGAAAAATCAGGCGCCATCAGGTCGACGAGCTTGAGGTAAGCGAAACCGCGTTGCAGGCATTAAGGAAGAAAGGGTTGAGCGAGCTGGCCAGTGAAGCACCTGCCCTTCACGACTGGCGCGACGGCTTTTCCGTCTCGGGCGATCGCCTGCGTCTGAATACCGAGCAGGCCACCGCCGTAGGCGCGATTCACAGCGCCGCCGACCATTTTTCCGCCTGGCTGCTGGCGGGCGTCACCGGCTCCGGTAAAACCGAAGTGTATCTGAGCGTGCTGGAAAACGTGCTCGCGCAGGGCAAACAGGCGCTGGTGATGGTGCCGGAAATCGGCCTGACGCCGCAAACCATCGCGCGTTTTCGTGAACGCTTTAATGCGCCCGTTGAGGTCCTGCACTCCGGCCTGAACGACAGCGAGCGCCTCAGCGCCTGGCTGAAAGCGAAAAACGGCGAAGCAGCAATTGTGATCGGCACCCGTTCATCGCTGTTTACGCCCTTTAAAAATCTCGGCGTTATCGTAATCGATGAAGAGCATGACAGCTCCTATAAACAGCAGGAAGGCTGGCGCTATCACGCCCGCGACTTAGCCGTGTACCGCGCCCACAGCGAGCAAATCCCCATTATTCTCGGGTCCGCCACCCCCGCGCTTGAAACGCTGCAAAACGTTCGCCAGCGTAAATACCACATGCTGCGCCTGACGCGCCGTGCGGGGAATGCCCGCCCGGCCATTCAGCATGTGCTGGATTTGAAAGGCCAGCAGGTGCAGGCCGGGTTAGCGCCTGCGCTGATTAGCCGCATGCGCCAGCATTTGCAGGCGGGCAACCAGGTGATCCTGTTCCTGAACCGCCGCGGCTTCGCGCCTGCGCTGCTGTGCCACGACTGCGGCTGGATCGCGGAGTGCCCGCGCTGCGATCACTACTACACCTTCCACCAGGCTCAGCGCCATTTACGCTGCCACCACTGCGACAGCCAGCGTCCGGTCCCCCGTCAATGCCCGTCCTGCGGCTCAACGCACATCGTGCCGGTCGGTCTGGGAACGGAACAGCTTGAACAGGCGCTCGCGCCCTTCTTCCCGGACGTGCCCATCTCTCGTATCGACAGGGATACCACCAGCCGTAAAGGGGCGCTGGAACAGCAGCTTGCGGAAGTACATCGCGGCGGCGCGCGCATCCTGATTGGTACTCAGATGCTGGCGAAAGGGCACCACTTCCCGGACGTGACGCTGGTCGCCCTGCTGGACGTCGACGGCGCGCTGTTCTCCGCGGATTTTCGCTCCGCCGAGCGTTTCGCCCAGCTTTATACCCAGGTTGCCGGTCGCGCTGGTCGAGCGGGTAAGCAGGGCGAGGTGGTGCTGCAAACGCACCACCCTGAACATCCGCTGCTGCAAACTCTGCTGCACAAAGGCTATGACGCCTTCGCGGACCAGGCGCTGGCCGAACGTCAGACGATGCAGCTTCCCCCGTGGACCAGCCACGTTATCATCCGTGCGGAAGATCATAATAACCAGCAGGCTCCGCTGTTCCTGCAACAGCTGAGAAACCTCCTGCAAGCCAGCCCGCTGGTGGATAATCAGCTGTGGATTTTAGGCCCGGTACCCGCGCTCGCCCCGAAACGCGGCGGCCGTTTCCGCTGGCAACTGTTACTTCAGCACCCCTCGCGTATCCGTTTACAGCAGATCGTCAGCGGCACGCTGGCGCTGATCAATACCCTACCGGAAGCGCGAAAAGTGAAGTGGGTTCTTGACGTCGATCCGATTGAAGGCTGAAGACGGATCGAAAAATTTAATGCGCCTCACACTTTTTATGAAAATTCTGTAACCGATTCCATTAACTATCTGTAAAAATGGTGCTGTCCGCAGTTCGGTGTTCAGGCGAGGAGAAGACGTTGAAGTCCAGGAAAGAGGTTGCCTCGGCGACCATGAAAGACGTTGCCGAGAAAGCACAAGTCTCAACAGCAACCGTGTCCCGCGCATTGATGAACCCTGACAAAGTCTCCCAGGCGACCCGAAACCGGGTTGAAAAGGCGGCGCTTGAGGTCGGTTATTTCCCGCAAGCCATGGGGCGCAACGTTAAACGCAACGAATCCCGTACCATCCTGGTGATCGTGCCGGATATCTGCGATCCCTTCTTCAGCGAAATCATCCGCGGCATTGAGGTCACGGCCGCCGCCCAGGGCTATCTGGTGCTGATTGGCGATTGTGCTCACCAGAACCAGCAGGAAAAAACGTTCATCGACCTGATCATCACCAAGCAGATTGATGGCATGCTGCTGCTTGGCTCACGCCTGCCGTTTGATGCCAGCATTGAAGAACAGCGCAATTTACCGCCTATGGTCATGGCGAACGAATTCGCGCCGGAGCTGGAGCTGCCAACCGTTCATATCGATAACCTCACCGCCGCATTCAACGCCGTGAACTATCTTCAGGAACTGGGGCATAAGCGTATCGGCTGTATCGCCGGACCAGAAGAGATGCCGCTGTGTCATTACCGCTTGCAGGGCTACGTTCAGGCGCTGCGCCGTACCGGGGCTATCGTCGATCCGCACTACATTGCGCGCGGTGATTTCACCTTTGAAGCGGGCGGGCAGGCGCTGGAAAAATTGCTGGCCTTGCCAGAACCGCCCACCGCGGTCTTCTGCCACAGCGACGTGATGGCGCTGGGGGCGTTATCCTACGCCAAACGTCACGGCCTGCGCGTGCCGCAGGACCTGTCGATAATCGGTTTTGATAATATTTCACTTTCGGAGTTTTGCGATCCGCCGCTTTCGACCGTTGCACAGCCGCGGTATGACATCGGCCGGGAAGCGATGCTGCTTTTGCTGGATCAGCTGCACGGTCAATCAGTTAGCAGTGGGTCACGACTACTGGATTGTGAGCTGATTGTGCGCGGCTCTACCCAGGCATTAACTTAAAGTAAATACCTTTCGACACCCTTATCTGGTCAAAGCCCCGTCGCTTAAGTAACATGGCGGGCTGACGAACGAATAAATACAGCGAAACGATAGTGGCACAACGAGATTATGTACGTCGCGGCCAGCCGGCACCTTCGCGACGCAAAAAGAGTAGTTCAAAAAGCAAGCAACGCAGCCTGTCTGCTGTCTCCCCAGCTATGGTCGCCATTGCTGCGGCTGTGCTGGTGGCCTTTATTGGCGGCCTCTACTTCATTACGCATCATAAAAAAGAAGAGTCTGAAGCCCTTCAGGGTAACAAGGTCGTCGGCAACGGCCTGCCGCCGAAGCCTGAAGAGCGCTGGCGCTACATTAAAGAGCTGGAAAGCCGCCAGCCTGGCGTACGTGCGCCTACCGAGCCTTCTGCCGGGGGTGAAGTAAAGAATGCCGATCAGCTGACGGACGAACAGCGTCAATTGCTCGCTCAGATGCAGGCGGACATGCGCCAGCAGCCTACGCAGCTGAACGAAGTACCGTGGAACGAACAAACCCCGGCGCAGCGTCAGCAAACGTTGCAGCGCCAGCGTCAGGCTCAGCAGCAAACGCAACAGCAGCAGTGGACGCAGACGCAGCCGGTACAGCAGCCGCGTACACAACCGCAGCAGCAGACGCGTACCGTACAAACTCAGCCTGTCCAGCAGCAACCGAAGGCGCAGCCGCAGAAGCAAACGGCACAGCCGTATCAGGATCTGTTGCAGACGCCTGCGCATACCACTGCGCAACAGCCAAAAACGCAGCAGGCTGCGCCGGTCACCAAAGAGACCGAGGCACCGAAGCAGACGGCTGAGAAAAAAGATGAACGCCGCTGGATGGTTCAGTGCGGTTCGTTTAAAGGCGCCGAACAGGCAGAAACGGTGCGTGCTCAGCTGGCATTTGAAGGATTTGACTCTCGCATTACCACCAACAACGGCTGGAATCGCGTAGTGATTGGACCGGTCAAAGGCAAAGAAAACGCAGACGGCACCATTTCCCGTTTGAAAGTGGCTGGCCACACAAACTGCATTCGACTCGCCTCCGGGGGTTGAAACCCCCAAAATCCCCCCCATCTATCATTTAATTCAGCCCTGAGCACAGGCTCAGGGCTTCTGTTTCCCGAATCTGTAACCAGGGGGTCTGCTCGTGACAACAATAGTAAGTGTACGCCGTAACGGCCAGGTGGTAATTGCCGGTGATGGCCAGGCCACGCTGGGTAATACCGTCATGAAAGGCAACGTGAAGAAAGTACGTCGTCTTTATAACGACAAAGTGATCGCCGGTTTCGCAGGCGGCACGGCTGATGCCTTCACGCTGTTTGAACTGTTTGAACGCAAACTGGAAATGCATCAGGGTCATCTGGTGAAAGCCGCCGTTGAGCTGGCAAAAGACTGGCGTACCGACCGCATGCTGCGCAAGCTCGAAGCGCTGCTGGCCGTGGCTGACGAAAACGCCTCGCTGATCATCACCGGTAACGGCGACGTGGTTCAGCCTGAAAACGACCTGATTGCCATCGGCTCTGGCGGCCCGTACGCCCAGGCCGCAGCCCGTGCGCTGTTGGAAAATACCGACATGAACGCGCGCGATATCGCGGTGAAAGCGTTGGATATTGCAGGTGATATCTGCATCTATACCAACCACAATCACACCATCGAAGAATTACCGTCTAAAGCGTAAGGATCGCCCATGTCTGAAATGACCCCACGCGAAATTGTCAGCGAACTGAACAAACACATTATCGGCCAGGACGACGCCAAGCGCTCCGTGGCTATCGCACTGCGTAACCGCTGGCGTCGCATGCAGCTCGACGAAGAGCTTCGCCACGAAGTGACGCCAAAAAATATTCTGATGATCGGCCCGACCGGTGTGGGTAAAACCGAAATCGCCCGTCGTCTGGCCAAACTGGCTAACGCGCCGTTCATCAAAGTTGAAGCCACCAAGTTCACCGAAGTGGGCTATGTGGGTAAAGAAGTGGACTCCATCATCCGTGACCTGACCGACTCGGCGATTAAGATGGTGCGCGTCCAGGCAATTGAGAAAAACCGCTATCGCGCCGAAGAGATGGCCGAAGAGCGTATTCTCGACGTGCTGATCCCACCGGCAAAAAACAACTGGGGACAGGCTGAACAGCAGCCTGAACCTTCTGCTGCGCGTCAGGCATTCCGCAAAAAACTGCGCGAAGGCGAGCTGGACGACAAAGAGATTGAGATCGATCTCGCTGCCGCGCCAATGGGCGTGGAAATTATGGCGCCTCCGGGCATGGAAGAGATGACCAGCCAGTTGCAGTCCATGTTCCAGAACCTGGGCGGGCAGAAGCAGAAAGCGCGTAAGCTGAAAATCAAAGACGCGATGAAGCTGCTGATTGAAGAAGAAGCCGCGAAGCTGGTTAACCCGGAAGAGCTGAAACAGGATGCTATCGACGCGGTTGAGCAGCACGGTATCGTGTTTATCGACGAAATCGACAAGATCTGTAAGCGCGGCAACGCGTCCGGCCCGGATGTCTCACGCGAAGGCGTTCAGCGCGACCTGCTGCCGCTGGTGGAAGGTTGCACCGTCTCCACCAAGCACGGCATGGTTAAAACTGACCACATTCTGTTTATCGCCTCCGGTGCGTTCCAGATTGCCAGCCCGTCTGACCTGATCCCGGAACTTCAGGGACGTCTGCCAATCCGCGTCGAGTTGCAGGCGCTGACCACCGAAGATTTCGAACGTATCCTGACTGAGCCAAACGCTTCTGTGACCGTACAGTATAAAGCGCTGATGGCGACCGAAGGCGTGAACATTGAATTTACCGATGACGGTATCAAGCGCATCGCCCAGGCCGCGTGGCAGGTCAACGAAACCACCGAGAACATCGGTGCGCGTCGTCTGCACACCGTGCTGGAACGCCTGATGGAAGACATCTCTTATGATGCGAGCGACCTTAACGGTCAAAGCATTACCATTGACGCAGACTATGTGGGCAAACACCTGGATGCGTTAGTGGCAGATGAAGATCTGAGCCGTTTTATTCTATAATCGCGTTCAATGCATTTTCATCACTGTTGATGGGGGCTATGGCCCCCATTTTTATTGGCTAAATAACTATGACTGATATCAGCCGTACACAGGCGTGGCTCGAAAGTCTGCGCCCTAAAACGCTTCCTCTGGCTTTTGCCGCCATTATCGTCGGTACCACGCTTGCCTGGTGGCAGGGTCATTTCGATCCGCTGGTAGCAGGTCTGGCGCTTGTCACCGCCGGGCTGCTGCAAATCCTCTCTAATCTCGCCAATGATTACGGCGATGCGGTAAAAGGCAGCGACAAGCCTGACCGCATCGGGCCGCTGCGCGGGATGCAAAAAGGGGTGATTACCCAGGCACAGATGAAACGGGCGCTGATTATCACCGTGGTGTTGATTTGCCTGTCCGGGCTGGCGCTGGTGACGGTCGCCTCGAAAACCACCAGTGATTTCATTGGCTTCCTGGTGCTGGGCTTGCTCGCCATTATTGCAGCCATTACCTATACCGTCGGGACGCGTCCTTACGGGTATATTGGTCTGGGCGACATCTCCGTGCTGGTGTTCTTCGGCTGGCTGAGCGTGATGGGAAGCTGGTACTTACAGGCGCACACGGTGATCCCTGCCCTGTTCCTGCCGGCGACCGCCTGTGGTCTGCTGGCGACGGCGGTGCTGAATATCAATAATCTGCGCGACATCGATAGCGACCGCGAGAACGGTAAAAACACGCTGGCCGTGCGTCTGGGTCCGGTGAATGCACGCCGCTATCACGCCTGCCTGCTCATCGGCGCGCTGGTCTGCCTGGCGCTGTTCAATCTGATTTCGCTGCACAGCCTCTGGGGCTGGCTGTTTGTGCTCGCCGCACCGCTGCTGATTAAGCAGGCCCGCTACGTTATGCGTGAACTCAGCCCGGCCGCCATGCCACCGATGCTGGAACGTACGGTAAAAGGCGCGCTGTTGACTAACCTGCTGTTCGTCATCGGGATTGTCTTAAGCCAGACGCTGAGTTAGCTGACAAATATCAATTAACAATTGATGATTTTGCCAACAACGCATTTCGCACGATATACTGAACACATTCGCAGCAACAGAGCGTTAAACCTATGAAATACGATACCTCCGAGCTTTGTGACATCTACCAGGAAGATGTCAACGTCGTTGAACCCCTGTTCTCCAACTTTGGTGGACGGTCGTCGTTTGGCGGACAAATCATCACGGTGAAATGTTTCGAGGACAACGGGTTGCTGTACGATCTGCTCGAAGAGAACGGTCGTGGTCGCGTCCTGCTGGTGGATGGTGGCGGTTCCGTGCGCCGTGCATTGATTGATGCTGAACTGGCGGGAATTGCCGTCCAGAACGAGTGGGAAGGCATTGTGGTGTACGGTTCCGTGCGTCAGGTGGACGATCTCGAAGACCTGGATATCGGGATTCAGGCCATCGCGGCCATACCGGTAGGCGCAGCGGGCGACGGCATCGGCGAAAGCGACGTGCGCGTCAATTTCGGCGGCGTGACCTTCTTCTCGGGCGACCACCTTTATGCTGACAATACCGGCATTATCCTTTCTGAGGATGCGCTGGATATTGAGTAGTTAATCGGTAAGCGAGATGCATAAAAAAACCGCCAACAGCAATGTGGCGGTTTTTTTTGTCCCTCGGGATTCGCGGTCCGTTGGGTGATATTGCAACCTTTAACCAGGATTTTTATCTTACCCTGGTTCATTCCTCAGGTAACCCCTGTCGACACTTTATAAATTCCTAATTATGTGTGGAAACCTTAACTCCGCAGCTGTTGCTCATTATGATGCTGTGTCCCTTTCCGCCATCTCGCAAATGGGCATCGGTCCAGGGAAAGGTGTATTCATAACCGTAAAGCAACCTTTAACCGGGCTTGTGTCCACCGACTTATCACCGGTGGTGAACGGTGGAGCGGTAAGCAGCAGGGACCGCATAATGAAACGCTATTTATGTATCGCGTTCATTGTCGCCAGCGTACTCGTTGTAAAGAGCGATGAACCTGTTGGGTTTGTTGCTTTTGCTACGACAGCGCAGGACAAGTAGCGTTAAGGCCGCCCAGGGCGGCCTTTTTTATGGTTTGATGTCGGTTAGCGAAAACCATAAAAAAGCCGGGTGGCGGCTTCGCCTTACCCGGCCTGTTCAATGCATTCCCTAAGGAAATCAAACTTCTTCCATACGTCCCAGCAGCGCCTGCAAGCGTTCCTGCCAGCCGTTCTGCTGTTCGCGAAGCTGGTTGTTTTCGCGCTCCAGTTCTTCACGGCTGTGCTGAGCATTCTGAACTTCCTGTGACAGGGAGTTGTTCTTTTCTTTCAGCTCTTCAATTTCCATTTGCAGCAGCGTGATGGTGTCAATCGCCTGCTGTACTTTCGATTCCAGTTTCTCAAACACTTCTAAAGACATGATCCTACCTCTCCTGAATTGCAAGGCGACGCTTTAACGTAAACGCGCACAACATATGTTCCGATTGTATGGAGCGCCGTCGCCCCTGTCCAGCGGCATGCCACGCAGATCGCGGTTTGCAACACTTTTCGGCCTCGTCCTGGTGCGTTCGCCGCATATACCCCTAAGTTGTTAACCCATAAGTTAAAGAAATGATTCAGCCCATAATCATTATCTGATGCAAAAACGCGCTTTATGGCGCGAAAACGCTCATTTTATTGACGCAGACCACACATTTAGATTTCGATATTTCTCGTTTGTGCTCGTTAACGATAAATTAACACTATGTCTACAGGGCATCGTGACTGTCACGGGCGGTCACGCAAACAATAAACATTACTCTTTTGCAGGATTCCGATTATGAGTCAGACATCAACCTTAAAAGGCCAGTGTATTGCCGAGTTCCTGGGTACCGGGTTGTTGATATTCTTCGGAGTAGGCTGTGTCGCAGCACTGAAAGTGGCGGGTGCCAGTTTTGGTCAGTGGGAAATCAGTATTATCTGGGGTCTGGGCGTGGCGATGGCCATCTACCTGACCGCAGGGGTTTCCGGTGCACATCTTAACCCGGCGGTGACCATCGCGTTGTGGCTATTCGCGTGTTTTGACGGACGCAAAGTTGTTCCTTTTATCATTTCGCAATTTGCCGGCGCCTTTTGCGCAGCGGCGTTAGTTTACGGGCTTTATTACAATCTTTTCATCGACTTCGAACAGACGCATCATATGGTGCGTGGCAGTGTCGAAAGTCTGGATCTGGCAGGCATTTTCTCAACGTATCCGAATCCGCATATCAATTTTGTGCAGGCGTTCGCGGTTGAGATGGTGATTACCGCTATTCTGATGGGCGTCATCATGGCGCTGGGCGACGATGGAAACGGCATTCCGCGCGGCCCGCTGGCGCCACTTTTGATTGGCCTTCTGATTGCGGTAATTGGCGCATCCATGGGTCCGCTGACCGGCTTTGCGATGAATCCGGCGCGTGACCTGGGTCCAAAAACCTTCGCCTTCTTTGCGGGATGGGGCGATGTCGCCTTCACGGGCGGCAAAGACATTCCTTACTTCCTGGTTCCGCTGTTCGGGCCAATCGTAGGGGCGGCGCTGGGCGCATTCGGCTATCGCAAATTAATTGGTCGCCACTTACCGTGCGACACCTGTGTGGAAGAGGAGAAAGAGACGGCTTCCACCACACAACAAAAAGCTTCGCTGTAATCTGACTACGGGACACATACCATGACCGAAAAAAAATATATCGTTGCGCTCGACCAGGGCACCACCAGCTCCCGCGCTGTCGTAATGGATCATGACGCGAACATTGTCAGCGTGTCTCAACGCGAATTTGAGCAAATTTATCCGCGTCCAGGCTGGGTAGAACACGACCCGATGGAGATCTGGGCGTCGCAAAGCTCCACGCTGGTGGAAGTGCTGGCGAAAGCCGACATCAGTTCTGACCAGATTGCCGCTATCGGTATCACCAACCAGCGTGAAACGACTGTGGTCTGGGAGCGCGAAACCGGTAAGCCCATCTACAACGCCATTGTCTGGCAGTGCCGTCGTACGTCAGAGATCTGCGAACAGCTGAAGCGCGAAGGAATGGAAGAGTACGTGCGCAGCGCCACCGGCCTGGTGGTTGACCCCTATTTCTCCGGCACCAAAGTGAAGTGGATCCTCGACCACGTGGAAGGTTCACGCGAGCGCGCACGACGTGGCGAGCTACTGTTCGGCACCGTCGATACCTGGCTTATCTGGAAGATGACTCAGGGACGCGTTCACGTCACCGACTACACCAACGCCTCGCGCACCATGCTGTTCAACATCAACACCCTTGAGTGGGATGACAAGATGCTGGACGCGCTGGACATTCCGCGCGCGATGCTGCCAGAAGTCCGTAAGTCTTCTGAAGTATACGGCCAGACCAACATTGGGGGTAAAGGCGGTACGCGTATTCCTATCGCCGGCATCGCCGGTGACCAGCAGGCGGCCCTGTTCGGCCAGCTGTGCGTCAAGGAAGGGATGGCGAAGAACACTTACGGCACCGGTTGTTTTATGCTGATGAACACCGGCGAGAAAGCGGTGAAATCAGAAAACGGTCTGCTGACCACCATCGCCTGCGGCCCGCGCGGCGAAGTGAACTATGCCCTGGAAGGCGCGGTATTCATGGCGGGTGCTTCCATTCAGTGGCTGCGCGACGAGATGAAGCTGATCAGCGACGCGTTTGACTCCGAATACTTCGCGACCAAAGTGAAAGACACCAACGGCGTGTACGTGGTGCCAGCGTTCACCGGTCTGGGCGCACCGTACTGGGATCCGTATGCCCGCGGCGCGATTTTCGGCCTGACGCGCGGCGTGAACTCAAACCACATCATTCGCGCGACGCTGGAATCCATCGCCTACCAGACGCGCGACGTGCTGGAAGCGATGCAGGCTGACTCCGGCATTCGTCTGCACGCCCTGCGCGTGGACGGCGGTGCGGTAGCCAACAACTTCCTGATGCAGTTCCAGTCCGACATTCTGGGCACCCGCGTTGAACGTCCTGAGGTGCGAGAAGTGACGGCGCTGGGCGCGGCGTATCTGGCAGGTCTGGCGGTTGGCTTCTGGCAAAACCTCGACGAGCTTCAGGAAAAAGCGGTTATCGAACGCGAATTCCGTCCTGGCATCGAAACCACCGAGCGCAACTACCGCTATAGCGGCTGGAAGAAAGCGGTGAAACGTGCCCTGGCGTGGGAAGAGCACGACGAGTAAACCTATATTCCCTCTCCCCTGGGAGAGGGTTAGGGTGAGGGGCTCCGACCGCACCGGTCCCCTCGCCCCTCCCCACTCTGTGATAAACTTCGTGCAATTCCTTTTGATTGTACGAGTACCTCATGAAACGTGAACTTGCTATCGAGTTTTCCCGCGTCACCGAAGCTGCCGCCCTCGCAGGCTACAAGTGGCTGGGCCGTGGCGACAAAAATACCGCAGACGGCGCTGCCGTCCACGCCATGCGCATTGTGCTTAATCAGGTCAATATCGATGGCACTATCGTCATTGGCGAAGGCGAAATCGACGAAGCGCCGATGCTCTATATAGGTGAAAAAGTCGGGACGGGCAAAGGCGATGCGGTGGATATCGCGGTCGACCCGATTGAAGGCACGCGCATGACGGCGATGGGCCAGGCCAACGCGCTGGCGGTACTGGCGGTGGGCGATAAGGGCTGCTTCCTCAACGCGCCCGATATGTACATGGAAAAACTGATCGTCGGTCCTGGCGCTAAAGGCGCTATCGACCTTAGCCTGCCGCTGGACGCCAACCTGCGCAATATCGCCGCGGCGCTGGGTAAAGCGCTCAGCGAACTCACCGTGACCATTCTGGCGAAACCGCGCCACGACGCCACCATCGCGTACCTGCAAGCGCTCGGCGTACGCGTGTTTGCTATTCCGGATGGCGACGTTGCCGCCTCTATTCTGACCTGCATGCCGGACAGCGAAGTCGACGTGCTTTACGGCATCGGCGGCGCGCCGGAGGGTGTGGTCTCTGCGGCAGTGATCCGCGCGCTGGACGGCGATATGCAGGCGCGTCTGCTGCCACGCCATGAGGTCAAAGGCGACAGCGACGAGAACCTTCGCATTGGTGCAGACGAACTGGCGCGCTGCGCGGCGATGGGCATCGAGGCCAATAAAGTGCTCGCGCTGAACGAGATGGCCCGCAGCGATAACGTGGTCTTCTCCGCAACCGGCATCACCAAAGGCGATCTGCTGGACGGCATCACCCGCAAGGGCAACATGGCCACCACTGAAACCCTGCTGATCCGCGGTAAATCCCGCACTATTCGCCGCATTAAGTCCATTCATTATCTCGATCGTAAAGATCCGGACGTACAGACGCACATTCTGTAAAACCGTTTGATCGATAGAGCTTTCCGGCCCGAATGGGCTGGAAATGTTTCCCGCAAGTACGGAAGATAGAAGAGAGAAACAGCACAGGAGAAGATCATGGCGGACTGGGTAACAGGTAAAGTCACAAAGGTACAGTTCTGGACCGATGCGCTATTTAGCCTCACGCTGCACGCTCCCGTTCATCCGTTTACTGCCGGGCAGTTTGCCAAGCTCGGGTTGGATATTGACGGTGAACGCGTACAGCGCGCCTACTCTTACGTTAATGCGCCTGATAACCCGGACCTTGAGTTCTATCTGGTCACCGTCCCGGACGGTAAGCTCAGCCCACGCCTCGCCGCGCTGAAACCGGGCGATGAAGTGCAGATTGTCTCCGACGCGGCGGGGTTCTTCGTGCTGGATGAAATCCCCGACTGTGACACGCTCTGGATGCTGGCGACCGGCACGGCCATTGGCCCGTATCTTTCCATTCTGCAATACGGCAAAGATCTGGAGCGCTTTAAAAATATCGTGCTGGTTCACGCCGCGCGCTACGCCGCAGACCTGAGCTATTTGCCGCAGATGCAGGCGCTGGAACAGCGTTATGGCGGGAAGTTAAAAATTCAGACGGTGGTCAGCCGCGAAACCGCAGCCGGCTCGTTAACCGGTCGCGTTCCGGCGTTGATTGAAAGCGGCGCGCTGGAAGAAGCGGTGGGTTTACCGATGAATACCGAAACCAGCCATGTGATGCTGTGCGGTAACCCGCAGATGGTACGCGATACGCAGCAGTTGCTGAAGGATACCCGGCAGATGACGAAGCACCTTCGCCGCCGGCCGGGCCACATGACCGCCGAACACTACTGGTGATCAGCGGTACTTCACCTCAAGGGTATCTTTTCCATATTTGTTCTCGCTCTGGGTGCCGATAAACGCGCCCAGTTCGACAACCATCATTACAAAGATAACCGTCGGCAGCAGTCTGCCCACCACCCATGGGAGGATTGAGGGCAGCATTGACCAGTTCCCCGCCACCAGCATCCACGCCAGAATAATCAGGAAAGCCCATGCGCCGGAGCGGCCACGATCGTGCAGACGTTTCACCACTACGGCGGCGGTTGGCCACAGTAAACAGACCAGCGCAAATGCCGCCGTTTGCGTGCTCAGCCATGCGTTGTAGGCAACAAAAAACAGTAGCAGCATGGCGACAACCCACGTTGCAATCCAGATCCAGAAGTCACGGCGTCCAATACGCCCTTTGAATGAAAACAGCCACTGCTGTATGGTCATGTAAGGTTCCTTATTATTGTTTAGCCCGCATTTTACCCTGGAGTTGTGACCTTTTGACAAGCCGACAAGATATCGTTTTAATCATGGGCAATGATGGCCAGGGGCAATGTTGATGAAAAGTTCGGCACACTCTCTTTATTTGTGTTTAGCGATGCTGAGCGCCAGTTTTTCCCTCTATGCCGCGGAAACGGCTTCCCCGGTCACCGCCCCCTATCTTCTGGCGGGCGCCCCCTCTTTCGATCAATCTATCAGCCAGTTCCGCGAAGCCTTCAACAAAGAAAACCCCTCACTTCCGCTGGGAGAGTTCCGTGCGATTGACAGCGCCCGCGATACGCCGACCCTGACCCGCGCGGCCAGCAAAATTAACGAGAATCTGTATGCCTCTACCGCCCTTGAGCGCGGAACGTTAAAAATCAAAAGTATGCAGATCACCTGGCTGCCGATTCAGGGGCCAGAGCAGAAAGCGGCGAAAGCGAAAGCGCTGGAGTACATGAGCGCTATTCTGCGCGCCTTTACCCCCACCTTCACGAAAGCACAAAGCCAGCAAAAGCTGCAAAAACTGCTTACCGCCGGGAAAAACAAACGCTATTACGCCGATACGGAAGGTGCCGTTCGCTATGTCGTCGCAGATAACGGCGAAAAGGGGCTGACCTTCGCGGTTGAACCGATTAAGCTGGCCCTATCAGACGCACTCGAGGGGGCGAATTAATGACAAAAAGCAAAGCCTTTCGAGGGAAAATCTCTATACTGATTCACAGACCATGCTGCCCGACAGGGCGGCCATATTCCTTAATTCGCTTATTGAGCGTGGAGAATTGAAATGCGACATCCTTTAGTGATGGGTAACTGGAAACTGAACGGCAGCCGCCACATGGTAAACGAACTGGTTGCTAACCTGCGTAAAGAGCTGGCTGGCGTGACCGGCTGCGCGGTTGCTATCGCTCCGCCGGATATGTACCTGGATCTGGCTAAACGTGCCGCTGACGGCAGCCACATCATTCTGGGCGCGCAGAACGTTGACGTTAACCTGTCTGGCGCGTTCACCGGTGAAACCTCCGCTGAAATGCTGAAAGATATCGGCGCGAAATACATCATCATCGGCCACTCCGAGCGTCGCACCTATCACAAAGAATCCGATGAGTTCATCGCGAAGAAATTCGCTGTGCTGAAAGAGCAGGGTCTGATCCCGGTTCTGTGCATCGGTGAAACCGAAGCAGAAAACGAAGCAGGCAAAACCGAAGAAGTGTGCGCACGTCAGATCGACGCTGTGCTGAAAACCCAGGGCGCGGCAGCGTTCGAAGGCGCGGTTATCGCTTACGAGCCAGTCTGGGCGATCGGTACCGGCAAATCTGCAACTCCAGCGCAGGCACAGGCGGTGCACAAGTTCATCCGTGACCACATTGCAAAAGCAGACGCGAAAGTGGCTGAGCAGGTCATCATCCAGTACGGCGGTTCCGTTAACGCATCAAACGCAGCTGAGCTGTTCACCCAGCCAGACATCGATGGCGCACTGGTTGGCGGCGCATCCCTGAAAGCAGACGCTTTCGCGGTGATCGTTAAAGCGGCAGAAGCGGCTAAGCAGGCGTAATTGCCTTTGTGGCGGGTGGCGCTTCGCTAACCCGCCCTACAAACGACCTAACACGCTAAACCACAAATAATCCAGCGGCAGCAGCACCAGATACGTCGCAATCGCCAGCGCCAGACAAAGCAGCATCCCCGCCTTCGCAGGCACTTTCCCTAAGCCCATCGCCACCACAATCGGCGACGCCTGATATGGCAGCAGCGGCGTGGAATACCCCAGCACCTGAATCATGATCACCGACAGCAGCGGGAAGCCGGTCGCGTCCGAGAAGCTCTGCGCCAGCGTGGTGTACAGCGCAGGAACGCCGTTGGCGGTCATAATGAAGTTGAGCGCCGTGGTGATCCCCGTCAGCGCCAGGAAGCTGGTAAACGGGCGGTCTGCATCCAGCGGCATGATATGGAGCAACGCCTCGCCTACGGCCGCACCGATACCGGTCTGCGTCACCGTAATGGCCAGCCCGAGTATACCCGCGACGTAAATACAGGTGCGCATATTCACCCCCGCCGAGAACTCTTCCCCGGTGATAAAACCGATGCGCGGCAGCATAACGATGACCGAGGCCGCCAGCCCCGTCCACGCTGGCCCAACGCCGTGCCAGCTCTCCGTCACCCACATCGTCAACACCACCGCCAGCAGCCAGGCGAGTCGTTTTTCGTCACGCCCCATCGGTTCCGATGGCGTGAGATCCTTCGCCGGTTTCGGGTTGCCGGGGAACAGCCAGCAGATCAGGCCAATCAGAATCAGGCCTTTGAGAATACCCAGCACCGGGGTGTGCAGCAGCAGATACGGGACATAGTTGAGGTGGATACCGTATGAGCCTTCCGCCGCGCCGCTCATCACCAGGTTGGGCACGTTGGCGGGCAAAATAGTGGCCGAGAGCTGGAAGGTGCCAAACCCGACCGCCAGCGCCAGGCCAAACCAGGCCCGCGAGCCATCAGGAATGCCGGCCCGCTTCGCCATCGCGGCGACAATCGGCATCAGCAGCGCAATACGTCCCATGTTCGACGGCATCACGAATGCCAGGGCATAGCTCAGCAGCACAACGCTCGCCACCATCAGCACCCAGGAGTCGGTAAGCTTTGCCGACAGCGCCCGGGCGGCCCTGTCCGCCAGGCCGGTTTTCCGAATCGCCACGCCCAGCACAAAGCCGCTGAACACCAGCCAGAAGGCAGACGAGGCGAAGCCGCCGAAGATCACTTCCGGCGGGGCGATTCTGGCGGTCATCGCCGCCGTGAAAAACAGCAGCGCGGTGATAAATTCCGGCAACAGCGACGTCGCCCACAGCACGATGGTGACGCCGACGATCAGCGAGGGAAGCAGCAGAGGATGCGTTAACCAGAGCGACATACCTGTCTCCTGTAGAATTTTTCAGCAAGTCTACGGCGACAGGCAGGGCGAGTAAACGCTATTTATGGTGGGGTCACTTCAGGATATCGCATTGATGATCCTGCAATTCCTCAGCCGACGCGCGGTTAAAGGTAAGCAGGTTACGCTCTGTCGCCAGCAATACAAACGAGCCGTCCGACTGCTGTGCCATCGCCAGCGCGAAGCGTCCCATATGATCGCGGGCTTCCGGCAGCTCTTCCGCCAGCATCATAAACGGGCTGCGCTGCACCAGTTCGTTCTCCGTCACCCGACGGGCAAGGTATTCATGCCCTTCCAGCCCGCCCGGAAGCGGTAACCACTGGGTGCTGATTTGCCCCTGCGACGCGTTCAGCTTCTCGCGCACGTCTGGGCGCAGACAGGAGATGTGGATATGAAAATGGTTTTGCGTGCGCCCGGTCGGGGAGTTGATGGTCAGCGAAACGGCGCTGTCAGGCACGTCGGCCCCCCGTTTCATACTCATAAAATGGCGAGACTGCCATGCCAGCCAGAAGAAATTCGGTGTCTGCGGCTCAGTCAGCAGCGGGCTTTCGGTGCCGTTGATACGGTACGTGGGCATCAGCAGGTATTGCAGCGGCCCGTTGCGGTCCTTGAACACCACGTAGCCCGCATCTGGCTTCACCTGCGCACACGGTGCCGGGTTACGGTTATGCAGCTGGTTGGGCACACACTGGTCGAGAACGATATGACGCAACGCATTCGGATTACCCGCTTTCATCCAGTACACGCCGCCTGCGGCAAGGGCGATAACGATCAGAATCAGTAAGATAATTTTTTTCACAACGCGTTCCCTGTTTTCAATAGAGGCAAAAGAGTAACGCAAAATGATGACCAAATAAAAAACCCGGCGGATTTCTCACACCGGGTTACCGTGTCGTTCTTTGTAAAACGCTTAGCGCTTGCTGATCTGGTCGAAGGTGCCGCCGTTAGAGAAGTGCTCTTTCTGCGCTTTGGTCCAGCCGCCAAAAACCTCATCAATAGTGAACAGCTTCAGTTTCGGGAAGGCGTTTTCGTATTTCTTCGCGACGGCCTCATCGCGTGGGCGGTAGAAGTTTTTCGCCGCAATTTCCTGCCCTTCAGGTGAGTAGAGGTACTTCAGGTAGGCTTCCGCCACCGCTTTGGTGCCCTTCTTATCAACAACCTTATCGACGACGGAGACGGTCGGCTCAGCCAGGATCGATTCGCTCGGGGTGACGATCTCGAACTTGTCTTTACCCAGCTCGTTGGTCGCCAGCAGGGCTTCGTTTTCCCAGGCGATCAGCACGTCGCCAATGCCGCGTTCGACGAAGGTGTTGGTTGCACCGCGCGCGCCGGAGTCCAGCACTTCGACGTTTTTAAACAGTGCTTTGACGAAGTCCTGTGCTTTGGCCTGATCGCCGTTGTTTTGGTGCAGCGCGTAGCCCCAGGCTGCCAGATAGTTCCAGCGTGCGCCGCCGGAGCTTTTTGGGTTCGGGGTAATGACAGACACGCCTGGCTTAATCAGGTCGTTCCAGTCCTTAATCTGTTTCGGGTTGCCTTTACGCACCAGGAAGACAATGGTCGAGGTGTATGGCGCGGAGTTATCCGGCAGGCGTTTGATCCAGTTTTTGTCGATACGGCCACGCTCGGCGATAGCGTCAACATCGTAGGCCAGCGCCAGGGTCACCACGTCGGCTTCAATACCGTTGATCACCGATGTCGCCTGCTTACCGGAACCGCCGTGAGACTGGCGAACCACCACGTTATCGCCGGTTTCCTGTTTCCAGTGCGCCGCGAAAGCTTTGTTGTACTGGTCGTACAGTTCACGCGTCGGATCGTACGACACGTTCAGTAACTGAATGTCCTTTGCCAGAACGCTGGTTGATGCCAGCAATAATGTTAACCCCACGCCCCATTTATTCATCGCCCAGCTCTCTTGTGTAGTGTTTTGATGAATGCAGCGTGCCAGAAAGCTAACCGATGATTAAAGAATAAAAAAAGATTGGCTATAACGTGGAGGAATAAAAGAAAGGGTGGGCGCATAAAAAAGCCCGGTGGCGCTTCGCTTACCGGGCCTACGAACCGTGCTTTTGTAGGCCGGGTAAGGCGAAGCCGCCACCCGGCGCAATACAGACGCCGATCAGTACAGTTTTTTCGCGCAGTCCAGCCAGTCACCCTTGAACGGACGCTTCATGTTTTCAATGGCGTCGATGATGTCATGGTGAACCAGTTTCTCGTTCTGGATACCGACGCAGCGGCCGCCGTGTCCCTGAAGCAGTAGCTCGATCGCGTACGCGCCCATGCGGGACGCCAGGATACGGTCGTACGGGCCTGGGGAACCACCACGCTGAATGTGACCCAGAACGGTCGCGCGGGTTTCGCGTTTGGTTTCGGTTTCGATGTACTTCGCCAGCTCGTCAACGTCACAGATGTGCTCGGTGATAGCAACGATGGCGTGTTTCTTACCTTTCGCGATACCGGCTTTGATTTCAGCGACCAGATCTTCACGGCTAAATTCCACTTCCGGCACCACCACGAACTCACAGCCACCGGCAATTGCCGCCGCCAGAGTCAGGTCACCGCAGTAACGGCCCATCACTTCAACAATAGAAATACGCTGGTGAGAGGAAGAGGTGTCACGCAGGCGGTCAATCGCTTCCACAACGGTACCCAGCGCGGTGAAGTAACCGATGGTGTAGTCGGTGCCTTTGATGTCATTGTCGATGGTGCCAGGCAGGCCGATGCACGGGAAGCCCATTTCAGTCAGACGTTTTGCACCCATGTAGGAGCCGTCGCCGCCGATAACCACCAGCGCATCCAGACCCCGTTTTTTCATGTTTTCGATAGCCACTTCACGGATGTGTTCGTCACGGAATTCCGGGAAGCGTGCAGAACCGAGGAAAGTACCGCCACGGTTGATCATGTCAGACACGCTGTAGCGGTCGAGCTGAACCATGCGGTCTTCATACAGACCCAGGTAACCGTCATAGATACCAAAAACTTCCAGACCTTCCGTCAGCGCTGCACGGACAACCCCACGGATTGCCGCGTTCATGCCCGGCGCATCACCGCCGCTTGTCAACACACCGATTTTCTTAATCATGACTACCTCTGAACTTAGGAATGCAAAATTGAAATCTGCTGCCGGAAGAAACTGTTCAACCGTCGAATACTGCAAATAGTATATCAATCCCTTCCAGCTGAATTGATTCAGGTCAGGCCATATGGTGGTAATTTATCCACAAAATGCTGCTCTGGCTCACTTTTTTACAACGAATTACGAAAGCTCAAAACGCCCTGGGTACGACAGAGCACGGATCCTGATGAATAATGACGTCTGACCCAGGGAAACGCTGCAAAATCGCCTGCTCCACCTGTTCAGCGACCATATGCGCCTGAACCAGTGGCAGGTTGTCTTCCATTTCCAAATGAATCTGAATAAAGCGGGTCGGCCCTGACTGCCGCGTACGAAGATCGTGAGCACCACTGACGCCAGGCCAGTTGGTCACGATGGCATAAATTTCATCACGTTCTGCATCCGGAAGCGCACGGTCAAGAAGCGACTGTACCGCTTCATACCCCATCCGCAAGGCGCTGTATAAAATATAGATCCCTATCCCTAACGCAAACAACGCATCGGCCCGATGCCAGCCATACCAGGCCAGACCAAGCGCAATAAGAATAGCCCCATTCATCATAACATCAGACTGATAATGAAGCATATCGGCCCGTACAGCCTGGCTTTGTGTTTTGCGTACAACCCAGCGCTGGAACGTTACAAGAACAAGTGTGCTTATAAGTGCAACTACCGTTACGACCACGCCAACGCCCGGATCGTTCATCGGAGAAGGCGAAATAAGATGCTGAATACCGGTCAAAAACAGGAAAAGCGCAGAGCCCGAAATAAACATGCTTTGTGCCAGCGCGGCCAGCGATTCCGCTTTGCCGTGGCCAAACGTATGCTCTTCATCCGCCGGTTGCAGCGAGTAGCGCACCACCAGCAGGTTGGTCAGCGAGGCGGCAATATCCACCAGTGAATCCACCAGTGCCGCCAGAATACTGACCGACCCGGTGTACCACCACGCGAAAATTTTAATGATCAGCAAACACGACGCCATCACCGTCGCGGCTATTGCGGCCCGGCTTACCAGCCGTCCATAGGATTGATTCATAAACACTCCTGTCATGCCATGGCGCTAGTATAACGGATGGTGGTGGAGTGAAAGGATGAATAAAGCGTTAACAAACCTGAACAATGGGCAAAAAAACCCCCACATCATGTGGGGGAAGACAGGGATGGTGTCTATGGCAAGGAAAACAGGGTTTACTGGTTACTACGGGTACTGCTATTGCTACTGAAAAGCGTCATATCTGAGCTTCGCTGCATCCGTGCAACCTCACGCAACTGGTTCATACGTTGCTGATGTTTGGTATTCAAAACCGCTTGCTGCTCGGGCGTTAGCAGGTGGAACATCTGGTTGCGAACCTTCGCCATCTCTACCTGACGGGCAACCTGTTCCTGCGCCATTTTTTCGGCCTGAGCGCGTACAGCGCTTTCGTCAAAATTTTCTGCGGTGACAAGGCGATGCATTGTCTCCATTTCGCTAACATTAACAGGGGGCTGGTCGTGTCTTGCCCTCTGCATCAGATCTCGCATCTGTTGACGCTGATGTTCGGTTAAACTTATGCCGTCAAACATATGGCTTTGGCTGCTGTGCTGCGTTGCGCCCTCTGCTGAGGAACCGTTATCGCTGATGATAGCTACAGCAGCCTGGCTAAACGCACTGAAGGCCAGCGTTGAGGCCATGACGGCAGCGGTAACTTTGCGCATCACTTGCTCCCAAAATCTTTCGTGTCGCGATTCAACGAGAGACAGTCTACGATTCAGGCTGCAAACATGCGTCAGGGGGTGTAAAACAACGTAAAGTCATGGATTAGATAGCCTTGATGTCGTAATTTCTGCCTCGGAGGTATTTAAACAATGAATAAAATCCTGTTAGTTGATGATGACCGAGAGCTCACATCTCTTTTAAAGGAGTTGCTCGACATGGAAGGTTTCAACGTCCTGGTTGCCCATGATGGCGAGCAGGCGCTGAGTCTCCTTGACGACAGCATCGATTTACTTTTGCTCGACGTCATGATGCCGAAGAAAAACGGTATTGATACGTTGAAAGAGCTTCGCCAGACACACCAGACCCCCGTCATTATGCTGACCGCACGCGGCAGCGAGCTTGACCGCGTACTCGGCCTTGAGCTGGGTGCGGATGACTATTTACCTAAGCCGTTCAACGACCGTGAACTGGTGGCCCGTATTCGCGCGATCCTGCGCCGCTCTCACTGGAGCGAGCAGCAGCAGAATACCGACAACAGCTCACCTACGCTGGAAGTGGACTCCCTGAGCCTGAACCCGGGCCGCCAGGAAGCGAGCTTCGACGGTGAAACGCTGGAGCTAACCGGCACCGAGTTCACCCTGCTGTATCTGCTGGCACAGCATCTCGGCCAGGTGGTGTCGCGTGAACACTTAAGCCAGGAAGTGCTCGGCAAACGCCTCACCCCGTTTGACCGCGCCATCGACATGCACATCTCTAACCTGCGCCGTAAGCTGCCGGAGCGTAAAGACGGTCACCCATGGTTTAAAACCCTGCGTGGTCGCGGTTATCTGATGGTTTCCGCTTCATGATAGGCAGCTTAACCGCCCGCATCTTCGCCATCTTCTGGCTGACGCTGGCATTGGTTTTAATGCTCGTTTTGATGTTGCCAAAACTCGACTCACGCCAGATGACGGAGCTACTCGACAGCGAGCAACGTCAGGGCGTGATGATCGAGCAGCACGTGGAAGCGGAGCTGGCAAACGATCCGCCGAACGATTTAATGTGGTGGCGCAGGTTGTTTCGCGCTATCGACAAGTGGGCGCCCCCCGGACAACGTCTTTTACTGGTCACCAGTGAAGGCCGCGTGATTGGGGCCGATCGCAATGAAATGCAGATTATCCGCAACTTTATTGGCCAGGCGGATAATGCCGATCACCCACAGAAAAAGAAATATGGTCGGGTAGAGATGGTCGGTCCTTTCTCGGTGCGGGATGGGGAAGACAATTACCAGCTCTATCTGATTCGCCCTGCGAGCAGTTCCCAGTCCGACTTTATCAACCTGCTGTTTGACCGTCCGCTTTTGCTGTTGATTGTCACGATGCTGGTCAGTTCCCCGCTGCTGTTATGGCTGGCGTGGAGCCTGGCGAAACCGGCGCGTAAGCTGAAAAATGCGGCGGACGAAGTGGCGCAGGGCAACCTGAGGCAGCATCCGGAGCTGGAATCCGGGCCGCAGGAGTTCCTGGCCGCCGGAACCAGTTTTAACCAGATGGTCTCTGCTCTTGACCGCATGATGACCGCGCAGCAACGCCTGCTGTCGGATATCTCCCACGAGCTGCGGACGCCGCTCACGCGCTTACAGCTGGGTACCGCCCTGCTGCGCCGCCGCAGCGGTGAGAGTAAAGAGCTGGAGCGTATTGAGACGGAAGCGCATCGCCTGGACAGCATGATCAACGATCTGCTGGTGATGTCTCGCAATCAGCAGAAAAACGCGCTGGTGAGCGAAACGGTGAAAGCCAATCACCTCTGGCATGAGGTGCTGGACAACGCGGCGTTCGAAGCGGAGCAGATGGGCAAATCGTTCACCGTCAACTTCCCGCCGGGCCCGTGGCCGCTCTACGGTAACCCCAACACGCTGGAAAGCGCGCTGGAGAATATCGTGCGTAACGCCCTGCGCTATTCGCACACGAAGATTGAAGTGGCGTTTTCGGTGGATAAAGACGGGATTACGGTCATTGTCGATGACGATGGTCCCGGCGTCAGCCCGGAAGATCGCGAGCAGATTTTCCGTCCGTTCTACCGCACCGACGAGGCGCGCGACCGTGAATCTGGTGGTACGGGGCTAGGTCTGGCGATTGTTGAAACCGCCATGCAACAGCACCGTGGCTGGGTGAAAGCCGATGACAGCCCGCTGGGCGGGCTGAGGTTAACGCTGTGGCTGCCGCTGTATAAGCGTTCGTAACCGTATGTGCCGGGTGGCGGCTTCGCCTTACCCGGCCTACTTTCTACGGAACCTCTTTCCCCCACAATCTCCGCGAACTGCTCTCGATCTTGCCGCTTAACCGCCGCTTCTGCATCGTTCTGGTCCAGCTGGTGGATAATCCCGCCGCTGACAGCAGGCGGTGATACTGCTCGTCATCAAACGGCATATGCCAGGCAATTGCGCAGGCCTCGTATACCGACACCTCACTCAAGCGCGAAGCCAGCTCAAGCGGCGCATCCGCCGAAACCTGTCCCGCCTGCACAACGCGATACAGCCAGCCGGTTTTACCCGCGTTTTGCAGCTGGGCCGACATATCCTGAATGCCGAAATGGTAATTAAGCTTAAAGCACGGTGAGCGCGGCTGGGTAACCTGAATCAAAGCATCGCCCCAGCGGTAAATATCGCCGATAAAGACGTTCTTCTCCGTCAGCCCCTCCGTTGAGAGATTTTCGCCAAACGCGGGGGCGACGAAGAGGTCCGCCTGTTCAGGAAATTCGGCTTTCCAGTGCTGATAGTGCTCGCGCGGATAGTGGCACAGCGCGCGATCGGGCCCGCCGTGGATTTTCTTTTCAGCCTGCTGGTCACCCGCAAGCCCGAGATCGGTCAACGTCAGCTCACCGTCGACCTGCACTTTGGCGATGGCGCTCGGGCGGCTGCCTTCGTACTCCCTTACCTTGCCTGTAAACACATTCACCGGGTAATGCATCTCCACTCCTTCAGATACAAAAAAAGCGAGTCATCAGACTCGCTTCTCACAGGCGTCAATGCAACCTTATTTTTTAGCGGCGAAACGCGCTGCTGCTTCGTCCCAGTTCACTACCTCCCAGAAGGCTTTGATGTAGTCAGGGCGACGGTTCTGGAACTTCAGGTAGTAAGCGTGTTCCCACACGTCCAGACCCAGAATTGGGAAGCCGGATGCGCCAGAGATAGCTTCACCCATCAGCGGGGAGTCCTGGTTAGCGGTAGAAACGACCGCCAGTTTGTCACCTTTCAGGACCAGCCACGCCCAGCCAGAGCCGAAACGGGTTGCAGCGGCTTTTTCGAATTCCGCTTTGAAGTTGTCAACGGAACCGAAGTCACGCTCGATAGCCGCTTTCAGGTCGCCCTGAAGGGTGGTGCCGGTTTTCAGGCCTTTCCAGAACAGGCTGTGGTTAGCGTGACCGCCCGCGTTGTTGCGCAGCACGGTTTTCTTGTCTGCCGGCAGCTGGTCCAGTTTGGTGATCAGCTCTTCAACAGGCAGATTAGCGAACTCTGGCAGGCTTTCCAGCGCAGCATTCGCGTTGTTCACATAGGTCTGGTGGTGTTTAGTGTGATGGATTTCCATCGTCTGCTTGTCGAAATGCGGTTCCAGTGCGTCGTAGGCATACGGCAGGGATGGCAGTGTATAACTCATAATCCTCTCCATTATTGTCGGGCGGCACAGCTGTTAATGCCGCGTAAGCAGTTGGTTCATTATAGTTAATTAAATGATATTGAAAATGATTATCAATGCCGTAGTTTTTATAAGGTTATTAGATTTTTGATAAATGACAAAATTGTGAGTCTGCTCACGTGCTTAACGTGCTGATTGCCATCCTGAACAAAAGTGCGGCAACCTTCTGAAGGTTCCCAAACCGCCTCATTTTTACACTCATCAAGTCGGCGGGAAGCCTCCGGCTATAAAAACGATGAGGATGTAAAAATGAATCATGCGATTACGATGGGTATTTTCTGGCATTTGATAGGCGCGGCCAGTGCAGCCTGTTTCTATGCCCCGTTTAAAAAGGTGAAAGGCTGGTCATGGGAAACCATGTGGTCCGTTGGCGGCACCGTGTCCTGGCTGATTTTGCCGTGGACAATCAGCGCCATGCTGCTGCCCGATTTCTGGGGCTACTTCTCCTCCTTCAACGCCTCCACCCTGCTGCCGGTATTCCTGTTCGGCGCGATGTGGGGCATCGGAAATATCAACTACGGCCTCACCATGCGCTACCTAGGCATGTCGATGGGGATTGGCATCGCGATTGGCATTACGCTGATTGTTGGCACCCTGATGACGCCAATCCTCAACGGCCACTTCGACGTGCTGATCAACACTCAGGGCGGGCGAATGACGCTGCTGGGCGTGCTGGTGGCGGTGATCGGCGTGGGCATCGTCACCCGCGCAGGCCAGCTGAAAGAACGCAAGATGGGCATCAAAGCCGAAGAGTTCAACCTGAAGAAAGGGCTGCTGCTGGCGGTGATGTGCGGCGTATTCTCGGCGGGCATGTCGTTCGCCATGAACGCCGCCAAACCGATGCACGACGCCGCTGCGGCGCTGGGCGTCGATCCGCTGTACGTTGCCCTGCCAAGCTACGTGGTGATCATGGGCGGCGGCGCGCTGGTAAACCTCGGCTTCTGCTTCATTCGTCTGGCAAAAGTGAAGAACCTGTCGGTAAAAGCCGACTTCTCGCTGGCAAAACCGCTGATCGTCACCAACGTCCTGCTCTCCGCCCTCGGCGGTCTGATGTGGTATCTGCAATTCTTCTTCTACGCCTGGGTCACGCCAGTATTCCGGCGCAGTATGACTACATGAGCTGGATGCTGCACATGAGCTTCTACGTGCTGTGCGGCGGGCTGGTTGGGCTGGTGCTGAAAGAGTGGAACAATGCCGGGCGTCGTCCGGTTGGCGTGCTGAGCCTGGGCTGTGTGGTGATTATCATTGCGGCCAATATCGTCGGCCTCGGCATGGCGAACTGATTACGCTGCCTTTCGACTGCGATGACGCCACTGAACCGGCGTCATCCCCACCTCACGGTTAAACACCACCGAAAAGTAGTTACTGTCCTCAAAGCCGCAGCGCATCGCCACTTCACTCACCATCAGCTCCGTATGCTGTAACAGGTACTGGGCGTGGCAGATGCGCAGCTGGCGCAGATAGTGGTTGACCGTCATCCCCGTCTGGGTGCGGAACTGCTGGCGCAGCGCGCGCTCGCTGCACTGCTCCTGCTCGCAGAATTTTTCCAGCACGAAACTCTTGTTCAGACTGCCCGCAAGCCGGGTGATGAGCTTATCCAGCAGCGCTTCCTGTGTGGTAGCAGAGGGATTATCCGTAGCGTAACGATGCCGCTTCAGGGTCATCACCAGCTGGGCAAAAAGCAGCTCCGACATCTGGTTTGCCACCGGATCGCTCTTCTGGCTCTCCTGCTCCAGCTGGGAAATCGCCTGGCGCACCTGAGCCATGCCGTTGCTGCTTAAGCGCCAGTGCGGTTCGCCTCTGGCATCATGAAAACCGGGGATATTGCCCGCCCAGTCGACATTCAGTTTAAGTCTGTCGGGGCAGTAGATGACGTTCTGCAACACCAGATCGTTAACCGAGGCGTAGGAGTGTTTGTCTTCAGCGCGGATGTAGAACAGGTCTCCGCGCGTGATGCGGTAGGGGCGGTCGTTGAGGACGTGCAGGCCGTTGCCTCGCCATACCAGCACCAGCTCGCAAAACTCGTGGGTGTGCTCGGCAAAGACGTTTTGCGGGTAGCGGTCGGCCACCGCGACGGCCTGACTCGCGGAGGCAAAAAAATCATCTTTGCGAAGAATGAGCTGAGCAGCCACACCACAACCTCTACGGCGAATAACCGGACATTATTAGCCTTTTTGCAGCAAAAAAACGGTGACTGCCCTCGCGTTACTGAAGCAACGCGTCTTTCCCCTGACGAATATCACGCGGCGACCAGTTAAACTCCCGGCGAAAAAGCGTCGAAAAGTGGTTACTGTCGCCGAATCCGCAGCGATAGGCGATATCGGTGACGCTTTCGTCGGTATGACGTAAAAGGTGCCGCGCTTTGATCAGGCGCAGACGGTTGAGGTAGCGCTGCGGCGTCAGCCCGGTATGCTGCTTGAGCTGACGATGCAGCGTGCGCAGCGAGAGCGAAAAGTCATCCGCCAGCGTTTCCCAGCAGACATCTTCGGCAAAATGATCTTCCAGCCAGGCCATCAGCTGATTCAGGCGCGCGTCGTTATTTTCCAGCCCTTCCACCAGGCTGCTGCGCCGCAGCAGCACCAGCAGCTGCATAAACAGCAGCTCGCGGGTAGCAATGGCGTGCGTCTCCTGTCCATCCTCGCTCTGCTCCATCTGGCTCACCAGCTGACGCACCTGCTGCAACGTGGACTGATTCACCCGCCAGTGCGAGGGGTAGTGACCGTCCTTCTCCTGCGGCAACAGCTGATTCAGCCCGGAGAGAAACTGGAACGCATCCGGAGAACGATAGAGCACATTGGTCAGGCAAAGGTTGTCGGTATGTTCATACAGGTGCCTGTCGTGATCGCGCACGAAGCACACCGTACCGCCGCTGATGGTATACGGCTGACCGTTAAACACGTGGATACCCGTTCCGTGCTCAACAATCACAATTTCATGAAAATCATGATGATGCTCCGGGAACGCAGCCTGAGGCAGCCGTGGCTCAATCGCGACCGGCGAAGCCCCCGATGGAAAAAAATCGACGCTGTGCAGTACGGTCATAACGGCCCCCACCAATGAGAAAAGTTCTCAAAATAGTAATTAAGGCCTTCCACGCTCACCTTAAATTTTTGACAGCAAACCGCGCAAAAGCTGTCGGTTTTTCAAGAAACAGACGGAAAGATCAGGAAATGCGGTCAGCGTCACACTGCCTGCAAACCCCGCCATTACTGGAAACTGTGAACTCCCTCACGTTCATCTTTGCTTTCTTGCCAGCGCGAGATTTGGGCTGTCAGTGGCGAGAAGGTGGCTATTTCTCCCCTTTCTTACACTCCTCGCTAATGACTTAAGAAAGGACCCGACCATGACTTTTCGCCATTGTGTGGCTGTCGATTTAGGCGCATCCAGCGGCCGTGTAATGCTCGCCACCTGGGACTGCGACCTGCACACCCTTACGCTTCGCGAAATGCACCGTTTCGCCAATTGTCTGCAAAAACAGGACGGTTTTGTTACCTGGGATATCGACGCCCTGGAAGCAGAGATCCGCACCGGACTTCACAACGTCTGCGAAGACGGTATTCGCATCGACAGTATCGGCATTGATACCTGGGGTGTGGATTACGTACTGCTGGACAGTCATGGCGAACGCGTCGGCCTGCCCGTCTCCTACCGCGACAGCCGCACCGATGGGCTAATGGCGCACGCCATCGCCCAGCTTGGCAAGGAGAACATCTATGGTCGCAGCGGCATTCAGTTTATCCCGTTTAACACGCTGTATCAGCTGCGCGCGCTGGTTGAGCAACAGCCAGAGCTGGTCGAAAAGGTGGCGCATGCGCTGCTGATCCCGGACTACTTAAGCTACCGTCTGACCGGCAACATGAACTGGGAATACACCAACGCCACCACCACGCAGCTGGTTAACATCAACACCGATAACTGGGATGAACATCTGCTGGCCTGGACGGGCGCCTCGCCGTCCTGGTTCGGCGCGCCAACCCATCCGGGCAATGTGATCGGCCACTGGCTTTGCCCACAGGGGAATGAAATCCCTGTTGTCGCCGTCGCCAGTCACGACACCGCGAGCGCGGTCATTGCCTCGCCGCTCGCCGGCAGAGACGCGGCGTACCTCTCTTCCGGCACCTGGTCGCTGATGGGCTTTGAGAGCAAAACACCCTACACCAGCGATGCCGCACTGGCGGCGAACATCACTAACGAAGGTGGCGCCGAAGGGCGCTACCGGGTGCTGAAGAACATCATGGGCCTGTGGCTGCTCCAGCGGGTGCTGAAAGAGCAGAACATCACCGACCTGCCCGCGCTTATCGCGGAAACCGAAACGCTGAAGGCCTGCACCTTCCTGATTAACCCGAACGACGACCGCTTTATCAACCCGGCGCACATGAGCGCTGAAATCCAGGCCGCCTGTTTTGAAGCGGGGCAGCCGGTACCTTCCCGCCCCGCCGAGCTGGCGCGCTGCATTTTTGACAGTCTCGCCCTGCTCTATGCCGACATCCTGAGCGAGCTGGCTGACCTTCGCGGCAAACCGTTCACGCAGCTGCATATCGTGGGCGGCGGCTGCCAGAACCAGCTGCTGAACCAGCTCTGCGCGGATGCCTGCGGCATTACCGTGGTGGCAGGTCCGATTGAAGCCTCCACGCTCGGCAATATCGGCATTCAGCTGATGACCCTGGACGAACTTTCAAACGTCGACGATTTCCGTTCGGTGGTGACGGCGAATAACAGCCTGACCACCTTCACCCCCCATCCCTGCCATGAAATTGCCCGCTACCGGGCGCAGTTTCAGCAAAAACGACTGACTAAGGAGCTTTGCGCATGACCACTCAACTTGAACAAGCCTGGGACCTGGCTAAACAGCGTTTCGCCGCCGTCGGCGTGGATGTCGAAGAGGCGCTGCGCCAGCTCGACCGTCTGCCCGTCTCCATGCACTGCTGGCAGGGTGATGACGTTGCTGGCTTCGAGAACCCGGGCGGTTCCCTGACGGGGGGGATTCAGGCCACGGGTAACTATCCGGGCAAAGCGCGCAACGCCACCGAACTGCGTGCGGATCTGGAGCTGGCGCTGAGCCTGATCCCCGGGCCAAAGCGCCTGAATCTGCACGCCATTTATCTCGAATCCGACGAGCCGGTGGCGCGTAATGAAATCAAACCGGAGCACTTTACGAACTGGGTGGCGTGGGCGAAAGCCAACAAGCTGGGCCTGGACTTTAACCCCTCCTGCTTCTCGCACCCGCTGAGCGCGGACGGCTTTACCCTTGCGCACGCCAACGACGAAATCCGCCAGTTCTGGATCGACCATGTCAAAGCCAGCCGCCGCGTTTCTGCGTATTTCGGCGAGCAGCTTGGCACACCGTCGGTGATGAACATCTGGATCCCGGACGGTATGAAGGACATCACCGTCGACCGTCTGGCCCCGCGCCAGCGCCTGCTGGCCGCGCTGGATGAGGCCATCAGCGAGAAGCTGGACCCGGCGCACCACATCGACGCCGTGGAGAGCAAGCTGTTCGGCATTGGCGCCGAGAGCTACACCGTCGGCTCGAACGAGTTCTACATGGGGTACGCCACCAGCCGCCAGACCGCGCTGTGCCTGGATGCCGGTCACTTCCACCCAACCGAGGTGATCTCCGACAAAATCTCCGCTGCCATGCTCTACGTGCCGCGCCTGCTGCTGCACGTCAGCCGCCCGGTGCGCTGGGACAGCGACCACGTGGTGCTACTGGATGACGAAACCCAGGCGATTGCCAGCGAAATCATCCGCCACGATCTGTTCGACCGCGTACACATTGGCCTCGACTTCTTCGACGCTTCCATCAACCGCATCGCGGCGTGGGTTATCGGCACCCGCAACATGAAGAAAGCCCTGCTGCGCGCGCTGCTGGAGCCTGTCGCCGCCCTGAAACAGCTGGAAGAAAACGGCGACTACACCGCGCGCCTGGCGCTGCTGGAAGAGCAGAAATCCCTGCCGTGGCAGGCAGTGTGGGAGATGTACTGCCAGCGTCACGATGCGCCTGCGGGCAGCCAGTGGCTGGACAACGTGCGGGCATATGAGAAAGACGTTCTTGCCGCTCGTCAGTAAAAAACATTGCCCGGCGGCGCGTTGCTTGCCGGGCCTACAGGTAAAAGTAGGCCGGGTAAGCAACGCGCCACCCGGCATTTTCAAAGGAAACACAGTATGCAGACCATCACCACCTCCTGGTTCGTCCAGGGCATGATCAAAGCCACCTCCGACGCCTGGCTGAAGGGCTGGGACGAGCGCAACGGCGGCAACCTGACGCTGCGCCTGGACGATGCGGATATCGAACCGTTCGCAGCCGATTTCCACCAGAAGCCGCGCTATATCGCCCTGAGCCAGCCGATGCCGCTGCTCGCCAACACGCCGTTTATCGTCACCGGTTCCGGGAAGTTCTTCCGCAACGTTCAGCTCGACCCGCAGGCCAACCTCGGCGTAGTGAAAGTGGATAGCGACGGCGCGGGCTACCACATTCTGTGGGGTCTGACCGATGAAGCAGTGCCAACCTCTGAGCTGCCGGCGCACTTCCTCTCCCACTGCGAGCGCATCAAGGCGACCAATGGCAAGGACCGCGTGATCATGCACTGCCACGCCACCAACCTGATCGCCCTGACCTACGTGCTGGAAAACAATTCTGATTTCTTCACCCGCAAACTGTGGGAAGGCAGCACCGAGTGTCTGGTGGTGTTCCCGGACGGCGTCGGCATTCTGCCGTGGATGGTGCCGGGCACCGACGAAATCGGCCAGGCAACCGCGACGGACATGCAGAAACATTCACTGGTGCTGTGGCCATTCCACGGCGTCTTCGGCAGCGGCCCGACGCTGGATGAAACCTTCGGCCTGATCGACACCGCCGAGAAATCCGCAGAGGTGCTGGTGAAGGTTTATTCCATGGGCGGCATGAAGCAGACCATCACCCGGGAAGAGCTGATCGCCCTGGGCAAACGCTTTGGCGTCACCCCCATGCAGTCGGCGTTAGATTTGTACCAATAACAACATCGCGCCCCGCTCATTGAGACGGGGCGAAAACCACCTGCAATCCCTACAACTAACTCAAGTCAGTGGAGTAAAAGCAATGAAAATAAAAGCAAGCTTGATCCTCACCGTTGCCGCTCTGGCGTTGTCCGGTTCCGCTTTAGCAGAAGTGAAAATCGCCCTGGTGGCGAAGTCCTTAGGGAATGGATTCTTCGAGGCAGCGAACGTCGGCGCGCAGGAGGCGGCCAAAGAGTTAGGCGATGTAAAAGTGATTTATACCGGCCCGACCACCACCACGGCGGAAGCGCAGATCGAGGTGCTGAACGGGCTGATCGCCCAGGGCGTGGATGCGATCGCGATTTCCGCGAACGATCCGGACGCCGTCGTGCCGGTGCTGAAAAAAGCGATGCAGCGCGGCATCAAGGTTGTGTCGTGGGATTCCGGCGTGGCGAAAGCCGGGCGTCAGATCCATCTCAACCCGTCCAATAACGCCCTGATTGGCGAAACTAACGTCAAGCTCGCCGCCGATGCCCTGAAAGCGCTGAACGTGGAGAAAGGCGATGTGGCGGTGCTGAGCGCCACGCCAACCTCCACCAACCAGAACACCTGGATTGCGGAGATGAAAAAGGTGCTGCCGAAGTACCCGTCCGTCAATCTGGTGACCGTGGCCTACGGGGACGATCTCTCTGACAAGAGCTACCGCGAAGCGGTCGGCCTGCTGAAAACCTACCCGGAGCTGAAAGTGATTGTTTCGCCTTCTTCCGTGGGCATTGTGGCTGCCGCGCAGGCGGTGAAGGACCAGGGCAAGATTGGCAAAGTGTACGTCACCGGTTTAGGCCTGCCGTCTGAGATGGCGGGCGCGGTGAAGTCCGGCGCAAGCAAGAGCTTTGCCATCTGGAACCCGATTGACCTGGGCTATGCCGCAACCTACCTGGCGGATGACCTGGTAAAAGGCACGGCCACCAAAGACGAAGCCAGCATGGGTAAACTGGGCAAAGTGAAGCTGGATGCCGACGGCAACGGCGCGATGGCCGAGCCGTTCGTCTACGATGCCAGCAATATTGATAAGTTCTCAAAAATCTTTTGATGCGATTTGTAGGCCGGATAAGCGTAGCGCCATCCGGCAAAAGGCGGGTGGCGCTGCCGCTTACCCGCCCTACAAATTCCCCTGTCCAGGAGAACTATCATGACCCCATTGCTACAGCTTTCTGGCATCACGAAGGTGTTCCCCGGCGTGCGTGCTCTTGAGAACGTGCAGCTTGCACTGTGGCCCGGCAAAGTGACGGCGCTTATCGGCGAAAACGGCGCGGGCAAGTCGACGCTGGTCAAAGTGATGACCGGCATATATCAGCCCGACGAGGGCGAAATTCTCTACAAGGCGATCCCCGTTCACCTTCCGACGCCGGAGTCGGCGCATAAAATGGGCATCACCGCCATTCACCAGGAAACCGTCCTGTTCGATGAACTCTCGGTCACCGAAAATATCTTTGTCGGTCAGTACCTTCACAAAGGCTTCCTGAAAAAGCTCGACTGGCCGGAAATGCACCGCCGGGCGCAGGCTATTCTCGCCCGCCTTGAGGTGCAAATCGACCCGCGCGCAACGCTGAAAACCCTGAGCATCGCCCAGCGTCACATGGTGGCGATTGCCCGCGCGCTGTCGTTTGAGGCGCAGGTGGTGATCCTCGATGAACCCACGGCGGCGCTGTCACAGCATGAAATCCTCGAGTTTTACCAGATTGTGGAGCGCTTAAAGCAGGAGGGCAAAGCCATCCTGTTTATCTCCCACAAGTTCGACGAGATTTTTGAGCTGGCCGATCACTACACCATTTTGCGCGACGGCGTGTTCGTCGGTGCAGGGGCAATAAATGAGATCACCGAGGAGCGGATGGTGTCGATGATGGTCGGGCGCGCCATTACCCAAACCTTCCCGAAAATCGACTGCGAAAAAGGCGAGACGGTGCTGGAGGTGAAAAACCTCTGCCATCCAACCGAGTTTGCGCATATCTCGTTCTCCCTGCGTAAAGGGGAAATCCTCGGCTTTTACGGGCTGGTGGGTGCCGGGCGTACCGAATTGATGCAGGCGCTTTCCGGCGTCACGCGGCCATCGTCCGGGGAAATTATCCTCAATGGCCAGCCCCGGCGCTTCCGCCAGCCTGCGGATGCGATCAAGGCCGGTATCGTCTGTGTGCCGGAAGAAAGGCAGAAACAGGGGGCGATTATCGCCCTGCCGATTGCCCAGAACATCAGCCTGCCTCAGCTCAGCAGGCTCAATCCGAACGGCGTACTGCACGACGACCGCGAATGGAAGCTGGCAGACGAATACGCCAGACGCCTGCAAGTGAAAGCCTTCAGCTGGAAGCAGGCGGTGGAGACCCTCTCTGGCGGCAACCAGCAAAAGGTGGTGATCGGCAAATGGCTGGCGACGCACCCTGACGTGATCATCCTCGATGAGCCAACAAAAGGCATCGATATCGGCTCAAAGGCAGCCGTGCATCAGTTTATGTCCGAGCTGGTCAGTCAGGGGCTGGCGGTGATTATGGTCTCGTCCGAACTGCCGGAAGTGATGGGCATGGCGGATCGCATTATCGTCATGCACGAGGGGCTGATGGTGGCCGAATACCAGGCGGGAGACGCGACGGCGGAAACCATCGTCAGCGCCGCCAGCGGTGCAAAACAGGAGGCGGCATAAATGCTTAGCTCACTCTTAAAACACCGCGAGGCGCTGCTTGGCGCGGTGATTGTCCTGATGGTCGTCGCCATTGGCAGCCGCGTGCCATCGTTTATCGCACCGGGCAATCTGGTGGAGATGTTTAACGACACCGCCATTCTGATCGTCCTCGCGCTCGGGCAGATGATGGTGCTGCTCACTAAAGGCATCGACCTGTCGATGGCGGCTAATCTGGCCCTGACCGGGATGATTGTCGCCCTGATTAATTTCCATTACCCGGACGTGCCCGTCTGGGCGCTGCTGATCCTTGCCAGCGCGCTTGGGCTGCTGATGGGCGCAATAAACGGCCTGCTGGTGTGGAAACTGGGCATTCCGGCGATTGTGGTGACGCTCGGCACCATGAGCATCTACCGCGGAATGATCTTTTTGCTCTCCGGCGGCGGCTGGGTGAACTCCAACCAGATGGGTGCAAACTTCCTCGGCCTGCCGCGTGCGTCAGTGCTGGGCCTGCCGGTGCTGAGCTGGTGCGCCATCGCCGTACTGCTGCTGGTGGGCTACTTCCTGCGCTACAGTCGCACCGGACGGGCGCTCTACACCGCAGGCGGGAACGCCACGGCAGCGTACTACACCGGGATCAACGCCGGGAAAATGCAGTTCATCAGCTTCTGCCTTTCCGGTCTGCTGGCCGGGTTCTGCGGCTACCTGTGGATATCACGCTTTGCCGTTGCGTATGTTGACGTCGCTAACGGTTTTGAATTGCAGGTGGTGGCAGCCTGTGTGATTGGCGGGATCAGCACCATGGGCGGCACCGGCCGCGTGCTCGGCTGTCTGTTCGGGGCGCTGTTCCTTGGCGTCATCAACAACGCCCTGCCGGTGATCGGCGTCTCCCCGTTCTGGCAGATGGCGATTTCCGGCTCGGTCATTGTCATCGCTGTGCTGCTGAACGAGCGCGGCAACAAGCGCAAAGGCAGGCTGATCCTGCGCGACGCGGCGCTGGCACGTCAGAAACTGGCGGTGAAACCATGAGCAAAATGATGACATCTGAAGAGTTCAAACCCACTTCTGCGCCGGGCATCTTCCAGCGCCTGCTGTGCTGGGAGGGCTTCCTGCTGGCGGTGACGCTGGCGGTGTTTGTGGTGAACGCGCTCGCCTCGCCCTACTTCCTCAATATCTGGAACCTCTCCGACGCGACGTTCAACTTCACGGAAAAAGCGATCATTGTGTTGCCGATGGCGATGCTGATTATCGCCCGGGAAATTGACCTGTCTGTGGCCTCCACCATCGCGCTCAGCTCCACGGTGATGGGCTTTTGCGCGGCAGCGGGCGTCGATACGCCGCTGCTGGTGTGCGTGGGATTAGGCGTCGGGCTACTGTGCGGGCTGTTCAACGGTATTCTGGTGACGCGCTTTAACCTGTCGTCCATCGTCATCACCATCGGCACCATGAGCCTGTACCGCGGGATCACCTACATCCTGCTCGGGGACCAGGCGCTGAACAGCTACCCGGAGAGCTTCGCCTGGTTCGGCCAGGGCTACGTCTGGGGTGCGCTGTCGTTTGAGTTCGCGCTGTTTATCGTGCTGGCCGCTCTGTTTGCCTTTGTGCTGCACCGCACCAATTTTGGCCGCCGCACCTACGCCATCGGCAACAACCCGACCGGCGCGTGGTACTCAGGCATCAACGTGAAGCGCCACAACCTGATCCTGTTTGCGCTGGTAGGACTGATGTCCGGCCTGGCGTCGGTGCTGCTCACCTCGCGTCTGGGCAGTACCCGCCCGACCATCGCGATGGGATGGGAGCTGGCGGTGGTGACGATGGCGGTGCTCGGCGGCGTCAATATTCTCGGTGGGTCCGGCAGCATGGTGGGCGTGATTATCGCCGCCTTCCTGATGGGGCTGGTGACCTTCGGCCTGAGCCTGCTCAACGTGCCCGGCATTGTGATGTCAGTGATTATCGGCGCGATGCTGATCGTGGTGATTTCGCTGCCGATTATTACCCGCCGGGTGATGCAGCGAAGACGGATCTCATAGCCGGGTGGCACTGCGTTTACCCGGCCTACTTAACCGTAGGCCCGCGCAAGCGCAGCGCCGCCGGGCATAAAAATCAAAGTAATTAAGGAGAATTATCATGAGCTTTATGTTGGCACTCCCCAAAATCAGCCTGCACGGCGCGGGCGCGATCGGCGATATGGTCAATCTGGTGGCAAACAAACAGTGGGGAAAAGCGCTGATTGTCACCGACGGCCAGCTGGTGAAACTTGGCCTGCTCGACAGTTTGTTTTCCGCGCTCGACGCCCATCAGATGTCGTATCACCTGTTCGATGAGGTATTCCCGAATCCGACGGAAGCGCTGGTGCAAAAAGGCTATGCGGCATATCAGGATGCGGAGTGTGATTACCTGATTGCCTTTGGCGGCGGCAGCCCGATTGATACCGCCAAGGCAATCAAAATCCTCACCGCCAATCCCGGTCCGTCAACCGATTACTCCGGCGTCGGCAAGGTGAAAAACGCGGGCGTGCCGCTGGTGGCGATCAACACCACCGCAGGCACGGCAGCAGAGATGACCAGCAACGCGGTGATCATTGACGCCGCGCGGCAGGTGAAAGAGGTGATTATCGACCCGAACATCATCCCGGATATCGCCGTGGACGATGCCAGCGTGATGCTTGATATTCCGGCCTCCGTGACCGCCGCAACCGGCATGGATGCGTTGACTCATGCGATTGAAGCCTACGTGTCCGTCGGCGCGCACCCGCTCACTGATGCCAACGCGCTGGAAGCGATTCGCCTGATCAACCTCTGGCTGCCGAAAGCGGTCGACGACGGTCACAATCTGGAAGCGCGCGAGCAGATGGCCTTTGGTCAGTATCTGGCGGGCATGGCGTTTAACAGCGCCGGTCTGGGGCTGGTGCACGCCCTGGCGCACCAGCCGGGCGCGACGCACAACCTGCCACACGGCGTGTGCAACGCCATTCTGCTGCCGATCATCGAAAACTTTAACCGCCCGAACGCGGTCGCACGTTTCGCCCGCGTGGCGCAGGCGATGGGCGTTGACACGCGCGGCATGAGCGATGAAGCGGCCAGCATGTCAGCTATTCAGGCGATTCGTGACCTGAGCGCCCGGGTCGGCATTCCGTCCGGATTTAGCCAGCTCGGCGTCACCAAAGCCGATATTGAAGGCTGGCTGGATAAAGCCCTCGCCGACCCGTGCGCGCCGTGCAACCCGCGCACCGCCAGCCGCGATGAGGTCCGCGAGCTGTACCTGGAGGCTTTATGATCCGCAAAGCGTTTGTGATGCAGGTAAACCCGGACGCGCACGAGGAGTACGCACGTCGCCACAACCCGATCTGGCCTGAGCTGGAGACGGTACTGAAAGCCCACGGCGCGCACCACTACGCCATCTATCTCGACAAAGCTCGCAACCTGCTGTTTGCGACGGTGGAGATTGAATCGGAAGAGCGCTGGAACGCGGTGGCAAACACCGATGTCTGCCAGCGCTGGTGGAAATATATGGGTGACGTTATGCCGTCGAACCCGGATAACAGCCCGGTGAGTTCGGCGCTGAAAGAGGTGTTTTACCTGGACTGATGTGTTAACGCTGCTGCCCCCGAGGCGGCAGCAATCTCCCGCCTGCCACTCAGCGTAAACGCCGACACCACCGTGATCGCCAGCACGAAGCAGCCCAGTATCAGATACGTCTCCTGGAAGCCGACCCGGTCATACATATTTCCGGCAAAGGCGGAGAGGAAGATCGCCGCCGACTGTTTGGCAAACTGGAAGCCAATCAGGTAGATGGTGGCCGACAGGCGCGTATCAAACACCCCGGTGATGTACTTGAATGCCCCCACCAGCAGGAACGGGACTTCCAGCGCGTGCAGCATCTTCAGGGCAATCACCTCCACGGCAGTGGTGGCAAACGACGAGCCGATAATGCGCGTCGCCATGATCACCCCGGCAATCAGCAGCGTGTTTTTCGCGCCGATGCGGTTAATGATCCACGGCGAGCAGAACATAATGATCGCGTTACAGATTTCCCCCGCCGTGGTGGCGAAACCAAAGGCACGGGTCCCCTCCTGCGGCGTGGCGAAGAAGGTTTTGAAGAAGGTGGCAAACTGCTGGTCGAAGACGTCATACACGCAGGCCACGCCAATCACGTACAGGATGAACATCCACATTCTGCGCTGGCGGAACAAGGTAAAAACGGTTTTAGCGGTGATCTGCGGCTGATTCGCGCCCAGGGCGTTCATCACCTGCGCCGTCTGGTTAGGCTTCGGTTTCGCGACCACCAGCAGCAGCATCAGCAACAGCGCCGCGGCCGACCCCATCCAGAAGACGTACGACGGATCGATGCCGAACAGGATGCCGCCCGTTGAGGCGCACAGCCCCCAGCCGAGACAGCCGAACATACGCGCCTTGCCGTACTCAAAAAAGCTGTTGCGGCTTACGCGCTCAATATAGGCCTCAATCGCCCCCGACCCCGCTGAGAAGACAAAGCCGATATACAACCCACCGCTCAGCGCCCCCAGCCAGATATTGGTTTTCAGCAGCGGGGCGAAGACGTACAGGAAGAACGGCGCGAACAGGAACAGCAGCACCGAGATGATCCAAAGCAGGTGTTTTTTCAGCCCCAGCTTGTCCGAAATGACCCCCAGCACCGGCTGGAAGGCAATGGCCGACAGCGAGATGCAGGAGAAAACAATCCCGGTATGGGTTTTGTTCAGGCCGATGATGTCCGACAGCCAGATCGGCAGGAACGGAAAGCAGGTGGCCATGATGAAGAAGTAGAGAAAGAAGAACAGCCCGAAGATCCAGAAATTAGGGTTGTCTTTGTGGGTACAGGTTGTTGTGTTCATTATTTTTATCCTCAACGGAGGGCCGGTTGCCCGGCCCGTCACCCTTACACGCGTTCCACACCAATCAGAATGGCGGTTTCCGGATCCAGAATCGGCAGTGCAATACCCGCCTGCATCAGCCACTCACCGCTTACCGTTTGCGGCGCGTTCATCCACGCCGGCAGCTTACGCATGGTGTGCCCGCCCTCGCCCGTAATCTGGATGTTCGGGTGATCGAGCAGCGTGATGCGGTACAGCGCGCTGGCGTCTAACCCCGGCATGCGCAGCGGCATCATCAGGGTGTAATCCGGCATCGCGAGCTGGCTGACCAAAAACAGCCCCTGCGTCTTATCTTCGCTCACTATACCCTGCGCCAGAGTGGTGGCGTCCGGCATATCCACGCGCCACTGGGTGCCGTGATGAATGACCTCTCGCCACCGCTTGTGCAGCGCGGCGTAATGGCGATAGCCTTCACGCTCCTGCGCATCGACGGTGAGCGGATCCAGCTCCAGCCCCATGTGACCAAACAGCGCTGTTAGCCCGCGGAACTGAATGCTGTGCTGGCGGAAGGTGGCGTGACATTTATGATGACCGATATGCGCCCCCATCACCTCCGGCGGGAAGAAGTAGCTCATGCCGCGCTGGATAGTGTTGCGCTCCAGCGCGTCGTTGTTATCGGACGCCCAGAAGCGGTGGCTGCGGGTCAGCACTTCGTAATCAATACGCCCGCCACCCGACGAGCAGGATTCAAACTCAATGTGCGGGAAGCGCTCGCCCAGCACGTCCAGCAGGCGGTAAAACTGGCGCGTCTGGGCGTCGGCGGCGGCTTTGCCCTTGTGCCCTGGCTGCACCAGCTCGCGGTTCATATCCCATTTCACGTAGTCGACCGCGTGTTCGCCCAGCAGCCAGCTCATGCGTTCGACCAGATATTCAAAGGCCTGCGGAATATTGAGATTGAGGACCAGCTGGTGTCGCCCGGTCGCCTGGGCGTAGCCCGGCAGCGCTAGCACCCAGTCAGGGTGCGCGCGATACAGATCGGAATCGGGGTTAATCATCTCCGGCTCAACCCAGATACCAAACTCCATGCTGAGCTGTTTAACGTGATCGATTACCGGCTTTAGGCCGTTCGGGTATTTTTTCTTGTCCAGATACCAGTCGCCCAGCGCGGCGTGGTCGTCGTTGCGGCCTATAAACCAGCCGTCGTCGATAATAAAGCGCTCCACGCCCAGCGCAGCGGCCTCGTCGGCCATGCGCATGATGTAGTCCGGATCGTGGTTGAAGTAGATCCCCTCCCAGGTGTTGAGGTGCACCGGGCGCGGTTTATCTTCCGGGAAGCGGATAACATTGTCGCGCAGGTAGCGGTGGAACTGCTGGCTCATGCCGTTCAGCCCGTGCGGGGAGTGGCTGGCATACAGGCGCGGCGTCCAGAGCGTTTCCCCCTCTTCAATCGCCATTTCACCCGGCAGGTAGAGCGCTTCGGCCTGCATATAGCGGCGGCCATCGGTTTTCGCCTCTGCGCGCAAGCGGTGGTTACCACTCCAGCCCAGATGTATACCCCAGACGTTGCCGTGCATTTCACTGAATGACGGCGTACCTGAAATCAGCGCCGGGAAATGTTCATGGGAGGTTTTACCCCGACGGTTTTCAATCACAAAGCTGTCATGTTCAAGCATCACGCGGTGCGGCTGAAACTCCCTGATCCAGCGTCCGTGGAAGGCCATCACCTCCTGCGCGCGTTCGGCCACCGGCAGCGTCACGGCAAATCGATCCACCTGCCACGCCTGCATTTTCAGGTTGGTTAACCCATGACGCACCACCAGTACGCCGCTGGCATCCAGCGTTATTTCACTGGTCAGACGCAGGCCTGCATGCTCGTCTTCAGCAGTGATTGTCAGGGCGTTTAACGCCTGCTGCACCTGCGTGGTTTTAAATACCGGCGATCCGTCCAGCCCCTGGCGGTGCCCCTCGATGCCCGGCGAGCCAAACAGCCCATGCCCCAGCTCTGCCATCAGCGTGACGGGGGAGTCGACGTCCAGCCTGCCATTAGCAACCGGGCGCGCAATACTCAGCACATCCTGCGGCGAAAAGTGCTGAAGGTGTGGCCCCCAGTAGAGAATTTCGGCGAACGGGTGGGTTTTTACCACCACGTCAACCGTATTGCTTTCAAGTCGAAAAATGGAATCTTGCATCAGACATCTCCTGTCATCGGGATGTCCTGAGTGTTGATCCGAAACGTTTCGGATACAAACCAAAACGTTTCGGATCTGTGATCGGGTTTGGAAATTTTTGGTTAATCAGGCCGTCTGGCCTGGGGAGAATTCTGGCTGCCAGAGCACCTGAAGGGTGTCAATGTCGTCGCCATTAATCAGCTGGCGCACCATATCGGCAATCTGTTTCCCTACACCCTGACGGGTAGACTGGATCACCGCCGCGACGTCTATATCGACAATGCTGTCCTGCGGTAAGCCGTCATAGACCACCAGCGAAACGGCATTTTCACCGGTTAAGCGCCCCATCTGCGCCAGGGCCATCGCTGCGCCATCGCCGTGGGTGTTGCAGTCGGTAATGATGGCCGTGGGCGGCTGCGGCAGGGAGAGAAGTTCTTGCGTGGTGGCATACCCCACGCGACGCGAAGGGGGCATGGCGCGCAGCCATTCGCTGGAAAGTCCGGCTTCCCGCAGCGCGTCCAGGTAGCCCTGGCGGCGCTGGGTGATGAATGCCTGGTTGTTGCTTTCTCCCAGCAGCGCAATGCGCTGATGGCCTTTCTCGATCAGCCAGCGGGTGGCCTGATATGTGCCGGCATAGTTGTCGAAATCGAACCACGCGTACGGCTGCGGGAGCTGGCTGCGGCCGAGCGCCAGGAACGGGAACCCGGCGGCCTGTAGCTGCTCAAGACGCGGATCGTGATCCAGCGTATGCGCCACAATCAGCGCATCCACGCGTCGGCTCTGCACCATGCGCATATAGCTGTGTTTGTCCGCCAGATCGTCGTCAGCGATGAGCAGCAGGTCAATCTCATGTCGCGCCAGTTCGTGGCTAATTTCGCCGACCATGTCCATAAAAACGCTGTTATTGAGCGGAACAGGATGCACCGGAAACACCAGCCCGACGGCGTCGATTTTGCCCATCTTCAGGCGACGGGCAAAGGTATTTGGTCGGTAGCCACGGCGCTGGGCCTCCGCTTCCACGCGGGCGCGCGTCTCAGCAGAAACGTCGTCATACCCGTTGAGGGCGCGGCTGACGGTGGTAACAGACAGCCCCAGTTCTTTGGCAATGGTTTTGAGCGACATGATTTTCCGTATCTTTGTTAGTTTTGTTCCGCCACCAGTAGCGCGTGCGTATCTGGCTCCAGCGCCTTAAAGATATGCGGCTGGTCAGCGGGGTAGCAAATGTAATCTCCCGGGCCGAGCTCTTCCGCCGCGTCGATCAGACCGACCATCGCCCGCCCCTGGGTCACGATAATATGCTCAACCGAACCAGGCGGATGGGGCTGGGAAATACGGTCTGCCCCCGGCTGAGTCAGCAGCAGATAGATATCACGACGCGCGCCAGGCGGACACGCCGCGAGCAAAATCGCCTCGTAGTTCGCCTGCCCGGCGACGACTTTTGTGCCCTCGCCGCGGCGGATCACCTGCGTGACGGGTTGCTGCGGCTCCAGTAACCGGGCAAAAGGAATATCCAGCGCCACGCAAAGCGACCACAGCGTTTCCAGGCTAGGATTGCCGTTGCCAGACTCCAGTTGAGAAAGCGTGGATTTGGCGATCCCGGCACGGCGGGCAATTTCCGCCAGTGAGAGCCCGGTTCGCAAGCGTTCTCGCACCAGGCTTTTGGCGATCACGCTGATTGGCTGCGTCATAATAACGGCCTCTTTCTCTCTATAACGAACGAATCGTTCGTCTTGTAAAACGTTTCTGATGCGTTCATTATAATGGAAATACGTTCGATATGGCTAAAATGGTATGAAGAATCACCTCTCTTGCCTGAAAGGCGACACGATAAAAGCGATCGTCCTGGTCTGCCTCGCGGTGGGCGTGGTCGGCATGTCTTATGGCTCACTGGCGATGGCCTACGGTTTCCCGCTGTGGGTGCCGTTTGTCCTCTCCCTCACGGTGCTGGCAGGCGCATCCGAGTTTATGTTTATCGGCATCGTGGCGAGCGGCGGCAATCCGCTGGCAGCGGCAGCGGCCGGTTTACTGGTTAACGCGCGCCATGTGCCGTTCGGCGTTACGGTGCGTGAACTGGTGGGCAAGCGCGGCCTGAGCTTTCTGGGCTGTCATATCATGAATGATGAAAGTGTGGTGTTCGGCCTGTCGCAAAAAACCGCCGAGCAGCGTAAAGCGGCCTACTGGCTGTGCGGCCTGGGCGTGGCAATCATCTGGCCGCTGGGGGCGGTGCTGGGCGCGATGGTCGGCAAGCTGCTGCCAGACCCGGAAACCATCGGGCTGGACGCGGTGTTCCCGGCGATCCTGCTGGCGTTAGTGGTGCCGGCATTTAAAAACCGTACCACGCTGATCCGCGCCTGTAGCGGCGCAGTGTTGTCGCTGGCCGCCGTACCGTTTGCGCCGGTTGGCCTGCCGGTGCTGCTCTCTTTGCTCGGCCTTGCCGCGAGGAAAAAATAATGGAAAACATGACGGTCTTTATTCTCGGCATCGCCATTCTTTCTGCCGGAACCTATCTGATGCGTCTCGGCGGGGCGAAACTCGGTAGCCGGCTGGCGCTTTCTGAACGGTCGCAGGCGCTGCTTTCAGACGCGGCAACCGTTTTGTTGTTCTCCGTCGCGCTGGCAACAACGTTTTATGAAGGGGACCATTTTGCCGGGATGGCGCGCGTACTGGGGGTGGGGTTCGCGGTGTTTCTGGCCTGGCGCAAAATGCCGTTAATTGTGGTGATCGTCGCGGCGGCGGTGGTGACGGCGCTGCTGCGTCTGGCGGGGATCCACTAAGAAAAATGCCCGACAGAACAGCGCTGCCGGGCATCTGAGGGGTTAATGCGCAGGAAGCGTATCGACGTTAAGCGTCAGCGTTTCTTCAAAATCCGTGGTGTTAGTAACGCTAAACGCCTTGTCAGAGAGATAGGTCGTGATCATCATGGTGGCGACAAACTGCTCGCCCGCCACTTCTGTACCGTTTACCGCCGCCAGCGCTTTTTCCGGCTTCAGCGTCACCTGAGAAGCGCCTCCCTGAACGGCTACCGCGCCAATATCGACCGCGGCCAGCTGCACGGGGTTCCCGTCCACCCGCCCATCTTTGAATTCGATTTTCATCGCGCCGCTGTCCGTAAAACGATACGCCAGGTTCTGTCGAGCAATCCCGTATACGGAGATGCGCATTTTGCGCACATCCGGACACAGCACCGAAACCTGAACTTCACGCATCACAGAAGCATAACCGTTGTACACTTTGCCAATATGTTCAGCGGACGTTTGCCGCATATCCTCTTTACGGTAGCGCCCGTAATCGACTTTCTTCACCGCCGACATCATTTCACAGGCGCCGTCATCGGCCTGCGCCATTCCCGAAAGTCCCGCTGCGCCGCAGAGCAGCATAAGCATCAGCGCGTATTGACGAACGTTATTCAGAGACATTTCCCTGTCACCTCTTCATAGAATTTATTCGGTTCTGCCTCCGGCAGGGTGTACGTCAGCCTGCAACGCCCTTCATCCAGCTTCGCATACAGCTGCTGGCTGGCAGAGATATCGTTCAGGAAGATCACGCCGTCTTCTGGCGCACTCGTCACATACTCCCCTGCCGCGTCCACAATCGAGACACCTTCCGGCAGCGGCGTACCGTCCGCACGGCGTATACTGAGCAGCACGCGGCGCTGGCTTAACGTCGCAAACTCCCACTTCGCCACAGCGCCGTGAGACGCTTTGATCGCTGTTCTGCCATTTCTTACGTCCAGATTGCCTGGCAGGCTTTCCGTGTTGATCTCAATCGTGCTTTCACGGAACGGCGACAGCGCAGGAATAATCGCCTGGCCCCATTTATCGGTCCATACCGCGCCGCGCGGGGTACCTATCTCGATGCCAGCCACCGGTTTATCCAGTCTGGCAATGGCGTACGTATCGGTCACGCGGTAAGGCGAGAAGGTCACCCCGTCGCTGTGGGCGACAATCCCGCCGCTTAATGCTGCTGAGTAATTGGTATTGCTGTCGTTATCTCCTCCTGCCGCCAGCGCCAGGTTGGTGTAATGCAGATTACTGTTCAGCGAGCTGTCCCTGCTGGTGGTGTTCTCTTCCTGGTCCTGAGTGACCCCCACCGTGTACTGGTTCTCAGCGTTGAGCGAGCCCATCGCCCGCGTGCCGTAAGAACGCTTACCTTCGCTCTCGCGATACCAGGAGCTGGTTGTCACGCCTGAGCGTCCCAGCGGGATCGACACGTTTACGTAAAACTGATCGTTGTCGCTGCTGTCGTGCCGGCTGACATCCGACTCCCAGTTCACGCTCACGTTGAAGTATTTAAAGGTCTGTGACCACGACGAGATAAACCGGCGACTGTCATAGTCGCTGTTCCAGCTTTCGTTGCGATAATAGCTGAGGGAAAAGCGGCCCAGCGTGGTACTCGACCAGTTGATACCGACGCTGGTGTCGTATTTGGTTTGCGACATATCGTCATCGTCGCCGTAAAGTTCCGCCATCTCGCGATAGTCCGGTGTGCCATAGCTACCGCCCAGCGAAAGCCCAATGCCCCACGGCAGGGAGTAACCCAGATCCAGCGTCGTTTTGTTGCCGTCAGTTTGCGTCTGGTTGTCTATTGACGCCAGAAAACCCAACGAGGCATACAGGTTCTGCATCGGTATGGTATCGAGGTTGCCGGAGAAGCCATAATAGTGGTTATCCGCCATCACCATACCGGCCAGGAAATTGACACGCTTATTGACAGACCAGCCGTTGTTGGCGGACACCACCCACGGATTTTCAAAGCGTGAGTCCATGTCTTCAACGCGGCCCATAGCCAGCGTAAAGCCCGGGGCACGGCCTATATGATTGCTGCGGAACGTACTTGCCGAGACAGTGAATCGGTTTTCGCTGCCGTCAGTCTCGGTGACCGTTACGTTCAGGTCGGTGTTGAGGTTCGCCAGCGGCACGTCATCCAGGTTGAACGGACCGGCAGGAACCAGCGTTGAGTAAATAAGCTGTCCGCCCTGGCGGATATCGACGCGCGCCTGCGGATTACGGGCAATACCGCTGACTTCGACGCCCGTCCCCACCTGAGGAGTGAGTGCGGTATCCGGCATCATCTGGACCCCGTAAATTCCCGGAATACTGAAGCGGCTGTTGGCGATGTTAATCTGGCCACCCTGCACCATCACGCCATAATCGGTAAAGGTACGCTGGGCATAGGTGTAGAGGGAGTCAACCTCAAAATCCTGATCGCTGCCGTCGCTAATGAACTGCGTGCTGCGCACAATCCAGTCTCCGGCATTAAAGCCCATTTCAAAGGTCGACTGGAAACGGTCAGCGTTCTCATCATCATAGTGATTATGGGTGCCAAACATGGAGTAATTCAGCATGGCTGCACGTCCGCCACGCACCTCGGCGAACTGTCGGCCATAATCAGGGTCGATCGCTTCAGGCGGTACAACAACCGATATTTCATCAATATCCGGCGAAGTCTGAATCGTTGATCCGGACCAGTAGTGATAAATCTTCGGGCAGGTGCCTCTTTTCGTCTGTTTAATCAGGCCCGCGTTTTCCAGAAACGCTTTATCAATACAGGGCGTTCCTTCCTCATCAAATTTCACGGGCATAATATTGCGCTGCTTACCATTAATATTAACCGTCACATTATGGTAGCCAGGGGTAAAACGGGGAGTGAGGGAATAGTAATCCGCAATGGCCGGATCAAGCCCGTTATTTTTTAAAGCATCGCTGTCAAATATGGCTCGCGCCAGTTCCAGAGATTCATTCGCATTAGAGGAAATCTCAGCCCGAATATTAAATGCCAGCACGCTAAGGCAAAACACGAGCATTCCCTTTTTACAGGAACCGTTTAACATAACTACTCCATGTTTGTTAAGTGATTTTATTGCTGAAGGTCGGCGATATAATTCCCTGCCTTGTAGCCATAACGCGTTGCCGGATAGATTTCGATTTGTTTTTCGGATGCTGATATTTTGGCTGGGGCGCTGGCCATCATTTTTTCGCCAGGAAGAATGTAAGTCTTAGCTAATGTCGCGATCGTACCCGAGGCCATTAATTTCACCTTTTGCTCCAGTCGGACGACATAAGGCGTATTATTCTCAACCGTGACATTGCCATTTTTTATCTGCCAGGTGAGTGCCTTCCAGGGTTCAATATTTACCGCCAGGCCAGCCGGGTGAATAATGACGGGAAGGTTCTGGCTAAACACCACTTTAACTTTATTTTTTTCACGCTGAGGGATAGCGGTAAAAATGACACGCTTGAAATGTTCCACCTTCAGCGGCTCAGCGCTGCTTTTCAGCACAAAACGTACGCGCTGGGTTTTACCCGCATCTACGCGCACAACCGGCTGCGTGGCAAACAGGCCCGGCTTGGGGTCGTCCGGGAGATCAATAATTTTGGTGTACAGCAGCTGTGCTTCAGCATCCGTGTTTTTAACATCCATGCTGGCCCCCTGCTTGTCTTCATTGACAATAAGCAGCGAGGTATCCGGCACCATCCCGGCAGCCATACCGTTGAATGAGGCCAGCAGGCAGGCACAGATCAGCGTTCTCTTTAAAAGCAGCATAATATTAGTCCATTAATATTGGTAATGACACCCCGCCGGAGTGGGGTGTCAGGTATTTCATGATGCGCGGGTGCGATTACAGATAAACCAGCTCAACGTTGGTTAAGCCGTCCAGGGTGGCTTCATCCGTGATATTTAAATCATCGGTTGGGTTAATCATCGCGGCGACACCCACATTAAAGTTAACCTTGGTTTGTGCGACAGGCGTGCCGCCCAATGTGTCACTGAAGGAATATAATTCGCTTTTGTCTGTGTTTACTTTTAAATAGCGCTGTCCGCCTGTTGTTGCCCACGTTGTTCCGTTATCGCGCGATGCAGTAGGATACAGTTCATCGCCTGCGTCGTTCGTGACAGCGCCTTTCGTAAGCTGAATCCCTAATGAGTAGGCACCAATTTTCTTACCATTGTACATACCCAGCCCGGCGGTTTGGTACGCCTCTCTCCCAAATTCCGTATCAATAAAACTGGTCGGCAAAACTTGAGTTGGTCCTGAGTCTGCATGGGCATCATTAAACGTTACTGCAATGCGGGTGGCCTCTTCACAGGTAATGGAAACAGGAATAATTTTAACATCCGCCAATGGTGTAGCCGAAGTGGAATTCAGTGAAGACGCACTTATCGTGCCATAATCGGCAATACCACCACCGCTAATAAATGTAGGCGTACAGGAAGAGGGGACGATTTTACCCGTCACCTGAATATCAACACTGGAAGCTGCCAGAGCAGAGGACGCCACGACAGCCAGCGCGGACGCCAGCATTCCTTTTTTAAACATCGCGTTCATTTAATTTCCTTATAAAAGTGAAATACAAAATATGCCAAATAATTAATATTTGGCCTAAGGGGGTACTACTAAACATTGTTTTAGAAAGTAGCATTACAGATAGCTCAGATCAATAACCCCAAAACGTTTTAGGATTAGAGCCTGAGGAATTCCTTAAATCTCAAGATCAATAATAAATATTTTATATATGAAACTTAAAATAACCGAATGCAACCGCCAAAAACATTCATTGAATAAATACAAGGAATCAACTGGCCAGACCATTTATTTAATATACTTATGGGATTGTTGTTTTTTAAACAAAAGTCACATTAAAAAGCGGATTCTTACTTATTTTATTTAGTTAATAAGGTTTATCCAGGAGGATATGACTGTTTTGGGAGGAGTCAAAAGAAAATTAAGCAGAAGGAAGAAGAATGAAACCTGTCCCTGCTCCGAAAAGCAAGGGACAGCGGCTATATGACTTATTTGTTCAGTTCAGCGGTCATGTGTACGCGGTTACCGGTGAATGCCTGGGTAATTTTGTAGGATGACGCGCCCGCTTCCTGAGCCTGTGCGGCGATTTTAGCTTCTGCACCATCCAGCGTAGAGGCGGATGCAGTCACAGTCTGCGCAGCGAAAGAACCGAAAGAAGTAGCCAGAGCGATTAAAGCGACAAAAGTTTTGATGCTTTTCATGAGATAAACCTTTTCGTTAAGTTGTTTAGATAAGGCACCGTGCCTTGATGAGACAAATACTAGCCCTCATCATGAACAACTAAAAGCGGAAGGTTTTGCGATACTCATTCAAAATTACTGATTAACAATTAATCGCTGCGGATGGGTGTAAATTGTCGCCCTGCCCGGCTTGCAGAACCCCACCAGCGTCAGGTTGCAGCGTTCTGCCACTTCGACCGCCAGCGTTGTCGCAGCCGACACCGCAAACAGGATCTCCACGCCGCACATGGCCGCTTTCTGCACCATTTCATAGCTGGCGCGGCTGGAAACGAGCGCGGCCCCTTGCTGCCAGACGGCATCTTCACGCGCGCGACGGCCCAGCAGCTTATCCAGCGCCACATGGCGGCCCACATCTTCATGACCTCCGACGATCTCGCCCGACGGGAGCAACCACGCCGCAGCATGTGTACAGCCGCTCAGCTGACCTATGGGCTGGACATCATTGAGGTGCTCCAGGGCTTTGTCGAGGTTACCGAGGTTGAAAGTCTGGGTAAACGGCAGCGGCGCGACGGGCTTACCGATATCGTTAAGCTGTTCAACGCCACACACGCCGCAGCCGGTGCGTCCGGCCAGCGCCCGGCGGCGCTCTTTCAGCCCCATAAAGCGACGACTGGAGAGTTCGATTTGTACTTCAAGGCCATTACAGGCCTGAACCACATCCATACCGTAGATCTCCTGCGGATGCGCAATGATGCCTTCCGAGAGGGAAAAACCTATGGCGAACAGTTCCAGATCTTTCGGCGAAGCCATCATCACCACATGCGAAATCCCGTTGTAAACCAGGGCAACGGGGACCTCTTCCGCCAGAAAATCCGGCGTGGCATGTGAAATGTGAGGCGGTCTGTGTACCGACAGTTCCACAATGCCCGCAGGCAGTGGCGACACGTGGGCAGCACGGTTTTGTTTAGACACAACGGTATTCCTGAACAACCACGGAAGTGAGCCTGCTATTGCAACACAAACGGCAGGCCTTACGCATAGTATGGATCAACTTTTCAGCAACCATTCTCCTACTCAATACGGAGGGGTGCAACCGATCAGCTGCTACACCTCTTTAACATGCACAGGATAAAATGTGATTGATATCACATTTTATAATCAATGCCGTGATAATACGTTCACTTTGTTTTAACCCCGTTAGAACAGGCGTACCGACATTGTGGTATTCTGGGCTTATCCCTCGGAGAAATGAGGGATTAATGCAAATTTTTCTCCTTTGCGGTTAATTCTCAACCGCAAAGTAAAACTACATAGCAATGTCGTAATGAACCAAGGAGTGACCCATGCAGGTCAGCAGAAGGCAGTTCTTTAAGATCTGCGCTGGCGGTATGGCAGGCACCACGGCGGCGGCACTGGGCTTTGCGCCCGGTGTAGCGCTGGCGGAAACACGGCAGTATAAACTGCTGCGCACCCGCGAAACCCGTAACACCTGTACGTACTGCTCCGTCGGCTGTGGGCTGTTAATGTATAGCCTCGGCGACGGTGCGAAAAACGCCAAAGCATCCATTTTCCACATCGAAGGCGATCCGGACCACCCGGTCAACCGTGGTGCGCTGTGTCCGAAAGGGGCCGGTCTGGTAGATTTTATCCACTCCGAAAGCCGCCTGAAGTTTCCTGAGTATCGCGCTCCCGGCTCTGACAAATGGCAGCAAATCAGCTGGGAGGAAGCGTTCGATCGCATCGCTAAGCTGATGAAAGAAGACCGCGATGCCAACTTTATCGCGAAGAATGCCGAAGGCACCACCGTTAACCGCTGGCTCTCCACCGGCATGCTGTGTGCTTCAGCGTCCAGTAACGAAACCGGCTATTTAACCCAGAAATTTACGCGCGCACTCGGTATGCTCGCGGTCGACAACCAGGCGCGTGTCTGACACGGACCAACGGTAGCAAGTCTTGCTCCAACATTTGGTCGCGGTGCGATGACCAACCACTGGGTCGACATCAAAAACGCCAACCTCATTGTGGTGATGGGCGGTAACGCCGCTGAAGCGCACCCTGTCGGGTTCCGCTGGGCGATGGAAGCCAAAATCCACAACGGCGCGAAGCTGATTGTGATCGATCCCCGCTTTACGCGTACAGCGTCAGTGGCGGATTTCTACACCCCTATTCGTTCAGGTACTGACATCACTTTCCTGTCAGGCGTATTGCTGTACCTGATGACCAACGAAAAATATAACCGCGAGTACACCGAAGCCTATACCAACGCCAGCCTGATCGTGCGTGAGGATTACCACTTCGAAGATGGCCTGTTCAGCGGTTATGACGCCGAAAAACGTAAATATGACAAAACCAGCTGGAACTACGAGCTGGACGAAAACGGCTTTGCGAAGCGCGACACCACCCTGCAACACCCGCGCTGCGTGTGGAACCTGCTGAAAGAGCACGTGTCCCGCTATACGCCGGAGGTTGTCGAAAACATCTGTGGGACGCCGAAGGCGGACTTCCTGAAGGTGTGCGAGCTGATAGCGGAAACCAGCGCGAAAGATAAAACCGCGTCGTTCCTGTATGCGCTCGGCTGGACGCAGCACTCCATCGGCGCGCAGAACATCCGCACCATGGCGATGGTTCAGCTGCTCCTCGGCAACATGGGGATGGCAGGCGGCGGCGTGAACGCCCTGCGCGGTCACTCCAACATTCAGGGTCTGACCGACCTCGGCCTGCTGTCTCAGAGCCTGACGGGTTACATGAACCTGCCGAGCGAGAAACAGACCGATCTGCAAACCTACCTGACGGCCAGCACGCCAAAACCGCTGCTCGAAGGCCAGGTGAACTACTGGGGCAACTATCCGAAGTTCTTCGTCTCGCTGATGAAAGCCTTCTACGGCGACAAGGCGACGGCGGAAAACAGCTGGGGCTTTGACTGGCTGCCGAAGTGGGACAAAGGTTACGACGTACTTCAGTACTTCGAAATGATGCACCAGGGCCAGGTCAACGGCTATATCTGCCAGGGCTTTAACCCGGTGGCGTCGTTCCCGAACAAGAACAAGGTTGTCGAGTCTCTGTCGAAGCTGAAGTTCCTGGTGACGATTGACCCGCTCAATACCGAAACGTCGACGTTCTGGCAGAACCACGGTGAGTCGAACGATGTCGATCCGTCGAAGATTCAGACCGAAGTGTTCCGTCTGCCGTCTACCTGCTTCGCGGAAGAGAACGGGTCTATCGTCAACTCCGGCCGCTGGTTGCAGTGGCACTGGAAAGGCGCGGATGCCCCGGGCATCGCCTTGAACGACGGCGAGATCCTGGCCGGTATCTTCTTACGTCTGCGTAAAATGTACGCGGCTGAAGGCGGCGCAACGCCTGAGCCGGTGCTGAACATGACCTGGAACTACTCGACGCCAGAGAATCCGTCTCCGGAAGAAGTGGCGATGGAGAGCAACGGTAAGGCGCTGGCGGACGTTATCGACCCGGCGACCGGTGCGGTGCTGGCGAAGAAAGGCGATCAGCTCAGTACCTTTGCGCACCTGCGCGATGACGGTACGACCTCCAGCGGCTGCTGGATCTTTGCCGGTAGCTGGACGCCGAAAGGCAACCAGATGGCCAACCGCGATAACGCCGACCCGTCGGGCCTCGGCAATACGCTGGGCTGGGCATGGGCGTGGCCGCTTAACCGCCGCATCCTCTATAACCGCGCCTCTGCTGACCCGCAAGGCAACCCGTGGGATCCGAAGCGTCAGCTACTGAAGTGGGACGGCGCGAAATGGGGCGGCGTGGATATTCCGGACTACAGCACTGCCGCACCGGGCAGCGATGTCGGGCCGTTTATCATGCAGCCTGAAGGGATGGGGCGCCTGTTTGCTATCGATAAGATGGCGGAAGGTCCGTTCCCGGAACACTACGAGCCGTTTGAGACGCCGCTGGGTACTAACCCGCTGCACCCGAACGTGGTCTCTAACCCGGCAGCCCGCATCTTCAAAGGCGATTTTGAAGCGCTGGGTAAAAAGGACAAGTTCCCTTATGTCGGCACCACTTACCGTCTGACCGAGCACTTCCACTACTGGACCAAGCACGCGCTGCTGAATGCCATCGCGCAGCCGGAGCAGTTTGTGGAGATCGGCGAGAAGCTGGCGAACAAACTCGGCATTGCCCATGGCGATACCGTGAAGGTCTCCTCTAACCGCGGCTACATCAAAGCCAAGGCGGTGGTGACCAAGCGTATTCGCACGCTGAACGTTCACGGTCAGCAGGTGGATACCATCGGCATCCCAATTCACTGGGGTTATGAGGGCGTGGCGAAGAAAGGGTTCATTGCGAACACCCTGACGCCGTTCGTCGGTGATGCGAACACGCAGACGCCGGAGTTTAAGGCCTTCCTCGTGAACGTGGAAAAGGTGTAACGGAGACGACTTATGGCTTATCAATCTCAAGACATTATCCGTCGTTCCGCGACTAACGGTTTCACGCCCGCGCCTCAGGCGCGGGACCACCAGCAGGAAGTGGCGAAGCTTATCGACGTGACCACCTGTATCGGCTGTAAAGCCTGTCAGGTGGCCTGTTCAGAGTGGAACGACATCCGTGACGAAGTGGGTCACAACGTCGGGGTGTACGACAACCCGGCGGACCTGACCGCCAAGTCCTGGACGGTAATGCGTTTCTCGGAAGTGGAGCAGAACGACAAACTGGAATGGCTTATCCGCAAAGATGGCTGTATGCACTGTGCGGATCCGGGCTGCCTGAAGGCGTGTCCGTCAGAAGGGGCTATCATTCAGTATGCCAACGGCATCGTCGACTTCCAGTCCGAGCAGTGTATTGGCTGCGGCTATTGCATCGCGGGTTGTCCGTTTGACGTGCCGCGCCTGAACCCGGAAGACAACCGCGTCTACAAATGTACGCTGTGCGTTGACCGCGTAAATGTCGGCCAGGAGCCAGCGTGCGTGAAGACCTGTCCAACTGGCGCTATCCACTTTGGCTCCAAAGAGGATATGAAAACGCTGGCGGCAGAGCGCGTGGGCGAGCTGAAAACTCGTGGTTACGATAACGCGGGCCTGTACGATCCGGCCGGGGTTGGCGGTACGCACGTGATGTACGTGCTGCACCACGCCGACAAGCCGAACCTGTATCACGGCCTGCCGGAGAACCCGGAAATCAGCGCGACCGTGAAGTTCTGGAAAGGCATCTGGAAACCGCTGGCCGCGGTCGGTTTTGCGGCCACCTTCGCAGCGAGCATCTTCCACTACGTCGGCGTTGGTCCGAACCGTGCGGAAGAGGAAGACGACAACCTGCATGAAGAGAAAGACGAGGTGCGCAAATGAGAAAACGTGACACCATCGTGCGCTACACCGCGCCGGAACGCATCAACCACTGGGTCACCGCCTTCTGCTTCATGCTGGCGGCGATAAGCGGGCTGGGGTTCTTCTTCCCGTCCTTCAACTGGCTGATGCAGATCATGGGGACACCACAGCTGGCGCGTATACTGCACCCGTTTGTGGGCGTCATCATGTTCGCGTCGTTCATCATCATGTTTTTCCGTTACTGGCACCATAACCTAATCAATCGGGATGATATCTTTTGGGCGAAGAATATTCGTAAGATCGTCGTCAACGAGGAAGTGGGTGATACCGGGCGTTATAACTTCGGCCAGAAATGCGTATTCTGGGCGGCGATTATCTTCCTGGTCCTGTTGCTGGTGAGCGGCGTGATCATCTGGCGTCCGTACTTTGCGCCTGCTTTCTCAATCCCGGTGATCCGATTCGCGCTGATGCTGCATTCATTTGCCGCAGTGGCGTTAATTGTGGTTATCATGGTGCATATTTACGCCGCCCTCTGGGTGAAAGGCACCATTACCGCGATGGTGGAAGGCTGGGTCACCAAAACGTGGGCGAAGAAACATCACCCGCGCTGGTACCGAGAAGTCCGCCAGAAACAGGAAAAGTCATCTGAATGAGTATTCGCATAATCCCGCAAGATGAGCTGGGGTCGAGCGAGAAACGTACGGCGGAGTATATTCCGCCGTTGTTATTCCCCAGACTCAAGAACCTCTACAACCGCCGCGCAGAGCGTCTGCGCGAGCTGGCAGAGAACAACCCGCTGGGCGATTTTCTGCGTTTTGCCGCGCTGGTCGCCCATGCGCAGGAAGTGGTGCTGTACGACCATCCGCTGCAAATGGACCTGACCGCACGCATCAAGGAAGCCAATGAGCAGGGCAAACCGCCGCTGGATATTCACGTCCTGCCGCGCGACAAGCACTGGCATAAGCTGCTGCATTCCCTGATCGCCGAGCTGAAGCCCGAGATGAGCGGCACGGCGCTGGCAGTCATTGAGAACCTGGAAAAAGCCTCCGATCAGGAGCTGGAAGAGATGGCGAGCGCGCTGTTTGCTTCCGACTTCTCACTGGTGAGCAGCGATAAAGCGCCGTTCATCTGGGCTGCGCTGTCGCTCTACTGGGCGCAAATGGCGAGCCTGATTCCAGGTAAAGCCCGCGCCGAATACGGCGAAGCGCGCCAGTTCTGCCCGGTGTGTGGTTCAATGCCGGTCTCCAGCATGGTGCAAATCGGCACCACTCAGGGGCTGCGCTACCTGCACTGCAACCTGTGTGAAACCGAGTGGCACGTGGTGCGCATCAAGTGCAGCAACTGCGAACAGACCCGCGATCTGAACTACTGGTCGCTGGAAAATGAAGACGCGGCGGTGAAAGCGGAGAGCTGCGGCGACTGCGGGACCTACCTGAAGATTCTGTATCAGGAAAAAGACCCGAAAGTCGAAGCCGTGGCCGACGATCTCGCCTCGCTGATTCTGGACGCGAAGATGGAGCAGGAGGGCTTTGCCCGCAGCTCGATCAACCCGTTCCTGTTCCCGGGTGAAGGGGAGTAATCTCCTGTGAGAGTGCCGGGCGGCGCGAGCTTGCCCGGCCTACACCTGGTAAGGCGTAAGGACCTCGTCAATACCCGCAAAATCTTTCGTGTTGCGAGAAATCAACGGACATTTTCTGCTCTGCGCTGTGGCCAGAATGATAGCATCAGGCAGTTTCATTCCATGCTTCTCACGTAGTAAAACGCTTCTTTCCGCAATATCCCGAGACACATCAATAATTTCAAAAGCGCCCATAACGGCTGCCGTTTTCGCTTCATGACCATGCCTGCGAGCGCCCACCATTACTTCCATCCAGGTAATTAAGCTGATGGCACGATGCGACGCGGTATGCTCAATCGCATCCGCAGCTTCAACACGGTTGTTGAAGAGATCAATGAGAATATTGGTATCAAACACTGCCATGTGCTCCATGATTACCACTCCTCACGCAGCTTGCGTTCATACTCAAGCCCGTCCTCTTTTCTGTCTCCCCACAGACCAAGCGCATTTCGGATAACAGAAGAACTCTGCTGGTCGAGATACAGTTCTATCGCTTCCCGAAGCAGTTCAGCACGTGGTTGATTTCGCAATTGCTTGAGATTATCCAAACGTTGAATCACGTCATCAGACAAATCGATAAGTATTCTGCCCATATCAAGTTCCGCCAAAACGCTCATATATCACCTTAGTATATCATCTTTGGTTAATTTTCAGGCAAAATACTCTTTATCAATTTAGGGTGAAAGGACGTTTTTTAGGGAATGATCGATTTTGCGAGCCGCTTTCCACAATATGCACCTCTCAACATTTCTCTGTTTTCATCTGCTGTAAACCAGGCTATAAACTGTATAAAAACACAGTAAAAGGACGTAATCATGGCACTGGAAAAGGGTATTGATAAGCTGGTACAGGAGTTTATTGCCGCAGGACGACCTTCCTCGCGAAAGCAAAGTATTGATGACCGGAGAAGCGGATATGTCGCCAGCACAGCGCTAGCCGGGGAAACAGAAACGCGTGTCCAGGTTGAAACGCTTGTTCTTGAGGATATGACCTTTCGGGTATTTTCGCCTTTCAATGCCCCTGAAACGTTATCTTGTGCCCTCTACTATCATGGCGGTTGTTTTGTCAGCGGTGGGTTTGAAACCCATGATAATCAGCTTCGCCAACTGGCGTTTTACGGTAACTGCCGGGTCATTGCGGTTCAGTACAGACTCGCACCCGAGCATACTTTCCCCGCTGCGCATGACGATGCAGAGAGAGCGGCAGATCTTGTCTGGCAAAATGCAGAACAATTAGGTGTGGATAAAAACCGGATTACACTTTGTGGAGACAGCGCAGGAGGTCATCTTGCGCTGGTAACGTCATTGCGGCTTAAGGCCAAAGGTCTCTGGGATCCCGCGCAGCTCATTCTTATCTACCCCATGCTCGACGCTACGGCCAGTTTTGAAAGCTATACCCTCAATGGCATGGATTACGTGATTACTCGCGATACCCTTTTGAGCGGCTATGAAATGTATCTGGCTGGAGCCGACCGTCAACATCCTGAAGTCAGCCCACTGTGGCGCAACGACTTTAGCGGTCTGCCGAAGGTCCATATTGTTACCGCGGAGTATGATCCGTTACGCGACGAAGGCGAGGCGCTTTATCAGCGCCTCACGGAGCAAGGCGTGAAGTGTACCGCTCAACGATGGCGGGGTGTAATACACGGCTTCTTCCAGTTGGGTGGAATTAGCCAGTCAGCGCGAGACGTTATGCGAGATATTGCCTGGCGCATTAACCATGCCGGGCGAGAGTGAAAAGGAGACTACTCCTCCTCGTTCCCGCCCTCTTCATACGCGCCATACGGCTTCGCAGGCAGAACGATATAGGTGCCTTCAAACACCGCGCCTGGCGTTTCATCGCCGAACAGCTCCACCTGCATCTGTACGCGTGCTTTACGTCCACGCGCCAGACGGTCGAGATCGCCGCCCAGTGCGCCCAGGTCAGCAACCGCGCTCGGCTTGCCGCTGATCGGGGCGCTGTAGCGGATATGGGCATCGGCCAGAATAATGGTGCCGCCGAGATGACGTTCGCGCAGCATCAGCCAGATCAGTCCCCAGCCGGTGAGCGTGGCGAGTGAAAACAGGCTGCCGGCAAACAGGGTATGGTGCGGGTTCTGGTTGCCGGTTTCCGGCATGGTGGTAATAAATTTTTGCCCGGTATATTGCTGAATACGCACACCCATTTTTTCACTGAGCGGAATGTGCTGATACCACGCCTGCTGGAGCTGCCCGCACCAGTCGGCGCGATGGAGAATATCGTCCAGCGTGGCGATGGGTTTGATCATCAAAAAGTGACGAATCGGCGTAGTTTGCGGGGCGGTGATTTCCCCCTGATTCACGAAACCAAGCTTGGCAAAGAACTCAACGGCATCTTCGCGGGCGCTACAGGTGACACGCTTGACCCCTTCCTGACGGGCAACGGATTCCAGCGTCATAGCCATCAGCGTTCCAAGGCCTTTGTCCTGCACGGAGGGATGAACGGCCATAAAGCGGATTGAAGCTTCGTTGTCGGCATTGATATACAGACGTCCCACGGCAACGAGGTTGCCCTCTTCATCAACCACCATCTGGTGGTGCGCCATCGCGTCCCAGGCGTCGCGTTCAGAGCCTTTAGGTTGATGCAGTGGCTTGCGCAGCATTTCCCAGCGGAAATGGTAATAAGCGTCTAATTCTTCTTCCGTTTGCGGTACTCGAAGGTGATACATAGCTGTACTCTCTCTTGTTACCCGCGGCCATGCCGCCAGTTGGCTCATACCTGGAGCCAGAATGTGACGGGGCCATCGTTCACCAGCGAAACCTGCATATCCGCAGCGAATCGTCCGGTTTGTGTATTCATGTCCTGTTGGCGACAGCGCTCAACAAAGTACTCGTAAAGGGCTTCTGCGCGATCCGGTGCCGCGCCCTTCGAAAAACTCGGGCGCATGCCGCGTTCGGTATCCGCGGCCAGCGTAAACTGGGAGACCACCAGCACGCTGCCGCCCGCCTGCTGAACGTTCAGGTTCATCTTGCCTTCTGCATCGCTGAAAATGCGGTAGCCCAGTACGCGCTCACACAAGCGGTTGGCTTTTTGTTCGTCGTCATCCTTTTCGACACCCAGGAGCACCAAAAGTCCTGGGCCAATTTCACCCGTCACCTCATCCGCCACGGTGACGCTGGCACGGGTTACGCGCTGAATCAATGCAATCATGGTTGGTCTGCTTCTTGTTGTTTTTCAGCTTCTGCTGCTTTTTTGAGTTCGCGGTAGACCCCGAGAGTGACAGTTATTTCGGCGCCAAGCAAGACGATACACCACGTCCAGTAGACCCAGACAAACAAAATGGGGATCACCGCCAGCACGCCGTAAATCAGCTGATAAGAGGGGAACATGGTGATATAAAGCGCGAATCCTTTCTTGCCCAGCTCAAAGAGCAACGCCGCGACCAGCGCACCCACCACGGCATCCCGGTTGGGTACGCGCGTGGTTGGTACCACGCTGTAGAGCAGCCAGAACGAAAGCCACGATAAAATCAGCGGGAAGATACGCAGCACGTTATCGATCACGCTGTTTAAGTCGGTCGCCCAGCGCAGCGAAAGAAGGTAGGAACTGATCGCCAGGCTTGCCCCCGCCAGCAATGGGCCAAGGGTTAAAATCATCCAGTAGACGGCAAAGGAGTAAACCTTCGGGCGGACTTTTTTGCTCCGCCAGATGGTGTTGAGCGCACTGTCGATGGAGTACATCAGCAGCAGCGCGGTAACAATAAGCCCACATGCCCCCACCGCCGTCATCTTGCTGGAGTTAGCGACAAACTGTTCAATGTAGTTCTGGATCACATCGCCGGTGGCAGGAATAAAGTTCGCGAAAACAAAATGGCGTAGCTGCATGCTCACATCGGCAAACATCGGAAACGCCGAAAAAAGCGCAAAAATCACCGCCACCAGCGGCACCAGCGAGAGCAAGGACACGTAAGCGAGATTGCCCGCCAGCGTGGTCATGTTGTCCTCGTCAATGCGATGCCAGAGGAGTTTCAGCCACGCCCTCAGCGGGCGCGTGTGGTGATTGGCTTTTTGATGAACGGTTTTTAGCATAACTGCTTCGCAAAGTAGTTCGGTATCGTCTCTTTTCCGGTCACCAGAATGGAGGTGATACCTAACTGATTAGCCCCTTCTATATTATCGGCGTTGTCGTCAAAAAAGACCGCATCCGCCGCCGTGAATCCTTCTTCCTGCAATACCGCCTGATAGATGCGCGCCTCAGGTTTACGCATCCCCATCTCCTGGGAGAGATACACCTTATCTGCCGCCGCGTGGATTTCCGGGTATTCATCCGGCCAGAAGGTGGTATGCAGGCGGTTGGTATTCGACAGGACGACGACACGATGCCCCTGCTCGCGCAGCTTGTGCATGATGTCGATCACTTCGGGGCGGATCGCGACAAATATGGCCTGCCAGCCGTGGGAAAACTGCTCGTAGCTTAACGAGAGACCCATTTCCTGACAGAAACGCTCTGCGAACGCTTCATCGCTGATCTCACCGCGCTCGTGCAGATGGAAAGTCTCACCCATCGCGAAATTCTGCTTTAACGTCGCCAGCGGAACACGGCTAAAATCGCTCCATGCGCCCAGCACCCGGTTAAAATCGATATCGACGATTACATTTCCTAAGTCAAAGATATAAAGCATGTTTATCTCCTTTCGCCGTGGAAAAGTAACTGTAGCGGGAAAGAGAAACTTTAGCTATGCGCCAGATTCAGCTTAGAGAAAGGAAAGGCCCGAATCGCAATATCGGGCCATAGGATTTTCAGCCAGCCTGCTGCTCTTCTCCGGAATTGACTTCGACAACCTCAACCTTGCTGGATTTGAGGTGATTTTGCAGCGCCGGGCCGGGCAGCTCATCGGTGAACAGCGCCGTCGCCTGCGCCACGTTGCCAATTTCAACCGCCGCGGAGGCGTGGTATTTCGTATGATCGGCCGCCAGTAAAATGTGACGGGAGTGAGCGATCATGGTTTTCACCACGCTGGCTTCGTTAACGTCAAATTCCATCATCGCGCCATCGTGCTCTATCGCCCCGACGCTGGTGACCAGGTAATCTGCGCGAAATCCTGACACGAACGCCGTTGCCGCAGGACCGATAATGCCGCCGTTATGCGGGCGCAGCGTACCGCCGGGCACCATCACCTCAAAGCGCGGATTCTTATAAAGAATGTGTGCCACCCTCAGGCTGTTAGTGATAATGCGCAGATGATTATGGTTAAGCAGTGCCCGGGCAACGTGCTCCACGGTCGTCCCGATGGTGATAAAAATGGTCGAACCGTCGGGAATATAGTCCGCAATCGCTTCGGCAATCGCCCGTTTCTCTTCGGTAAGCGAGACTTCACGCTGTTCGAACGCCGTGTTGACCACGCTGGATGCCCTGCCCGCGCCGCCGTGATGACGGGTGATCAGCCCCTGCTCGCTGAGCTTACGGATATCCCGGCGCACGGTTTGCGTGGAGACATCCAGCAGCTGCGCCAGTTCATCAATGTTCATATAGCCGCGATCGGCAATCAGCGTCAGCAGCTGATCGTGACGCGGGTTGCCGGTCAGTTCGGTAAGGCTCATGGGCTGTCCTCTGAAAACCATCACGCCCCGCATTTTATACAAAAAGTGACAAAAAAGAGCGGGTTTGATCACAGTCGGGTATACCCGCGCGCCCGCCGGGCTTTGTACATTTCAGTGCTGCGACGGCGCTGGCAAAACGCACGGCGTCTGCGGCGGGTAATTTCTGCCCCAGGCTGACCGCCAGCGCACCGTGGAACACGTCGCCCGCCCCGGTGGTATCAATGACGTTCACTTCAAAACCAGGCTGATGACATAGCGTGTCGTTTTCCAGCCAGAAACAGCCGTCTCGCCCCTGCGTAACATACACATGTCCATTTGTGAGCGTTTGTGCTTTCTTCAGCGCGTTTTCGGTTTCATCCAGCTGCGTTAAACGCCGCAGTCCTGGCGCGGAGAAGGCCGCGTGGTCGCTTAAGGCAATCAGATCCGCGATGTCCTGCGGGGTGACATCCGCATCCAGCAGCGTCGGTACGCCCTGCTGGCGGGCCAGGGTAAATGCCTGTTTTGCCCCGTCATGCCAGCGCACGTCGGCTAAGACAATGTCCCACTGAGAGAAGTCGATTTCATGCAGCCAGTCTGCCGCCGCAGGGAGATCGGGGCTGGGGTAGTTGGCAATAACGCGCTCTCCGCTTGCGTCCACCAGCACCGCCGATTGCGACGATCGGGCTCCCTTAACTATGCGCGTATAGCGGGTGTTCACCCCCAGGGATTCCAGCTCCGCGAGCAGCCGTCTGCCGGTATCGTCGTCTCCCACCCGACCAATAAAATCCACTTCCGCCCCCAGTTTCGCGGCTGCCACTGCCGCCGTTGCCGCCGGGCCGCCGCCCACTTCCGTATAGTCTTTTGCGACATATTTCCCACCTTCTTTCGGTAAATCATCGAGATACCAGATGCGATCCAGCACGGTAATGCCGACACAAACGATGCGAGTCATGGTGATTCCTTCTGCGATTTCTGATGCCTTCATTTTAATTTCACCAAATGTTTAAAAAGTGACCCGTGTCAATTTTTTGACTATAAATTACAAATACGATCAAAAACAGACACCACAAACGCGCAAAAATTGACACGATGTGACAGGAGAGAGGCATGTCAGCAATCGCATTTATTGGCTTAGGACAGATGGGCGCGCCCATGGCGAAGAATCTGTTGAAACAGGGCCACCAGCTTAACGTTTTTGATGTGAACCCGCAGGCGGTTCAGGCGCTGGTAGAGAGCGGCGCCCGGGCGGCGGCTACGCCCGCACAGGCAGCAACGGATGCCGAATTCGTGATCACTATGCTGCCAAACGGCGACCTGGTGCGCAGCGTTCTTTTCGGCGAGCACGGCGTGTGCGAAGGGTTATCCCGCGACGCGCTGGTCATTGATATGTCCACCATTCACCCGCTGCAAACCGACGCACTGATCCGCGACATGGCTGAGCAAGGCTTCAGCCTGATGGACGTGCCCGTCGGACGCACCTCTGATCATGCCATCGCCGGTACGCTGCTTCTGCTGGCGGGTGGTACGGCGCAGCAGGTTGAGCGCGCCACCCCCGTTTTAATGGCGATGGGCAATGAACTGATTAACGCCGGCGGGCCGGGAATGGGCATCCGCGTGAAGCTCATCAATAACTACATGAGCATCGCCCTGAACGCCCTTTCCGCCGAAGCCGCCGTACTGTGCGAAGCGCTTGGCCTCTCCTTTGACGTGGCGCTCAAGGTGATGAGCGGCACGCCGGCGGGTAAAGGCCACTTCACCACGTCATGGCCGAACAAGGTGCTGAAAGGGGATCTTTCTCCCGCCTTCATGATCGACCTTGCACATAAAGATCTGGGGATCGCCCTGGACGTAGCCAACCAGCTCCACGTTCCGATGCCGCTGGGCGCGGCTTCCCGCGAAGTTTACAACCAGGCACGCGCCGCCGGGCGCGGGCGCGAAGACTGGACAGCCATTCTTGAACAGGTTCGCGCATCTGCCGGGCTGAAGAAAACACACTGATACGAAAGGACTGAGGAATGACGATGTACACCCTGAAAGATATCACCCGACCTTCCGGCGGTTTTGCGATGCTGGCCGTGGATCAGCGCGAAGCGATGCGCCTGATGTTTGCTGCCGCAGGCGCGCCGGTGCCGGTAACCGACCAGCACCTGACGGATTTCAAGGTCAATGCGGCGAAAATTCTGTCGCCGTACGCCTCTGCGATCCTCGTCGACCAGCAGTTCTGCTACCGCCAGATTGTCGAGCAGCAGGCCGTGGCCAAAAGCTGCGCAATGATTGTCGCCGCCGACGAGTTTATTCCGGGGAACGGCATTCCGGTCGACAGCGTGGTGATCGACAAGAACGTCGACGCGCAGGCGGTCAAACGCGATGGCGGTAAGGCGCTGAAGCTGCTGGTGCTGTGGCGCAGCGATGAAGATCCGCAGCAGCGCCTGGAAATGGTGAAAGCGTTCAATACGCTGTGCCACGACAACGGGCTGTTGAGCATTATCGAGCCGGTGGTGCGTCCCCCGCGCCGCGCCGCCGCGTTTGACCGCGAGCAGGCGATTATCGATGCGGCCAAAGAGCTGGGCGACAGCGGTGCCGACCTCTACAAAGTGGAAATGCCGCTGTTTGGTAAGGGCACGCAGCACGAGCTACTGACGGCCTCGCAGAAGCTGAACGAGAACATCGCCATGCCGTGGGTGATCCTCTCCTCCGGCGTGGACGATAAGTTATTCCCGCGTGCCGTAAGCGTCGCCATGCAGGCGGGGGCATCGGGCTTTTTAGCCGGTCGCGCCGTCTGGTCATCGGTGATTGGCCTGCCGGACACCGAGATGATGCTGCGTGATATTTCCGTGCCAAAACTTCAGCGTCTGGGTGAGATCGTCGACGAAATGATGGCTCGCCGTTAAGAAAGGACCCGAACATGAAATGGTTTAACACCCTGAGCCATAACCGCTGGCTCGAACAAGAGACCGACCGCATTCTCGATTTCGGTAAAAACGCCGCCGTACCGACCGGCTTTGGCTGGCTGGGCAATAACGGGCAGGTGCGCAGCGATATGGGCACCCATCTGTGGATCACCGCCCGCATGCTGCACGTTTACGCGGTGGCGGCGAACATGGGGCGCCCCGGCGCGTACGCCCTGGTTGAGCACGGCATTAATGCCCTGAACGGTCCGCTGCGCGATAAACAGCACGGCGGCTGGTACGCCTGCGTAAACGATGAAGGCGTGATTGATGCGTCCAAGCAGGGCTATCAGCACTTCTTCGTCCTGCTGGGCGCGGCGAGCGCCGTGACCACCGGCCACCCCGAGGCACGCAAGCTGCTGGACGATGCCATCGAGGTGATTGAGCGCTACTTCTGGAGCGAACAGGAGCAGATGTGCCTGGAGTCCTGGGACGAAGCCTTCAGCAAAACGGAAGATTACCGCGGCGGTAACGCCAATATGCACGCCGTGGAAGCCTTCCTCATCGTCTATGACGTGACCCACGACCGGAAATGGCTCGACCGCGCCCTGCGCATCGCCTCGGTGATTATTCACGACGTGGCGCGCAAAGGGGAGTACCGCGTTAACGAGCATTTCGACACCAGCTGGAACCCAATCCGCGATTACAACATCGATAACCCTGCCCACCGCTTCCGCGCCTACGGCGGCACGCCGGGGCACTGGATCGAGTGGGGCCGCCTGATGCTGCACCTGCGCGCCGCGCTGGAAGCCCGCTTTGAAACCCCGCCGGAGTGGCTGCTGGAAGATGCGAAAGGCCTGTTTCACGCCACTATTCGCGACGCCTGGGCACCCGACGGGGCGGACGGCTTTGTCTACTCCGTGGGCTGGGACGGCAAGCCTATCGTGCGCGAACGCGTGCGCTGGCCAATCGTCGAGGCGATGGGCACGGCCTATGCCCTCTATACCGTGACCGGCGAGGCGCAGTACGAAGCCTGGTATCAGAAATGGTGGGATTACTGCATCAAGTACCTGATGGATTACGAAAACGGTTCATGGTGGCAGGAGCTGGACACCAATAACGAAGTGACCACCAAAGTCTGGGACGGCAAGCAGGATATTTACCACCTGCTGCACTGCCTGGTGATCCCCCGCCTGCCGCTGGCGCCGGGCTTAGCCCCTGCCGTAGCCGCCGGATTACTGGATAGCCTGGCCAAATAATAAAGACGGAGTTTCTATGCGTACCCTACACAATATTGACCTGAAAAATAACGAAAGTGGTTTCACCCTGCGCTGGCAGGACCGTCTGATTTTATCCCACTCTGCGGATGCCCCCTGCCTGTGGATCGGTGCAGGCGAAGCGGATATCGAGATGTTTCGCGGCAATTTCAGCATCAAAGACAAGCTTAACGAAAAGATTGCCCTGACGAACGCGACCGTCACACAGCAAAGCGCGGGCTGGGCAATCCGCTTTACCCGCGGCGACGCGGTGAGCGCGACGCTGCTGGTGGGCGTGGATGGCGAAGGCCGTCTGGAGCTGAAGCTGAAAAATGACGCCGCCAGCCATAACCGCATCTGGCTGCGGCTGGCGGCTCAGCCTGACGATCATATCTACGGCTGCGGCGAGCAGTTCTCGTATTTCGATCTGCGCGGCAAGCCGTTCCCGCTGTGGACCAGCGAGCAGGGCGTGGGCCGCAACAAGCAGACCTACGTCACCTGGCAGGCCGACTGCAAAGAGAACGCGGGCGGCGATTACTACTGGACCTTCTTCCCACAGCCGACCTTCGTGAGCACCCAGAAGTACTACTGCCACGTGGATAACAGCTGTTATATGAACTTCGACTTCAGCGCGCCGGACTTCCACGAGCTGGCATTCTGGGAAGATAACGCCACGCTGCGCTTCGAATGCGCAGAAACCTACGTCGATCTGCTGGAAAAACTGACCGGCCTGCTGGGGCGTCAGCCTGAACTGCCGGACTGGGTTTACGACGGCGTGACGCTGGGTATTCAGGGCGGCACCGAGGTGTGTCAGCAGAAGCTCGACGCCATGCGCGAGGGCGGCGTGAAGGTAAACGGCATCTGGGCGCAGGACTGGTCCGGCATCCGGATGACCTCCTTTGGCAAACGCGTAATGTGGAACTGGAAGTGGAACAGCGCGCTCTATCCGCAGCTTGATGAGCGGATTGCGCAGTGGAAAGAGGAAGGCGTGCAGTTCCTCTCCTATATCAACCCGTACGTCGCCAGCGATAAAGATCTCTGCGAAGAGGCGTCGAAGCGCGGCTATCTGACCAAAGATGCCGACGGCAAGGATTACCACGTTGAGTTCGGCGAGTTCTACGCGGGCGTTATCGACCTGACTAACCCGGAAGCCTACAGCTGGTACAAAGAGGTGATCAAAAAGAACCTGATCGAACTGGGCTGCGGCGGCTGGATGGCCGATTTCGGGGAATATCTGCCGACCGATACCTTCCTGCACAACGGCGTGAGCGCGGAGATCATGCATAACGCCTGGCCTGCCCTGTGGGCGAAATGTAACTACGAAGCGCTGGAGGAGACCGGCAAGCTCGGGGAGATCCTGTTCTTCATGCGCGCGGGCTACACCGGCAGCCAGAAGCACTCTGTGATGATGTGGGCGGGGGATCAGAACGTCGACTGGAGCCTGGACGATGGTCTGGCGTCCGTCGTACCGGCGGCGCTGTCGCTGGCGATGACCGGGCACGGGCTGCACCACAGCGACATTGGCGGCTATACGACCCTCTTCGAGATGAAGCGCAGCAAAGAGCTGCTGCTGCGCTGGTGCGACTTCAGCGCCTTTACGCCGATGATGCGTACCCACGAGGGCAACCGCCCTGGCGATAACTGGCAGTTCGACGGCGACGCGGAAACTATCGCCCACTTCGCGCGCATGACCACCGTCTTCACCACCCTGAAGCCGTACATCAAAGCTGCGGTAGCGCAGAACGCGAAGAGCGGCCTGCCGGTGATGCGTCCGCTGTTCCTGCACTACGAGGACGACGCGCGCGCCTACACGCTGAAATACCAGTACCTGTTTGGCCGCGATCTGCTGGTGGCGCCGGTTCATGAAGAGGGACGCCGCGACTGGTCGCTCTATCTGCCGCAGGACATCTGGGTCAATGCGTGGACCGGGGAAACCTGCCAGGGCGGTGACATCACCGTTGATGCCCCGCTCGGCAAACCGCCGGTCTTCTATCGCCAGCACAGCGAATGGGCAGATCTGTTTAGCACCTTACGTCATATCTGATAAGGCTCGCCCGCGGGGAAACCTGCGGGCAGACGGAGAACAATAATGAGTCAACATACTTCTGATCCGGCAACCCTGCGCCTGCCGTTTAAAGAAAAACTCGCCTACGGGATGGGCGATCTCGGCTCTAACATCCTGCTTGATATCGGCACGCTGTATCTGCTGAAGTTCTACACCGACGTCCTGGGGCTGCCTGGCACCTACGGCGGGATTATCTTCCTGATTGCGAAGTTTTTTACCGCCTTCACCGACATGGGCACCGGGATCATGCTCGATTCCCGGCGCAAGATCGGCCCGAAAGGGAAATTCCGCCCGTTCGTGCTGTATGCAGCCTTCCCGGTAACGTTGCTGGCGATAGCTAACTTCGTCGGCACACCGTTTGAAATTACCGGTAAAACGGTGATGGCGACGGTGCTGTTCATGCTGTACGGCCTGTTCTTCAGCATGATGAACTGCTCCTACGGCGCGATGGTGCCCGCCATTACCAAAAACCCGGACGAGCGTGCTTCGCTGGCCGCCTGGCGCCAGGGCGGCGCCACGCTGGGTCTGCTGCTCTGTACGGTGGGCTTTGTCCCGGTGATGAACCTGATTGAGGGCAACGACCAGCTTGGCTACATCTTTGCCGCCACCCTCTTCTCGCTGTTCGGGTTGTTCTTTATGTGGTGGTGCTATAAGGGCGTAACCGAGCGTTACGTCGAGACGCAGCCTGCTAACCCGGCGCAGAAACCGGGGCTGTTGCAGTCGTTTCGCGCCATCGCCGGGAACCGTCCGCTGTTTATCCTGTGCATCGCTAACCTGTGCACGCTGGGCGCCTTTAACGTTAAGCTCGCCATTCAGGTCTACTACACGCAGTACGTACTGAACGACCCGATCCTGCTGTCGTACATGGGCTTCTTCAGCATGGGCTGTATTTTTATCGGCGTCTTTATGATGCCCGGCGCGGTGCGGCGCTTCGGTAAGAAAAAGGTCTACATCAGCGGGCTGATGATTTGGGTGGCGGGCGATCTGCTTAACTACTTCTTCGGCGGCGGCTCGGTGAGCTTCGTGGCGTTCTCCTGCCTGGCGTTCTTCGGCTCCGCGTTCGTGAACAGCCTGAACTGGGCGCTGGTGTCCGATACCGTGGAATACGGCGAGTGGCGCACCGGCGTACGCTCCGAGGGGACGGTCTACACCGGCTTTACCTTCTTCCGTAAGGTATCGCAGGCGCTGGCGGGCTTCTTCCCGGGGATCATGCTCACGCAGATCGGCTATGTGCCCAACGTGGTGCAATCCGCCGGCACGGTTGAAGGGCTACGGCAGCTGATATTTATCTATCCGAGTCTGCTGGCAGTCATCACCATCGTGGCGATGGGCTGCTTCTACAACCTTAACGAGAAGATGTATGTGCGCATCGTGGAAGAAATTGAGCTGCGCAAACGTACGGCATAAATGACGTGATTGAGCGCCCTGCGGGGCGCTTTGAGGATCGACCATGACACATAATACTGATCCGTTAACCCTGAAATTGAGCCTGCGAGAGAAGTGCGCCTACGGGATGGGTGATTTTGGCTCGAACCTGATGCTGTGTATTGGCACGCTGTATCTGCTGAAGTTTTACACGGACGAGCTGGGCATGCCCGCGTTCTACGGCGGCATCATTTTTCTGGTCGCCAAGTTCTTTACCGCGTTTACCGACATGCTGACCGGGGTGCTGCTGGACTCCCGGCGTAATATCGGCGCGCGGGGCAAATTCCGGCCATTCATTCTCTACGCCTCCGTTCCGGTGGCGCTGGTGGCCACGGCGCAGTTTATGGCCAACGACTTTAGCCTGACGGTGAAAACGGCCCTCGCCACCGTGCTCTTCATGATGTTTGGCCTCTGCTACAGCCTGATGAACTGCGCCTACGGTGCAATGGTTCCGGCCATCACCAAAAACCCGAACGAGCGCGCGCAGCTTGCGGCGTGGCGTCAGGGCGGCGCAACGGTAGGACTGTTGCTCTGTACTGTCGGCTTTATGCCGATTCAGGCGCTGTTCGTCAGCCAGCCCTCACTCGGCTATCTGGTGGCCGCGCTGGTGTTCGTCACCGGGGGACTGTTCTGCATGTGGTGGTGCTACAGCGGGGTGAAAGAGCGCTACGTCGAGCTTACGCCCGATCACCATAAGCCCGGCATTCTGAAATCGTTCTGCGCGATTTTCCGCAATCCGCCGCTGCTGGTGCTGTGCATCGCCAACCTGTGTACCCTCGCCGCGTTTAACATCAAGCTGGCGATTCAGGTCTATTACACCCAGTACGTGCTGAACGATCTGCATCTCCTGTCGTGGATGGGCTTTTTCAGCATGGGTTGCATTCTGATTGGCGTGTTTCTGGTGCCTGGCGCGGTGAAGCGCTTTGGCAAGAAGCCGGTCTATCTGGGCGGGCTGACGCTGTGGGCGGTGGGCGACGTGCTGAACTTCGTCTGGGGAACCAGTTCCCTGCTGTTCGTGCTCTTTTCCTGCATGGCCTTTTTCGGCACCGCGTTTGTGAACAGCCTGAACTGGGCGCTGGTGCCGGATACGGTTGATTACGGCGAGTGGAAAACCGGGATCCGCGCCGAAGGGTCGGTGTATACCGGCTATACCTTCTCGCGCAAAATCTCCGCGGCGCTGGCCGGTTTTCTGCCCGGTATCATGCTGACCCAGATTGGCTACATCCCGCATGCCGTGCAGAGCGCGGGCACGCTGCTGGGGTTGCGCCAGCTTATTTTCCTCTGGCCGTGCGGCCTGGCGATCGTTGCCGCCGTGACCATGGGGCTGTTTTATAAACTCAACGAAGCGCGCTTCGCCTTTATTATCGAGGAGATTGGAAAACGGAAAAAACAGACAGCAAATACCCCTGAGATAACCACCAACAATAAAGCGTCAGCAGTCACTTTATAACAATAAATCCGGCCAGTATGTCCTTCCTGTTTATCAGGAGGGAGGCCTTTCTGTACCTGATACATGGACAAATTATGAAAAGAATCATCACCGTACTGATCGTGTCGTCTGTGTCCTGCCCGGTTTTTGCCGGGGCCTATGTCGAAACGCGCGAAGCCTACAACACCGCCTCTGAGCTGCACGAAGTGATCCTGCGTGCGGGCTATAACTTCGATATGGGCGCGGGACTGATGTTCACCAACGCTTATAACGTGGGGAAATGGGACGAACTGAAGCACAGCTATAACGAAATTGAGGGGTGGTATCCACTCTTCAAACCGACCGACAAACTGACCTTCCAGCCCGGCGGCTTGATTAATGACAGCAGCGCAGGATCAGGTGGCGCGGTTTATTTAGATACTAACTATAAATTTACGGACTGGTTTAATCTGACGTTCCGCTATCGCTATAACCATAACAATTACGATACGCCGGACTATAACGGGCAGATGGATAAGAACGACACACAGGAATTGGCCAACTACTGGAATTTTAAAGTGACGGATGCGTTTTTCTACACCTTTGAGCCGCACTTTTTCCAGCGGGTGAATGATTACCACAGCAAAAATGGCAAAGATCATCACTGGGAAATTACCAATAAATTCAGCTATAAGATCGACAGAAACTGGCTGCCGTATCTTGAGCTACAGTGGCTGGACCGATGGAATGATTACAACCGCGAGCAGTACCGGATCCGTTTAGGGTTGCGGTATTCGTTCTAATAAAAAAAGCCGCTGATCGCTCAGCGGCTTTTTCGTTGCCGGGTGGCGCATGCGCTTACCCGGCCTACGGCATAACCGAATTACTCTTCTTTCGCACCGCGCATTGCACGTTTACGATCGTTCTCGGTCAGGTGACGTTTACGGATACGAATTGACTGAGGCGTCACTTCGACCAGTTCGTCATCATCGATGAATTCCAGAGCCTGCTCCAGCGTCATCTTGATCGGTGGAACCAGAACCGTTGCTTCGTCAGTACCGGACGCACGCATGTTGGTCAGTTTCTTACCGGTCAGGCAGTTTACCGTCAGGTCGTTAGAACGGCTGTGAATACCGATGATCTGGCCTTCGTAAACTTCAGCACCGTGGCCCAGGAACAGCTTACCGCGATCCTGCAAACCGAACAGCGCAAACGCAACCGCTTTACCCTGACCGTTGGAGATCAGCACGCCGTTGTTACGCTGGCCCACTTCGCCCGGACGAACGTCGTCGTAGTGGCTGAAGGTGGAGTACAGCAGACCAGTACCGGAAGTCATGGTCATGAACTCAGAACGGAAGCCGATCAGGCCACGGCTTGGGATCACGTAGTCGAGACGTACGCGGCCTTTGCCATCTGGATTCATGTTTTTCAGGTCGCCTTTACGCTCACCCAGTGCCTGCATCACAGAACCCTGGTGCTGCTCTTCAACGTCCAGCGTTACGTTTTCGAATGGCTCTTGTTTACGGCCATCGATTTCGCGGAAGATAACTTTCGGACGGGAAACCGCCATCTCGAAACCTTCACGACGCATGTTCTCGATCAGAACAGACAGGTGGAGCTCACCACGACCCGAAACGCGGAATGCATCAGCGTCTTCGGTTTCTTCAACGCGCAGCGCAACGTTGTGCACCAGCTCTTTGTTCAGGCGGTCAAGGATCTGACGAGAGGTAACAAACTTACCCTCTTTACCACAGAACGGAGAGGTGTTGACGTTGAAGAACATGGATACGGTTGGTTCATCAACGGACAGGGCTGGCAGCGCTTCGACGTTCTGCGGATCGCAGATGGTGTCGGAGATGTTCAGTTCACCCAGACCGGTGATGGCGATGATGTCGCCCGCTTCAGCGATGTCGCTCTCGATACGCTCAAGACCCAGGTGAGTCAGAACTTTACCGACTTTACCGTTACGGGTTTTGCCTTCGCTATCGATGATAGTGACCTGCTGGTTAGGCTTCACTTTACCGCGCTTGATACGACCAATGCCGATTACGCCAACGTAGTTGTTGTAGTCGAGCTGAGAGATCTGCATTTGCAGGGTGCCTTCCAGGTCAACGTTTGGCGCAGGAACGCGGTCAACAATCGTCTGGTACAGCGGAGTCATGTCTTCCGCCATGTCTTCGTGATCCAGACCGGCGATACCGTTCAGCGCAGACGCATAAACGATAGGGAAGTCCAGCTGTTCGTCGGTCGCGTCGAGGTTAACGAACAGGTCGAATACCTGGTCAACAACCCAGTCAGGACGCGCGCCAGGACGGTCAACCTTGTTGATCACAACGATAGGTTTCAGGCCGTGGGCAAATGCTTTTTTGGTCACGAAGCGCGTTTGCGGCATAGGGCCATCAAATGCGTCAACCACCAGCAGCACGGAATCCACCATGGACATCACGCGCTCAACTTCACCACCGAAGTCGGCGTGCCCTGGGGTATCAACGATGTTGATACGGTAGTCATTCCATTTGATAGCGGTGTTTTTGGCGAGGATGGTAATCCCACGCTCTTTCTCCAAATCGTTGGAGTCCATCACACGCTCTTGAGTTTCGGCACGAGCATCAAACGTACCGGACTGCTGTAGCAGCTTATCAACCAGGGTAGTTTTACCATGGTCGACGTGCGCGATGATGGCGATATTACGCAATTTTTCGATCACAACTTTGCCTCAGGCATTTAGAAATAGCGCGTTATTGTACACGGATTAATCGCACTACAAAACAGGATCACAAACATCCCCCGCAAACAAGTATTGCAGAGATGCTTTGTGATCGCTTTCACGGAGCGGTAAAAGGGCACTTTAACGTAAATTGCACCAATATGGTGCTCGATGTTCACACAGAAGCACTATAATGGTGCAACAAATCCAATGTGGTGCAGCCCTTCTGCACTATGGTGCGCATGATAACGCCTTTTTGGGGTGTTTTAAAAGTTGGCACAGATTTCGCTTTACAGAAATACAGTAAAAATATGGCAGCCCAGCCGATTTGAAGACCTCGTTACCACGACGACAATGACCAATCTGGAGAGTTAAGTATGTCCGCTGAACACGTTTTGACGATGCTGAACGAACATGAAGTGAAGTTTGTTGATCTGCGCTTCACCGATACCAAAGGTAAAGAACAGCACGTCACGATCCCTGCTCATCAGGTGAACGCCGAATTCTTTGAAGAAGGCAAAATGTTTGACGGCTCCTCCATTGGCGGCTGGAAAGGCATTAACGAATCCGACATGGTTCTGATGCCAGATGCAACCACTGCGCTCATTGACCCGTTCTACGAAGAACCTACGCTGATCATCCGCTGCGATATCCTGGAACCTGGCACGCTGCAAGGCTATGACCGTGACCCACGCTCCATCGCAAAACGCGCTGAAGAGTACCTGCGTTCTACCGGTATCGCAGACACCGTTCTGTTCGGGCCAGAGCCAGAGTTCTTCCTGTTCGATGACATCCGTTTTGGTGCTTCCATTTCTGGTTCCCACGTCGCTATCGATGACATCGAAGGCGCATGGAACTCTTCCACCAAATACGAAGGTGGTAACAAAGGTCACCGTCCGGGCGTGAAAGGCGGTTACTTCCCGGTTCCTCCGGTCGATTCTTCACAGGACATCCGTTCTACCATGTGTCTGATCATGGAAGAGATGGGCCTGGTTGTTGAAGCGCACCACCACGAAGTGGCAACGGCTGGCCAGAACGAAATCGCAACCCGCTTCAACACCATGACTAAGAAAGCGGATGAGATTCAGATCTACAAATACGTTGTGCACAACGTTGCGCACCGTTTCGGTAAAACCGCGACCTTCATGCCAAAACCCATGTTCGGCGACAACGGTTCCGGCATGCACTGCCACATGTCCCTGTCCAAGAACGGCACCAACCTGTTCTCTGGCGACAAATACGCGGGTCTGTCTGAGCAGGCGCTGCACTACATCGGCGGTGTTATCAAACACGCTAAAGCGATCAACGCCCTGGCGAACCCGACCACCAACTCCTACAAGCGTCTGGTCCCAGGCTACGAAGCACCCGTGATGCTGGCGTACTCTGCCCGTAACCGTTCTGCTTCTATCCGTATCCCGGTGGTGGCGTCTCCGAAAGCGCGTCGTATCGAAGTGCGCTTCCCGGACCCGGCGGCTAACCCATACCTGTGCTTCGCAGCACTGCTGATGGCCGGTCTGGACGGTATCAAGAACAAGATCCACCCGGGCGAAGCCATGGACAAAAACCTGTACGACCTGCCGCCAGAAGAAGCGAAAGAGATCCCACAGGTTGCCGGCTCTCTGGAAGAAGCCCTGCAAGCGCTGGACGCAGACCGTGAGTTCCTGACCGCTGGCGGCGTGTTCACCGATGAAGCGATCGACGCTTACATCGCGCTGCGTACCGAAGAAAACGACCGCGTTCGCATGACGCCGCACCCGGTTGAGTTCGAACTGTACTACAGCGTTTAATTGATTTGTTTTACCCGGCGCATACGCGTCGGGAGTAGTTGCCGTGGAAACTTTAGCCCATCTTCGGATGGGCTTTTTTCTCCACCAACAACCTGATCTCACGCGCTTTTTACCTCTAAAACGCTATACTGCACTAAAATAGTGCAACGACTCCAGGAGACTGCTGAATGGCAACTGGCACGCTGCCCGATGCTGGGCAGATCCTCAATTCTTTGATTAACAGTATCTTGCTGGTCGACGACGAGCTGGCGGTGCATTACGCCAACCCGGCGGCGCAGCAGCTGCTCGCTCAAAGCGCCCGTAAACTGTTTGGCACGCCGCTGCCTGAACTGCTGAGCTATTTCTCGCTGAATATTGGTCTGATGCAGGAGAGTTTGCAGGCGGGTCAGGGCTTCACCGATAACGAAGTGACGCTGGTGATTGACGGACGCTCGCATATTTTGTCCCTCACCGCACAGCGCCTGCCAGATGGCATGATTCTGCTGGAAATGGCGCCGATGGATAACCAGCGTCGTCTCAGCCAGGAGCAGCTACAGCATGCTCAGCAGATTGCGGCGCGCGACCTGGTACGCGGGCTGGCTCATGAAATTAAAAACCCGCTGGGTGGCTTACGCGGTGCGGCACAGCTTTTGACCAAAGCGCTGCCTGACCCTGCCCTGGCGGAGTATACCAACGTCATTATCGAGCAGGCGGACCGTCTGCGTAATCTGGTCGATCGCCTGCTCGGGCCGCAGCAGCCGGGGATGCATGTTTCAGAAAGCATTCACAAGGTCGCGGAGCGGGTGGTGAAACTCGTCTCTATGGAGCTGCCGGATAACGTCACGCTGGTGCGTGATTACGACCCAAGCCTGCCGGAGCTGGCGCACGATCCGGACCAGATTGAACAGGTGCTGTTGAACATTGTGCGTAACGCGTTGCAGGCGCTGGGCCCGGAGGGTGGCGAAATTATTCTGCGTACCCGCACCGCGTTCCAGCTGACGCTGCACGGCGTGCGTTATCGTCTGGCGGCACGTATTGATGTGGAAGATAACGGGCCGGGGATCCCGCCGCATCTCCAGGACACCCTGTTCTACCCGATGGTCAGCGGTCGCGAAGGCGGCACCGGGCTGGGGTTATCCATAGCCCGTAATTTGATTGACCAACACTCCGGCAAAATTGAATTTACCAGTTGGCCGGGACATACCGAGTTTTCGGTTTTCCTGCCGATTAAAAAATAAAGGTGACGTTTATGCAACGAGGGATAGTCTGGGTAGTCGATGACGATAGCTCCATCCGTTGGGTGCTTGAACGCGCGCTCACAGGAGCGGGATTAAGCTGCACGACGTTTGAGAGCGGCAGCGAGGTGCTCGACGCACTCACCACCAAAACGCCGGACGTTCTGCTCTCGGATATTCGCATGCCGGGCATGGACGGACTGGCGCTCTTAAAGCAGATCAAACAGCGCCACCCCATGCTTCCGGTCATCATAATGACCGCCCACTCCGACCTGGATGCCGCCGTTAGCGCCTACCAGCAGGGGGCGTTTGATTACCTGCCAAAACCGTTTGATATCGACGAAGCCGTTGCCCTGGTCGAACGCGCCATCAGCCACTATCAGGAGCAACAGCAGCCCCGCCACGCGCCGGATTTCGGGCCTACGACGGACATCATCGGTGAAGCGCCAGCCATGCAGGACGTGTTTCGCATCATCGGGCGTCTGTCGCGCTCGTCTATCAGCGTCTTGATTAACGGTGAATCAGGGACCGGTAAAGAGCTGGTCGCACACGCCCTGCATCGCCACAGCCCGCGGGCGAAAGCGCCTTTCATCGCCCTGAACATGGCGGCGATCCCTAAAGATTTGATTGAATCTGAGCTGTTCGGCCACGAAAAAGGGGCGTTTACCGGGGCAAATACCATTCGTCAGGGACGCTTTGAACAGGCTGACGGCGGAACGCTATTCCTGGATGAAATCGGCGATATGCCGCTGGATGTTCAGACCCGACTGCTGCGCGTGCTGGCAGATGGCCAGTTTTACCGCGTGGGCGGCTATGCGCCGGTGAAGGTGGACGTGCGTATTATTGCCGCGACGCACCAGAACCTGGAGCTGCGCGTGCAGGAGGGGAAATTCCGTGAGGATTTATTCCATCGTCTGAACGTGATCCGCGTCCACCTCCCGCCGCTGCGCGAGCGTCGGGAAGATATCCCGCGTCTGGCGCGCCATTTCCTGCAAGTGGCGGCCCGCGAGCTGGGCGTGGAAGCCAAGCAGCTTCATCCGGAAACGGATGCCGCCCTCACCCGTCTGGCGTGGCCGGGCAACGTGCGTCAGCTGGAAAACACCTGTCGCTGGCTGACCGTAATGGCCGCCGGACAGGAAGTGTTGATTCAGGATCTCCCCGCCGAGCTGTTTGAAGCCACTGTGCCCGAAAGCACCGCCGGACATGCGCTGCCGGACAGCTGGGCGACGCTGCTGGCGCAGTGGGCAGATCGCGCGCTGCGTTCCGGTCATCAAAATCTGCTCTCCGAAGCGCAGCCTGAGATGGAGCGCACGCTGTTGACTACCGCGCTTCGTCATACCCAGGGCCACAAACAGGAAGCGGCTCGCCTGTTGGGATGGGGTCGAAACACCCTGACGCGCAAGCTGAAAGAGCTGGGAATGGAGTGATCTTACTCCGCTGTGTAAAGGTTACTAATTGAGCGCAAAGTGCCGTTATTTTGCGCTTTACTGTTCCGATGAGTTTTGTATGATCGTGCCCGGAAACAGGGGGGAGCATCATGCTGGAATCATTAGTGACTTTACTTTCGAGCGGAGCAGCAGAAAGCCACACGCCACAAACTGCCGTTGCGGCGGTGCTGTGTGCGGCACTGGTTGGGCTGTTTAGCTAACGAGCTGTCGATGAAAAGCCGGGTGGCGCTTCGCTTACCCGGCCTACATCTCGCACTTAAGTAGGCCGGGTAAGGCAAAGCCGCCACCCGGCATTACAGCTCAAATCACCCGCGAGAACTGCTGTAAACGCGCCTTCTGACGCAGATAGGCATCGAAGCACATGCAGATATTACGAATCAACAGACGTCCTTTCGGCGTGACGACAACCGCACTCTCCGACACATCCACCAGCCCGTCTTTCGCCAGCGGCGCCAGAAGCTTCAGGTCTTCGGCAAAGTAATCGCTGAATTGCAGATCCCATTGCGACTCCACCTCGCGAAATTCGAGACGGAAGTTGCAGATAAGCGCCTTAATCACGTCCCGACGGATGCAGTCGTCGCGCGTTAGCGCAATGCCGCGCCACAGCGCGTTGCCGGTTTCGTCTATCTGCTGATAGTACAGCTTCAGCTCTTTCTGATTCTGGGCGTAGCAGTCGCCAATCATGCTGATGGCGGAGACGCCCATTCCGAGCAGATCGGTATCGCCCTGGGTGGTGTAGCCCTGGAAGTTACGGTGGAGAACACCTTCGCGCTGGGCAATCGCCAGCTCATCGTCAGGGCGGGCAAAGTGATCCATGCCGATAAACTGATAGCCGGTTTCGGTCAGCGAGGCGATGGTCTCCTGCAAAATGTCCAGCTTCTGCTGGGCGGAAGGCAGATCCGCATCTTTGATTTTGCGCTGAGCGGCGAACAGCGTCGGCAGGTGCGCATAGTTAAAGACGCTCAGACGGTCCGGGTTAAGCTCAGCCACGCGTTTAAGCGTGTAGGCGAAGCTCTCCGGCGTCTGCTTCGGCAGGCCGTAAATCAGGTCTATATTCGTTGAGGTAAAGCCGATTTCACGCGCATGGTTGAGTAAGGCAAAGATAAACGCTTCGTCCTGCTCGCGGTTTACCAGGCGCTGTACTTCTTTGTTGAAGTCCTGTACGCCCATACTCAGGCGGTTGAAACCTTCGGCGCGTAAATGATCCAGCACATCCAGCTCGATTTCACGCGGATCGACCTCGATCGAAATTTCGGCGTCGTCGTTAAAACTAAAATTGCCGCGCAGCAGCGCCATCAGGCGGCTGATCTGCGCTTTATTCAGATAAGTTGGCGTACCACCGCCCCAGTGAAGTTGGCTGACGTGACGCCCTTTAAACAGCGGTGCGCGGTGCAGAATTTCCTGTTCGAGCGCATCGAGGTATTGATCGGCTTTGTGCTGCTGGCGGGTAACGATTTTATTGCAGCCGCAGAAGTAGCAGAGCTTATGGCAGAACGGAATATGGACGTAGAGCGACAGCGGGCGCTCGGGATAGCGCGCCACAGCTTGCTGAAAATCCGCCTCGCCGAAAGCGTCAGAAAACTCCAGCGCGGTGGGGTATGAGGTATAACGCGGCCCGGAATAGTTATATTTCTGGATCAGGGCCAAATCCCAGTCGATAGATGGTACAGACATGCTCACTCCTTCCGTTGGTGTCGCGTTCGTATACGGCGGCCCGTTCTGGTCCCGTTGCGGGACATCATTCGGGTGCGCAGCCACTTCTGTCGCCGCGACAACCGCCGTAGTTTAACGAATAACCACACCAGATAACATATAACCGGAAGGGTTATAAGCAGGACGAGTGTACCTGCCGGGTGCAAATGTTAGTTTCCACCTTTCAGCAGACGCATCATATCTTCCTGCTTTTCATCTTCCTCTTCGTCTTCTTCATCATCGTAGGACAGACCCAGCTTCTGCATCAGTTCATCAATGCGGTCCAGTTTGGCGTCCACCCAGGACTGCTCTTCAGCGGTCAGGGTTTCACCCTCTTCAAGACGTTCCAGCAGCGCATCCAGGCGCTCATCGTTCTCCAGCATATCCAGCTCAGCCTGCGGTGAAAGCATAGGTTTCTCGCTCTTTGGTTTGTGCTGCTTAGTGACCGGCGTGTCTGTCACGCCCAGTGGAATGGGAGTTTTACTGCCGATACGAGGATCTTTCTGCTGTTTGCCTTTTGCAGAAGCGCCTGCGGCACCGCCACCGTTAGCACGGCTACCCGCAGCATGGCCACGATGTTTTTTATCGCGTTTGCGATCGCGCGCTTCCTGATTCAGTTCTTCGCGCGTTTTGCGGCGTGCTTTTGCAGGGCGTTTCACGCCCGCAGCGGAGGTCGGTTTTTTCATGATGTTTTATCTTTAAGTCGTTTTCTTCAGTATAGAATTGCGGCGAAATCTAGCAGAAAGCAAGCAAAGAAAAAAGGCGACAGAGCAATCTGTCGCCTTTTTTCCTGACTCACAACCCTTAACGGGTCAGACATTCCCTGTTTGCCTGCAACAAACCCTGTTTATCCCTTGGCTACTACCGTCCGTGATACGGTTCCGTTTCCTGTTAAAAACGCCTCCAGGCGCCGGTCGTCCTGACAATCCTGAGTCTTCGCCTCCTGGCGCTCCTGACCCTTATCCTTAAGTCGTTATCCTGTTGGCATCCTCGCCCTGGCACACACTTTACCTTGTTCCCTTAAACTAACAAGCTATGAAAAGGTACAAAACCGGATTTTCAGATAATTACTCATTAATAACTCTTTGAATTTTAATATTTTGAGTTTTTTAGCGCCTGCGATTTCTCTTAAATTTCTCATACGCTTAAGGGCAGATCTCTTACATTCCGTAGGGCTTTCACTTACATGTCAATGACGAAGGGAAAAGCCTTTTGCCCGCATTCAGGTATAATCCCCGCAGATTACGATTTTTGGAGACGACCACGTGACTACCTGGAACTACCAACAGACGCATTTTGTCACCAGTGCGCCCGATATTCGCCACCTGCCCTCAGACACAGGGATTGAAGTGGCATTTGCTGGCCGCTCCAATGCGGGAAAATCCAGTGCCCTGAATACGCTCACCAATCAGAAAAACCTGGCGCGTACCTCGAAAACACCTGGCCGTACTCAGCTGATTAACCTGTTTGAAGTGGCTGAAGGCAAACGCCTGGTCGATTTACCGGGCTACGGTTACGCGCAGGTACCGGAAGAGATGAAGATCAAATGGCAGCGTGCGCTGGGCGAATACCTGGAAAAACGCATGTGTCTGAAAGGTCTGGTGGTGCTAATGGATATTCGTCATCCGCTAAAAGATCTCGACCAGCAGATGATTGACTGGGCGGTGGCAAGCGATATTGCGGTGCTGGTGCTGCTGACAAAAGCGGATAAGCTGGCAAGCGGCGCGCGCAAGGCGCAGGTGAACAAGGTTCGTGAAGCGGTGCTGGCATTCAACGGTGATGTACAGGTTGAACCGTTCTCCTCGCTGAAAAAGCAGGGCGTGGATAAACTGCGACAGAAGCTCGACAGCTGGTTTAACGATCTGGAACCGGCGACTGAAGCGGAAGCAGAGTAACAACAGGCGCGGCGATGACCGCGCTTTTTTTCGCCTGAAACTTTCTTTGCCGCAATAAAAAACGCCCCAGTCATTACTGACTGGGGCGGCTAAAATATTCAGCCAAATCCGATTACGTGAAGTAAAAGGTCTGAAAGATAGAACATCTTACCTCTGTACCCTACGTCGTTAACTCTACTCTTTTTTTATCGCTGGACAAAGCACTTTTTGTAGTTTTTTTTCATTCTTTACATAGGGAATTCTAATGATCGTCACAAAACGCGCGTACTTATGTTGCTTACTTACATAAAACGCGCGTTATTCCGATAACCCTTAGTGAGCCTGATCCCAGTTTTCGCCGCTACCCACTTCCACCAGCAATGGTACGTCCAGCTTCATGCTGTTTTCCATCAGTTCATGGATCTTCTTAGAGACCGTCTCCAGATCGTCTTTATGAACTTCAAAGACCAGTTCATCGTGTACCTGCATGATCATTTTCACACGCGGTTTCTCTTTTTCGAGCCAGGCATCGACGGCAATCATTGCGCGTTTAATGATGTCCGCCGCAGTGCCCTGCATAGGGGCGTTGATCGCAGCACGTTCAGCACCAGCCCGGCGCGCGGCGTTGCTGGATTTGATATCCGGAAGGTAGAGACGACGGCCATCCAGCGTTTCAACGTAGCCTTTCTCTTTCGCCTGTGCGCGGGTACGTTCCATATATTCCAGCACGCCCGGATACCGCTCGAAGTAGAGATCCATATACTTCTGCGACTCTTTACGCGGGATATTGAGCTGGCGTGAAAGACCAAAGGCACTCATGCCGTAAATCAGACCGAAGTTGATCGCTTTTGCACTACGACGCTGCTCGTTTGTCACGCTCTCCAGCGGCAGCCCAAACACTTCGGCAGCGGTTGCCCGGTGGATGTCCTTCCCTTCGGCAAAGGCCGTCAGCAGGCCTTTGTCGCGTGACAGGTGCGCCATAATACGCAGTTCGATTTGCGAGTAGTCCGCGGAGACAATCAGATAATCCTCTGGCGCAATGAAAGCCTGGCGAATACGGCGGCCCTCTTCATTACGCACCGGAATGTTCTGAAGGTTAGGATCGGTTGACGAAAGTCGCCCGGTCGCCGCCACAGCCTGGTGATAGGAGGTGTGCACGCGGCCCGTTTTCGGGTTGATCATCAACGGCAGTTTGTCGGTATAGGTCGATTTCAGCTTAGCCAGACCACGGTATTGCAGAATAACTTTTGGCAGCGGATAGTCCAGCGCCAGCTCTTCCAGCACCTCTTCAGACGTTGAAGGGGCGCCACCCGGGGTTTTCTTCAGCGGCTTGATACCCTGTTTTTCAAACAGGATGGTTTGCAGCTGTTTCGGTGAAGACAGGTTAAATGCCTCGCCAGCAAGCTCATGCGCTTTCTGTTCAAGCTCGGTCAGGCGCTGCGCCAGCTCACCAGAGTGGTTATGCAGCACCGTTGGGTCGATTTTAACGCCATTGCGCTCAATGCGGGACAGCACAGGCACCAGCGGCATCTCAATGTTCTGGAACACATTCAGCGGCCCTTCGTGCTTCTGCAATTTCGGCCACATTTTGAGATGCAGCTGTAGCGTGACGTCAGCGTCTTCCGCGGCGTAGCGGCCTGCTTCTTCCAGCGCGATCTGGTTAAAGGTCAGCTGATTTTTGCCCTTACCGGCAATTTCTTCAAAGGTGATGGTTTTGTGTTTCAGCCAACGATCGGATAAGGAATCCATATCATGGCGGCCCGCCACGCTGTCCAGAATGTAAGATTCCAGCATGGTGTCAAAAGCGATACCACGCAGCTCAATGCCGTAGTTTCGCAGAATACCGCGGTCGTACTTCAGGTTTTGCCCGACCTTCAGCGCTTTCTCGTCTTCCAGAATCGGCTTCAGCAGTTCTAAGGCGCGCTCGCGGGAGATTTGCTCCGGCGCATCCAGATAGTCGTGAGCCACCGGAACATAGGCTGCAATACCCGGCTCCGTTGCGAATGACAGGCCCACCATATTGGCCGTAATGTTATCGAGGCTGTCCGTTTCGGTATCGAAAGCAAATACTGGCGCTTTTTTCAGCTTTTCAATCCAGGCGATGAGCCGTGACTCTTCAAGGATGGTTTCATAGTTGTCGAAGGAGAGCGCTACCGCCTCTTCTTCTGCCTGCTCTTCGGCATTGACAACGATGGTCTCTTTCGGCTTCGCCGCAGGTTTAGCCCCTTTCGCCTGAAGCCATTTCCCGGCTTCAACATCCGCGGTCCAGCGTTTAAATTCGTATTTTCTGAACAGGCCAAGCAGTTCGTCGGCGGCGGGTTCCTGCACTTCCAGCTGCTCGCAGGTAAGCTCCAGCTCTACGTCAGTTTTGATGGTGGCCAACTGATAGGAGAGATAAGCCACCTCTTTGTTATCGGCGAGCTTTCCGGCCATGGTTTTTGCGCCACGGAAGGTAAGACCGGCAATTTTGTCGGGTTCTGCATACAGCGTATCCAGCCCGCCCAGCCCTTGCAGCAGCGCCTGAGCTGTTTTTTCGCCTACGCCCGGTACGCCAGGAATGTTATCCGAGGAATCGCCCATCAGGGCGAGGAAATCAATAATGAGCTCTGGCGGCACGCCATATTTGGCGACCACTTCTTCCGGGCCAAGAATGGTGTTTGTCATGGTGTTGATCAGCGTGATCCCGGGCGTTACCAGCTGCGCCATGTCTTTATCACCGGTACTGATCAGAACCGGGCGGCCTGCTTTTTCCGCTTCGCGCGCCAGGGTACCAATTACGTCATCAGCTTCAACGCCTGAGACCGCCAGCAGTGGCAGCCCCATCGCTTTCACCATAGCGTGCAACGGTTCAATTTGCGCACGCAGATCGTCAGGCATAGGGGGACGGTGAGATTTGTAATGCTCAAATAATTCATCGCGGAAGGTTTTACCCTTCGCATCAAACACCACGGCCGCATGGGTTGGGTGGTATTGCAGAATCAGGCTGCGAAGCATATTCAGCACGCCGTACATTGCGCCGGTAGGTTCCCCTGCGCTGTTGGTCAGAGGAGGAAACGCATGATACGCCCGATACAGGTAAGAAGAGCCATCGACGAGTATAAGTGGGTTTTCTGGGATCTGAACCATAATGTCCGTGCCTTTTATGAATTTATGGGTAAAGGATGCCACAGAAGGATGAAAACATCAGGTTTTAGCGCTTTATACAGAAAAAGATTTTGCGATCGGGAAGATCGCTCGCAAAACAAAACTGTGGATAAGTTTGTGCATATTTTTAATACAGGTGAATAACAGCTTTATAAAAGTGATACTGAAAACTTATTTATATAATAAAATCAAAGCATTGCTATAAGATCACTTAAGATCGCGCTTCACTGATGTTTATTTAGTCTATGTGGATATAAGACTTAAGCACTCTGTCTATATGCAAAAATTCGCTGCCTGGCAGGAAAAGCCGCAGCCTCCTGGTGTGAAACCGCCCTGGTCTGAGCGAATTTCTGATAAGATCGGCGCCCAGCACCGGATAGCCGGCTGCTCAATTACAGCTAACTATCTGAATAAATTCATTATGTCGAGAATACTCGCAGCGATAACATTATGGTTAAGCGTCATTTTAACTATTCTGGTTACCATCGCCTGTTCTGTGCCAATCATCGTTGCCGGAATAATTAAACTTCTGCTGCCTGTCCCTCCGGTATGGCGCGCGGTGTCTGCTTTTTGTAATTTTATGATGTACTGCTGGTGTGAAGGGCTGGCGATCCTGCTGCATCTGAACCCCTGGCTGAAGTGGGATGTTCAGGGGCTGGAGAAGCTGAACAAAAAGAACTGGTATCTGCTGATCTGCAATCACCACAGCTGGGCCGACATCGTTGTATTGTGCGTACTGTTTCGCAAACACATTCCGATGAACAAATACTTTCTGAAACAGCAGCTGGCCTGGGTGCCTTTCATTGGACTGGCCTGCTGGGCGCTGGATATGCCGTTTATGAAACGCTATTCACGCAGCTATTTAATTCGTCATCCGGAACGCCGCGGTAAGGACGTGGAAACCACGCGCCGTTCTTGCGAAAAGTTTCGCGCGCATCCCACCACCATTGTTAACTTCGTCGAAGGATCACGCTTTACCGAAGAGAAGCGCCAGCAGACTCGTTCTCCTTATCAGAACCTGTTGCCGCCAAAGGCTGCGGGCATCGCAATGGCGCTCAACGTACTGGGTGAGCAGTTCGATAAATTGTTGAACGTAACGCTCTGCTATCCGGAAAATGACAGGACGCCGTTCTACGATATGCTCAGCGGCAGGCTGACGCGTATCGTTGTCCGCGTTGATCTGATGTCCGTCAACACTGAACTGCACGGGGATTATGTCAACGATAAAAACTTCAAACGTCGTTTCCAGCTTTGGCTTAATACACTCTGGAAAGAGAAAGACGAGCAGATAGCTAAGATTAAATCTTCATACAAAAACGCCGGTCAGTGACCGGCGGTTTTCTTTATGTTTGTTACTTTTTCTCAACCAGGTATTTCACGGTATCAGCGTACTGTTGTACGAAGATATCCATGCTGGTCGTGTCCATACCACGCATATTCACCTGGTATTTGCCGTTAACATACATCGCCGGCACGCCCTGCAACTGGAAGTCAGCGGCAGCTTTTTCCTGCTGTGCCACGAGAGATTTCACCACGAAACTGTTCCAGGCAGCGTCGTAGTCTTCACCTTTAACACCGGCATCCACGAACACTTTACGGATATCTGCCGTAGTTTGTACGGTCTGGGTTTTCTGTACGGCTTCAAACATAGGCGCGGTGATCTTATCTTCCACACCCAGCGCAATCGCGACCGCCCATGCCTGAGTCAGATCTTTACCCAGTGGGCCAAGGAACTCAACGTGGTATTTCGTCATTTTGGTGCTTTCCGGCAGCTTTTTCTTCACGTTGTCAGAAACATGAAGTACCTGCTCAAACTCGTAGCAGTGCGGGCAGTAGAAGGAGAAGAACTCCAACACCTGAGGCTCGCCAGCAACAGGCTTGTCCAGCGTAATGTACTGCTTGCCGTCGGTAAACTGCGCAGCAGTTGCGCTAAATGCCAGAATCATACCAGCCAGCGCCAGCCAAATTTTTTTCATGATTAACTCTCTCCTGGGTGTGTCCAATTAATACATCGGCGTTAATTGCAAAGGGGGTTCCTGTAGAACCTTAACCTGCGCGGTAAATGTGGATATCTGGTTGCGCCAGTAATCCTCCCCGGTAAGCCAGGGGAAATTTCGGGGAAAAGCCGGGTCTTCCCAACGCCTGATTAACCACGCGAGATAATAAACAAATCGCATCGCACGTAAAGGTTCTATCAAGGCAATTTCGTCTGAATTAAAGGGGCTAAATTCTTCATAAGCTTCAATTATGGTCTCAAGCTGCATGCGCTGCTCGGCTTTATCACCGTTGAGCAGCATCCACAGATCCTGCACCGCGGGTCCCATACGTGCGTCATCAAGATCGACAAATAGTGGGCCATCGCGCCAGAGAATATTCCCGGCGTGGCAGTCACCGTGCAGGCGCAGAGTAGTAATATCATCCAGCCAGCAGGCTTTTACAGCATCAATAAGCTTATCGGTCGCCGTGAGGAAATTATCCTTTAGCGCATTCGGGATCAGCGCCGATGTTTCGAATACCTGTCGCGGCTCAATAAGATATTCCTGAACACCAATCGTCGGACGGGCAACAAACGGTTTTTTACGTCCCGTCTGATGAATGCGCCCCAGATAGCGGGCAACCCATTCCATCTGATCGATATTATCTGCCTCAAACTGTCTTCCGCCCAGGCTCGGAAATACCGCGTAGTAAAAGCCCTGATGGGTCAGCAGCGTTTGGTTATTGAATTTAATGGGTGCCGCAACGGGAACATCGTCATCCAGCAGATCGTGGGCAAACTGATGCTCTTCCTGAATTTGTTCTGCGGACCAGCGCTGTGGACGGTAAAACTTTACGACAAAGCGCTGGCGCTCTTCGTCCTGAAATTGGTAGACACGGTTTTCGTAGCTGTTTAAAGGGGTTAACCCGGAATCCACCCGAATACCCTGTTCGAACAGCGCATCCATAATGGTATCCGGGTGTAATGTCTGGAAAGTAAAAGCCTGGTCGTTCATCCGATCATCCGGAAATTATACGAATGATTCAGGATATCATCTTGTGGAGATTTCGGTGGCTCCGCTTACAAGCTTTTACTCTTTAATTACGCCTCGGGCACGCAGTAATGCGGTTTTAAAATCCTCTTCATAATCTTTCTGAATGCCAGGAATAACAGCATCTTTAGCCGAGTCACGCATTTTCAGGTGATAGATCAGGATGTCGTCAGAAAGGTCTGCCAGTTCACCATCAAAACCTGACTCTTTCGCCAGTTTCTGTAAAAATTGCATCAGATTCAGCTCTGGCTCTTTTTGCCAGGCCGGCTGGAGAAGCTCAATGACTTCATTAAGACGTTTACATTTCATGGTAGTGCTCCTTTCATTTAGAGAGACACGTTAGCAGGGTCAATCCCACAATAAAAGAGGCGATATTCGTGAATCAATGCCAGGAAATCATCGGAGTTGTTCTGGCCGGGGGCAGGGCAACGCGAATGGGCGGAAAGGATAAGGGGCTTCAGCTCCTGAACAACACACCATTATGGCAGCATGTTGCTGATACGCTTGCAGATCAGGTGTCCTCGATGGCGATCAGCGCTAACCGACATGTTGATATTTATCAGCGCAGCGGGTATCCGGTTTATCAGGATAACCTGGTGGACTACCCCGGTCCGCTGGCGGGAATGCTTTCCGTTATGCAGCAGTCGCATGGAGAGTGGTTTCTCTTTTGTTCATGTGATACGCCCTTCATCCCGTCCTGCCTGGTTGAACGTCTGGTGCAGCGGCGCGGTGGTGCTCCCGTCGTCTGGGTACACGACGGTGAACGCGACCATCCAACGATCGCATTGATTAATCGCTCGTTAATATCCGCGCTGGAAGATTACCTGGCCGCAGGAGAGCGACGCGTTATGGTATTTATGCGTCAGTCCGGAGGGCATTCCGTTGATTTCAGCGACATGAAATCGGCGTTTGTGAATGTAAACACGACGGAAGATTTGCAGATAATGCAGGAGAAGAAATGATACCCGTATTAGCGATCTCTGCCTGGAGTGGCACCGGGAAGACTACGCTGCTAAAAAAACTAATACCTGCACTTTGCGCCAAAGGCATTCGTCCCGGATTGATTAAGCATACGCACCATAACATGGATGTCGATAAGCCGGGGAAAGATAGCTACGAGCTGCGTAAGGCTGGCGCTGCACAAACGATGGTGGCGAGTAACCAGCGCTGGGCGTTAATGACAGAAACACCGGATGAAGCACCGCTGGATCTCGCTTATCTTGTCAGCCGGATGGATCACTCCACGCTGGATCTGGTGCTGGTTGAGGGATTTAAGCATGAGGCCGTGCCTAAGATCTTGCTGTTCAGAAACGGCGCCGGGCATGATGTTAGCGAACTAATGCTGGATGAGCATGTGATTGCCGTGGCCAGTGACGTTGCATTGTCGCTGGAAGTACCGGTTCTGGATTTGAATAATGTGGAGGGGATTGCAGCGTTTATTTTGGCGTGGTGTGCAGTCTGAGATCTGCCGGGTGGCGGCTTCGCCTTGCCCGGCCTGCCGTTTTTCGACGTACAAACGCAAAAAGGCCATCCTTCCGGATGGCCTCTTCACTTGTTTGATGCCTGGCAGTTCCCTACTCTCACATGGGGAGACCCCACACTACCATCGGCGCTACGGCGTTTCACTTCTG
>NZ_JBMKIA010000015.1:0-103771 GCF_049238215.1 Enterobacter cloacae complex sp. IR5441
CACATCTTGTTGTCTGATTATTGATTTTTCGCGAAACCATTTGATCATATGACAAGATGTGTATCCACCTTAACTTAATGATTTTTACCAAAATCATTAGGGGATTCATCAGTGCTGAGCGTCGACACCCCGTGCGCTAAAATGTAACGGCAAAACGTTGTTATTAACGCCGCTCATCGCAGCGGCTGTGCTATCCAGCTTTGCAATCGGCATAGATTTTAATGAATCAAGATTGTTCAGAGCGAGCTGTAACAATCGTTCAGCTTCCTGGCTTAATTCAAATATGGTCTGTGTGTGCATGATAAAAGCCTTCCCTTAACGCAAATTTATTACTTTTATTAAGCCACGATGTTTTAATTATACTTTTCAGGCTTATATGATCACGTATGGAAAACATGTTCATTTAATACAACTAACTGAAGATAATGAGAATTTAAAAACCACCCTCGTAATACGTGTAAAACATCCCCTGGCCAGAAAGCCAAAAGTGAATAGACAAAACGCATTTTCAGGAAACATCAGGATATATCATCGTTATTTACCCACCAAAAAAGAGAGGTATTCCCTGGCGCCAAAAGATGTATGGCGTCAGAAGAGGATAGATAAATAACGGCTTGTTCCTTCACCTTATCCGAAATGGCACAGCGTAGCAATTTGCTGTAATAAAATATTCGATACATTTAGCATGATTACGATCTCTGCCGTTCAGGGCTTAAGATTCCCTTAATTCACTGACAGTTCGTGTCATCGCTTGCGCATTTATGCGCTATTTTTATAAAACAATATCACCGACAAAAGTGGGGATTTGCGTTATACTCGCTGCCTTTTTCGGCACACTGCCGTCATTTAGCTGGCGTTTTCCAGCGTGTTAACACTTTTGAGGATACCAACATGCAACTTCCACACTGCCCGAAATGCAATTCTGAATACACCTATGAAGACAATGGCATGTTCGTTTGCCCGGAATGCGCCCATGAATGGAACGATGCGGAGCCTGCACAGGACAGCGATGCGCTGATCGTGAAAGACGCAAACGGCAACCTGCTGGCAGACGGCGACAGCGTTACCGTTGTGAAAGATCTGAAGGTAAAAGGCAGTTCCTCTATGCTGAAGATAGGCACTAAAGTCAAAAATATCCGTCTGGTTGAAGGCGATCATAATATCGACTGCAAAATTGACGGCTTCGGTCCGATGAAACTGAAATCTGAGTTCGTGAAAAAGAACTGATTGTCCCGCCCGGTGACGCTTCGCTTACCGGGCGTTCGGGAACTACACTTAACGGGCTTTTCTTACGTGAGGTAAAGATTATGCCGTTAAGTCCCTACATCTCTTTCGCCGGCAACTGTGCGGAGGCGACCGCCTTCTATCAGCAGGCCGTCGGCGCAGAACTCCTCTACAAAATCACCTTCGGCGAAATGCCCAAAGACGAAAACAGCGAAGAAGGCTGTCCGTCAGGCATGAACTTCCCGGATACCGCCATCGCCCACTCTAATGTCCGCATTGCCGGCAGCGATATCATGATGAGCGATGGTCTGCCACCCGGTAGCAGCACGCAGTACGCCGGATTTACGCTGGTGCTCGACACGCAGGACGTGGATGAAGGCAAACGCTGGTTCGACAACCTCTCTGATGGCGGCAATGTCGAAATGGCCTGGCAGGAGACTTTCTGGGCGCACGGATTCGGGAAAGTCACCGATAAATACGGCGTGCCGTGGATGATTAACGTCGTTAAATCGTAGGCCACATAAGCGCAGCGCATCCGGCAACAGCGCCCGGAGACGCTGCGCTGACCGGGCCTGCGGTGATTGTCATCAAACTCCCCTCAACTCTTCAAACTCCCGCAACCAACACTTAACCTGAATGTCATATTGATGCGCCAGCATGAGGCCACATTTATCGTGAGGCCCGGCACATGCAAACTGTCATTCGCGTCGAGAAACTGAGCAAAACCTTCCATCACAACAAGGCGCTGCATGCCGTTGATCTGACCGTCCAGCAGGGCGAAATGGTGGCGCTGTTGGGACCGTCTGGTTCAGGTAAATCCACCCTTCTTCGTCATTTGAGCGGCCTGATTACCTGTGACAAAACGCCGGAAAGCCGCGTCGAACTGCTGGGGAACACCGTGCAACATGCGGGGCGTCTGGCGAGCGATATTCGCAAAAGCCGCGCTCAGACGGGCTATATCTTTCAGCAGTTCAACCTGGTGAACCGCCTGACCGTGCTCGAGAACGTGCTGATTGGCGCGCTCGGCAGCACCCCGTTCTGGCGCACCTGCCTGCGCTGGTTCTCCCCATCCCAGAAGCAAGAAGCCTTACAGGCGCTGACCCGCGTCGGCATGGCGCATTTCGCCCACCAGCGCGTCTCCACGCTCTCCGGCGGACAGCAGCAGCGCGTCGCCATCGCCCGCGCCCTGATGCAGAAAGCCAAAATCATTCTGGCCGATGAACCTATCGCCTCGCTGGACCCGGAATCGGCCCGCATCGTGATGGAAACCCTGCGCGACATCAATCAGAACGACGGCATCACCGTGGTGGTGACGCTGCATCAGGTGGATTACGCCCTGCGCTACTGCGAGCGCATCGTCGCCCTGCGTCAGGGCCATGTGTTCTTCGATGGCGCAAGCCACCAGTTTGATAACGAACGTTTCGATCATCTCTACCGCAGCGTAAACCGCGTCGAAGAGCGCGCGCAGGCTGCTTAACGTCCCCATAACGAGGAATGGACATGAACTACAAAGCCGTTGCCGCGCTGGCCTTCACCAGCATGTTCAGCATCAGCACCCTGCTAAGCCCTGCTTACGCTGAGGAACAGGAAAAAGCGCTGAACTTTGGCATCATTTCAACGGAATCACAGCAAAACCTGAAGCCGCAGTGGGAACCGTTCCTGAAAGATATGGAAACCAAACTGGGGATCAAAGTAAACGCCTTCTTCGCCCCGGACTACGCGGGCATCATTCAGGGAATGCGCTTCAACAAAGTCGACATCGCCTGGTATGGCAACCTCTCTGCTATGGAAGCGGTAGATCGCGCGAACGGCCAGGTCTTCGCCCAGACCGTTGCGGCAGACGGCTCCCCGGGCTACTGGAGCGTGCTGATCGTGAACAAAGACAGCCCGATCAACAATCTCAACGACATGCTCGCCAAACGCAAAGAGCTGACCTTTGGTAACGGCGACCCGAACTCCACTTCCGGCTTCCTCGTCCCTGGCTATTACGTCTTCGCGAAAAACAACGTCTCCGCCAGCGACTTTAAGCGCACGGTCAACGCCAGCCACGAAACCAACGCCCTGGCCGTGGCGAATAAGCAGGTTGACGTCGCCACCAACAACACTGAAAACCTCGACAAGCTGAAGACCTCCGCGCCGGACAAGCTGAAGGAAATCAAGGTTATCTGGAAATCGCCGCTGATCCCGGGCGACCCGATCGTGTGGCGCAAAAACCTCTCCGAGAGCACCAAGGACAAGGTCTACGACTTCTTTATGAACTACGGCAAAACGCCGGAAGAGAAAGCGGTTCTGGCGCGTCTGGGCTGGGCGCCGTTCCGCGCGTCCAGCGATTTGCAGCTGGTGCCGATTCGCCAGCTGGCGCTGTTCAAGCAGATGCAGGGCGTGAAGGATAACAAGGGTCTGAAGGAAGAAGAGAAGACCAGCAAAGTGTCGGAAATTCAGGCGCAGCTGGACGATCTCGACCGCCTGACCGCCGCGCTCGGTGCCATGACCAGCGTGAATAAAGCGGTGCAGTAACTTACGTCCCCTCTCCCTTGAGGGAGAGGGTTAGGGTGAGGGGGAAATGAGCACGCTGATGCCCTCACCCCGGCCCTCTCCCACAGGGAGAGGGGGAACAGATCGTAGGCCGGATAAGCGTAGCGCCATCCGGCACACAAAGACCCGCGGAGTAAAACATGCAAACCATCACCCTCCCGCCGCCAAAGCGCAGCTGGTTCTCGCTCATAAGCTGGGCCGTTCTGCTGGCGGTGCTCGTTATCTCCTGGAAGGGCGCGGAGATGGATCCGCTGCTGCTCTTCAAAGATTCCGGCAACATGGCGACCTTCGCCGCCGACTTCTTCCCGCCGGACTTCAGCCAGTGGCAGGACTACCTCGGTGAAATGGCGATCACCCTGCAAATTGCCGTCTGGGGCACCGCCCTCGCCGTGATCCTCTCCATTCCGTTTGGCCTGATGAGCGCCGAAAACATCGTGCCGTGGTGGGTTTACCAGCCGATGCGTCGCCTGATGGACGCCTGTCGCGCCATCAACGAAATGGTCTTTGCGATGCTGTTCGTGGTCGCCGTCGGCCTGGGTCCGTTCGCGGGCGTGATGGCGCTGTTCATCCACACCACCGGCGTGCTCTCCAAGCTGCTCTCCGAAGCGGTTGAAGCCATCGAGCCCGGCCCGGTGGAAGGCATCCGCGCAACCGGAGCGAACAAAATCGAAGAGATCCTGTACGGCGTCCTGCCGCAGGTGATGCCGCTGCTCATCTCCTACTCCCTGTACCGCTTCGAGTCCAACGTTCGCTCCGCCACCGTGGTCGGCATGGTGGGCGCAGGCGGCATTGGCGTCACCCTGTGGGAAGCCATTCGTGGTTTCCAGTTCCAGCAAACCTGCGCCCTGATGGTGCTCATCATCGTCACCGTCAGCCTGCTGGATTTCCTCTCTCAACGTTTGCGTAAGCACTTCATCTGAGAAGCGAGGCTTTGATTTGTATGCACTTATCCAGACATCCGACCAGTTACCCCACCCGCTGGCAAGAGATTGCGGCAAAGCTCGAAGTGGAGCTGCGCACGCACTACCGCTGCGGAGACTACCTGCCCGCTGAGCAGCAGCTTGCCGACCGCTACGAAGTGAATCGCCACACCCTGCGTCGCGCCATCGATCAACTGGTGGAGCGCGGCTGGGTCCAGCGCCGTCAGGGCGTCGGCGTACTGGTGCTGATGCGTCCGTTCGACTACCCGCTCAATGCCCAGGCGCGTTTTAGCCAGAACCTGCTCGATCAGGGCAGCCACCCCACCAGCGAAAAGCTGCTGTCAGTCCTGCGCCCGGCCTCCCGCCACGTGGCGGACGCGCTGGGGATTCAGGAGGGCGACAACGTCGTTCACCTGCGCACGTTGCGCCGGGTAAACGGCGTGGCGGTCTGTCAGATCGACCACTACTTCGCGGACCTCACCCTCTGGCCCGTGCTGCAACATTTCGCCAGCGGTTCCCTGCATGATTTTCTTCAGGACGCGACGGGTATCGCGCTCAAACGCACCCAGACGCGCATCAGCGCCCGCCGCGCGCAGGCGAAAGAGAGCAAGGTGCTGGAGATCCCCAACATGGCCCCGCTGCTCTGCGTGCGCACCCTCAACCACCGTGACGGCGACGTCAACGCAACGGAATACTCCGTCAGCCTGACCCGCGCCGACATGATTGAATTTACCATGGAGCACTGAATGCACTTCGACACCTCCACTCGTCAGCGCTGGATGCGCGTGCTGGCCCACAGCCAGCCTGATGCGCTGGCTGCCCGCATGAGCGCGCTCGGCCTGACGCCGGACTACGACACGATCCGCGCGCCGGAGATCGGCCTGGTGCAGATCCAGGCACGCATGGGCGGCACCGGCGAGCGCTTCTTCGCCGGCGATGCCACCCTCACCCGCGCGGTGATCCGCCTGAAAAGCGGCACGCTGGGCTACGGCTACGTACTTGGGCGCGACAAAACGCACGCCGAGCGCTGCGCAGCGATCGACGCGCTTTTACAGGAACAGCCGCATTTTCAGACGTTAATGGAAACCCTTATTGCCCCGCTGGAAGCCGACCGCGCCGCACGCCTTGCCGCGCGTCAGGCCGAAGTGAATACCAGCCGGGTCGACTTCTTTACGCTCGTTCGAGGAGACAACGCATGACGCTTCAACCTGCTTTTACCCTGGCCGTCCAGGATGCCCAACAGAGTTTCCGTCGCCTGCTGAAAGCCATGAGCGAGCCGGGCGTCATTGTCTCGCTGCACCAGCTCTCCCAGGGCTGGCTGCCGCTGAACCTCGCCTCGACCAGCGTGCTGCTGACCCTGGCGGACAACGACACCCCGGTATGGCTGTCAGGCGCATTGCTGAACGATATCGCCAGCCAGAACCTGCGCTTTCACACCAACGCGCCGCTGGTCGAGCAGCCCCAGCAGGCGGTCTTCGCCGTGGCCGACGAGCAAATCAGCCATGAACAGCTTAACGCCCTGAGCGAAGGCAGCGCCATCGCACCGGAAACCAGCGCCACGCTGATTTTGCAGGTCTCCAGCCTGAGCGGTGGCCGCATGCTGCGCCTGACGGGTGCAGGGATTGCCGATGAGCGGATGGTCGCCCCCCAGCTGCCTGAGTGCATCATTCATGAGCTGACCGAGCGCCCGCATCCGTTCCCGCTCGGTATCGACCTGATCCTGACCTGCGGCGAGCGCCTGCTGGCGATCCCGAGAACCACTCACGTGGAGGTGTGCTGATGTACGTTGCCGTCAAAGGGGGCGAGAAGGCGATCGCCGCCGCCCATGCCTTGCAGGCGCACAGACGCCGGGGGGATGACGCCCTTCCCGAGCTGAGCGTCGCCCAGATTGAACAGCAGTTAAACCTGGCCGTCGACCGCGTGATGACCGAAGGCGGCATCGCGGACCGCGAACTGGCGGCGCTGGCGCTGAAACAGGCCAGCGGCGATAACGTGGAAGCCATCTTCCTGCTGCGCGCTTACCGCACTACGCTTGCGAAGCTGGCGGTTAGCGAGCCGGTGAATACGGCGGAAATGCGATTAGAGCGCCGTATTTCTGCGGTGTACAAAGATATTCCTGGCGGCCAGCTGCTTGGTCCGACCTACGACTATACCCATCGCCTGCTGGACTTCACTCTGCTGGCGAACGGTGAAACACCGCAGCTCAGCGTCTCTGACGCTGAACAAGACGCCTCCCCGCACGTCTTTAGCCTGCTGGCAAACCAGGGGCTGGCGAAGGCGGAAGAGGACACCGGCAGCACACCGGATGACATCACCCGCACGCCGCCGGTCTATCCCTGTTCGCGCTCGTCCCGCCTGCAACAGCTGATGCGCGGCGATGAAGGGTATCTGCTGGCGCTGGCCTACTCCACGCAGCGCGGCTATGGGCGCAACCACCCCTTCGCGGCAGAGATCCGCAGCGGTTATATCGACATTGAAATCGTGCCGGAAGAGCTGGGTTTTGCGGTGAACATCGGCGAACTGCTGATGACCGAGTGCGAAATGGTCAACGGTTTTGTCGCGCCAGAGAATGAAGATCCGCACTTTACCCGCGGCTACGGGCTGGTGTATGGCCTGAGCGAGCGCAAGGCGATGGCGATGGCGCTGGTTGACCGTGCGCTCCAGGCGCCGGACTACGGCGAGCATATTGCAGGCCCGGCACAGGACGAAGAGTTCGTGCTGGCCCACGCGGATAACGTTGAGGCCGCCGGCTTTGTCTCGCACCTCAAGCTGCCGCACTACGTCGATTTCCAGGCCGAACTGGAACTGCTGAAACGCCTGCAACGGGAGCGCGCCAATGGCTAACTTAAGCGGCTACAACTTTGCCTATCTGGACGAACAAACTAAACGCATGATCCGCCGCGCCATCCTTAAGGCAGTGGCGATCCCCGGCTATCAGGTGCCGTTCGGCGGCCGCGAAATGCCAATGCCCTACGGCTGGGGCACCGGCGGTATTCAGATCACCGCCAGCGTGATCGGCGAAGCGGACGTGCTGAAGGTCATTGACCAGGGGGCAGACGACACCACCAACGCCGTGTCGATCCGCAACTTCTTTAAGCGCGTAACGGGCGTCAACACCACCGAAAAAACCGAAGACGCGACGCTGATCCAGACCCGTCACCGCATTCCGGAGACCCCGCTGACTGAAGATCAGATTTTGATTTTCCAGGTGCCGATCCCGGAGCCGCTGCGTTTTATTGAGCCGCGGGAAACCGAAACCCGCACCATGCACGCCCTGGAAGAGTACGGGATCATGCAGGTCAAACTGTATGAGGACATCGCCCGCTTCGGCCATATCGCCACCACCTACGCCTACCCGGTGAAGGTGAACGGCCGCTACGTGATGGACCCGTCGCCGATCCCGAAATTCGATAACCCGAAGATGGACATGATGCCCGCCCTGCAACTTTTTGGCGCCGGACGTGAAAAACGCATCTACGCCGTACCGCCGTACACCCGTGTGGAGAGTCTGGATTTTGACGATCACCCGTTTACGGTGCAGGAGTGGGACGAGCCGTGCGCCATCTGCGGTTCGAAGCATAGCTATCTGGATGAAGTGGTGCTGGACGACACGGGCAAACGGATGTTTGTCTGCTCCGACACCGATTACTGCCGCCAACAGAGCGAGGCGAACAGCCAATGAAACCGCTGCTTTCGGTTAATAACCTGACTCACCTTTATGCGCCGGGCAAAGGCTTTAACGACGTGTCGTTTGAGCTGTGGCCGGGCGAAGTGCTGGGCATTGTCGGCGAGTCCGGCTCCGGTAAAACCACCCTGCTGAAGTCCATCTCCGCGCGCCTGACGCCGCAGAATGGCGACATTTTGTATGAAGGCATGTCGCTGTATGGCATGAGCGAAGCCGATCGCCGCCGCCTGCTGCGCACCGAGTGGGGCGTGGTGCACCAGCACCCGATGGATGGCCTGCGCCGCCAGGTCTCGGCGGGGGGCAACATCGGCGAACGGCTGATGGCCACCGGCGCGCGCCACTACGGCAACATCCGCGCCACGGCGCAGCACTGGCTGGAAGAGGTTGAAATTCCCGCCTCGCGCATCGACGACCTGCCGACCACCTTCTCCGGCGGCATGCAGCAGCGTTTACAGATTGCCCGCAATCTCGTCACCCATCCGAAGCTGGTGTTTATGGATGAACCGACCGGCGGGCTGGACGTCTCTGTACAGGCTCGCCTGCTCGACCTGCTGCGCGGCCTGGTGGTGGAGCTAAACCTGGCGGTGGTGATTGTCACCCACGATTTAGGCGTCGCGCGCCTGCTGGCAGACCGCTTGCTGGTGATGAAGCAGGGTCAGGTGGTGGAAAGTGGGTTAACCGACCGCGTGCTCGACGATCCCCATCATCCGTATACCCAGCTGCTGGTGTCGTCCGTATTGCAGAACTGAGGGCGCGGTTGCCGGGTGGCGCTGCGCTTACCCGGCCTACGAACACCGCACCTTGTAGGCCGGGTAAGGCGAAGCCGCCACCCGGCAAAACGAACACCGCACCCGTAGGCCGGGTAAGGCGAAGCCGCCACCCGGCAAAACGAATCGCGAGGCCAACATGATCCACGTACAAAACGTAAGTAAAACCTTTGTGCTCCACCAGCAAAACGGCGTCCGCCTGCCGGTACTGCAAAATGCCTCGTTAGAGGTCAGCAACGGCGAATGCGTGGTGCTGCATGGCCATTCCGGCAGCGGAAAATCCACCCTGCTGCGCTCCCTGTATGCCAACTACCTGCCGGACGAAGGCCATATTCATATTCGCCATAACAATGAATGGGTCGATCTGGTTCAGGCTCCCGCGCGCAAAGTGCTGGAAGTGCGCCGCTCGACGATCGGCTGGGTCAGCCAGTTCCTGCGGGTGATCCCGCGGATCTCCGCCCTGGACGTGGTCATGCAACCCCTGCTGGATCTCGGCGTGCCGCGCGAAACCTGCGCCGCTAAAGCCGCCAGCCTGCTGACGCGCCTCAACGTACCGGAGCGTCTGTGGCACCTCGCCCCGTCGACCTTTTCCGGCGGCGAGCAGCAGCGCGTCAACATCGCCCGCGGCTTTATCGTCGATTACCCGATTTTACTCCTGGATGAACCCACCGCCTCGCTCGACAGTAAGAACAGCGCAGCGGTGATGGAACTGATCGAACAGGCCAAAGCGCGCGGCGCGGCGATCGTCGGGATCTTCCACGACGACGCCGTACGCCAACGCGTGGCGGACAGACTGCACCCGATGGGGACAAACGTATGATTATCAATAATGTCAGGCTGGTGCTGGAAAATGAGGTCGTGAACGGCTCGGTTGAGGTGCGGGACGGTGTCATCCGCGCCTTTGCCGAAACCCGGAGCCGCACTCCTGAAGCGATGGACGGCGAAGGCGGCTGGCTGCTGCCGGGGCTGATTGAGCTGCATACCGATAACCTCGATAAATTCTTCACCCCGCGCCCGAAGGTCGACTGGCCTGCTCATTCAGCGATGAGCAGCCACGACGCGCTGATGGTCGCCAGCGGCATCACCACGGTGCTGGACGCGGTGGCGATTGGCGACGTGCGCGACGGCGGCGATCGCCTGGAGAACCTGGAGAAGATGATCAACGCCGTGGAGGAGACGCAAAAGCGCGGCCTCAACCGCGCCGAGCACCGCCTGCACCTGCGCTGCGAGCTGCCGCACCACACCACCCTGCCGCTGTTTGAGAAGCTGGTGGGCCGCGAGCCGGTCTCGCTGGTTTCCCTGATGGATCACTCGCCGGGGCAGCGCCAGTTCGCCAACATTGAAAAGTATCGCGAATACTATCAGGGCAAATATTCGCTCAACGACGCGGAGATGGCGCGCTACGAAGAAGAGCAGCTCCAGCTTGCGGCCCAGTGGTCGCAGCCGAATCGCCTCTCCATTGCCGCGATGTGCCGGGACCGTAATATTGCCCTGGCCAGCCATGACGACGCCACGCACGATCACGTGCGCGAATCCCACCAGCTTGGCAGCGTGATAGCTGAATTTCCCACCACGTTTGAAGCGGCAGAGGCATCGCGTAAGCACGGCATGAACGTCCTGATGGGCGCGCCAAATATCGTGCGCGGCGGATCGCACTCCGGCAACGTGGCGGCAAGCAGGCTCGCCTCGCTCGGCCTGCTGGATATCCTCTCCTCTGACTATTACCCCGCCAGCCTGCTGGACGCGGCCTTCCGCGTCGCGGACGACGAGAACAACAGCTTCACGCTGCCACAGGCGATTCGCCTGGTGACGAAAAACCCGGCCAGCGCGCTTAATCTTCACGATCGCGGTGAAATTGCCGAGGGGAAACGGGCCGATCTGGTGCTCGCCCACCGTAAGGGCGAGCACATTCATATCGACCACGTCTGGCGTCAGGGAAAAAGGGTGTTCTGATGGGAAGACTCATCTGGTTAATGGGCCCGTCCGGCTCCGGGAAGGACAGCCTGCTGTCGGCGTTACGGCAGCGGGAACATTCACAGCTGCTGGTCGCGCACCGCTATATCACGCGCGATGCCAACGCCGGAAGCGAGAACCATATCGCCCTGAGCGAGCAGGAGTTTTTTACCCGCGCCGGACAAAACCTGCTGGCGCTGAGCTGGCATGCCAACGGTTACTACTATGGCGTCGGTATTGAGATTGACCTCTGGCTGCATGCGGGGTTCGACGTACTGGTTAACGGCTCGCGGGCGCATCTCCCGCAGGCTCGCGCCCGGTACGAAGCGGCGCTGCTCCCGGTCTGTTTGCAGGTTTCCCCGGACGTTCTCCGTAGCCGGCTACAAAAGCGGGGGCGCGAAAACGCGCGCGAGATCGACCAGCGGCTGGAACGGGCGGCACGCTACACCCCGTCGGGTTGCCATCTCCTCAATAACGACGGAAGTTTGCTACAGTCAGTCGAGACCTTTCTATCGCTTATTCGCCAGAAGGAGAAACAGCATGCCTGACTGCCAGCTTCGCCCCGCCACCTCCGACGATGCGCCGATCGTTTACGCGCTGATCTGCGAACTTAAGCAGGCCGAGTTCGATCATCAGGCGTTTCACGCCGGGTATCTGGCCAACTTGCAGGATCACAATATGCGTTACCAGCTGGCCGAGCTGGACGGGCAGATCATCGGTATGATCGGCCTGCATATGCAGTTTCACCTGCATCACGCCCGCTGGATCGGCGAGATCCAGGAGCTGGTGGTGATGCCGCAGGCGCGCGGATTAAAAGTGGGCAGCCAGCTGCTGGCCTGGGCAGAGGACGTCGCGCGACAGGCAGGCGCCGAGCTGACCGAGCTTTCCACCAGCGTGAAGCGCGTGGACGCGCACCGTTTTTATGTTCGTGAAGGATATACGCAAAGCCATTTCCGCTTCACTAAACCGCTGTAGAGGTGCGTTATGAGTCTGACGATCACGCTGACAGGAACCGGAGGGGCTCAGCTGGTGCCGGTGTTTGGCTGCGACTGCGCGGCGTGCCGACGGGCGCGTTTACAGGAAAATTATCGCCGTCGCCCCTGTAGCGCGGCGGTGAAATTCAACGATTCGGTCACCTTGCTGGACGCGGGTATTCCACACCTGATGGACGACTGGCCCGCGGGGAGTTTCAGGCAGATTTTGCTTACCCATTATCATATGGATCACGTTCAGGGGCTTTTTCCTCTGCGCTGGGGCGTGGGAGCGACCATTCCGGTTTACGGTCCGCCGGACGACGCAGGCTGTGACGACCTGTTCAAGCATCCGGGCCTCCTCGATTTCAGCCACACGGTGGAGCCGTTTGTGATGTTTGAACTTCAGGGCTTGCGGGTCACGCCGCTGCCGCTCAACCATTCAAAACTCACGTTTGGCTATCTGCTGGAGTCCGCCCACAGCCGCGTGGCGTGGCTTTCTGATACCGCCGGGCTACCGGATAAAACGGTGACGTTTCTGCTAAACAATCAGCCGCAGGCGATGATTATCGACTGTAGCCATGAACCGCGCCCGGAGACGCCGCGCAACCATTGTGATTTGAATACGGTGATTGCGCTGAACGAGGTGATTGGCTGTCCGCAGGTGATCCTGACGCATATCAGCCATCAGTTTGACGTGTGGATGATGGATAACCCGCTGCCGTCCGGCATTGAAGCGGGGTATGACGGGATGATGCTGGTACTGGATTAGGTTTTGCCGGGTGGCGGCTGCGCCTTACCCGGCCTACGCGTTGCAATACCGGGGTTACCACCGATCGTAATCATCCTCCAACCGGCGCTCATCCTCTTCTAACCGACGCCGATCGTCATCCAGCTGCCGCTGACGCTCGTCTAAACGCTGGCGTCGATCTTCTAACTGTCGACGACGATCGTCGTACTGGCGGCTGTCGGTTTGACGGCTGCGATCGTAACGATCGTCGTCATCGTCATTACGGCTGCTGCCGGGGTTATAGGCATCGTTGATCGCCTGCTGAATATTGCCAATGGCATCATCAATCACATCGGCATGCGCCAGTTGGCTGGTTAAAGTCAGCAGACCCAATAACAGAGCGGTAGAGTAACGTTTCATAAGGCCAGACTCGCAGGTGAACTGGCCTTACGGTAATGAATGGCAGGGAACCGGGGTAGCGGAGGAATCTCAATTCCTGGCCTGTTCAATCGCCCCTATCGCATCGACTCGCGCCTGATGTCGTCCCCCTTCAAACGGTGCATTTAGCCAGGCATCGACGATCATTTTTGCCAGCTCCAGTCCGACCACGCGCGAACCAAATGCCAGCACATTCGTGTTGTTATGCTGCCTTGAAAGCTGAGCTGAATAAGGTTCGCTACAGACCACTGCGCGGATGCCCGGGAACTTATTGGCCGTAATGGAGATCCCTACCCCCGTTCCGCAGATCAGGATGCCGCCATCCACCTCCTTATCGATAATAGCCTGTGCAACCGCGCTGGCATAATATGGGTAGTCAGTACGCTCCGGGGAACAGGTGCCCTTATCCACCACGTCGATGCCACGCGCGCGCAGATGGGCCAGAATATCCTCTTTCAGCATAAAACCTACGTGATCGCAGCCAAATGCAATCTTTTTCATAATAAACCTCATCGTGGGTTAACTTTACGAACTCGATGGAGTTGTGATTTAAGACCGGTCAGTTGTGCAATAAAACCTCAAAACCATCGAGTTCTGCGCGTGTTCTACACCCCTGACTTTGACATTTCAACTCTCTCATGACGGTATATTTCTTACGGCATGCATTAAAATCCGTTAACGTGTCATAATTATATTATTGATTTTTAAAGGCATCCTAAAGCAACCGCCCATCAAAACTTCACAGACAATAAAACTTTATGAATTTTCAAACATTGTGAAGTTGACAGCATATTTTCATGCCAGAGTGTGGTGATATAGTGTCGTCTTCATTTTTAAGGACAAAAGAGAGCGATGAGTCAGTCAGAATTTAAAAAAGAGCTGCCTAACGGCATTGGCCTTGCACCGTACCTGCGCATGAAGCAGGAAGGCATGACCGACAACGAAAGCCGTATCGTCGACTGGCTGCTCCAGCCGGGTAACCTGAGCGGCGCGCCTGCGATTAAAGACGTTGCCGAAACGCTGATGGTGTCGGAAGCGATGATCGTGAAAGTGGCCAAACTGCTCGGCTTTAGCGGTTTCCGTAACCTGCGTGCGGCGCTGGTCGACTACTTCTCGCAATCCGAACAAGTATTACCTGCGGAACTCGCTTTTGATGAAGCACCACAGGATGTGGTTAACAAAGTGTTCAATATTACGCTGCGCACCATTATGGAAGGCCAGTCGATAGTGAACGTGGATGAAATTCACCGCGCGGCACGTTTCTTCGCCCAGGCCAACCAGCGCGATCTGTACGGTGTGGGGGGTTCTAACGCTATTTGCGCCGACATCCAGCATAAGTTTCTACGCATCGGCGTGCGCTGCCAGTCGTATCAGGACGCGCACATTATGATGATGTCGGCATCGCTGCTGAAGGAAGGGGATGTGGTACTGGTGGTCTCCCATTCCGGCCGCACCAGTGATGTGAAAGCAGCAGTTGAGTTAGCAAAAAAGAACGGCGCCAAAATTATCTGTATTACCCATAGCTACCATTCGCCGATTGCTAAACTTGCTGATTATATTATTTGTTCGCCAGCACCAGAGACCCCGTTATTAGGGCGCAACGCCTCCGCGCGTATATTACAGCTTACATTATTAGATGCGTTATTTGTTTCCGTTGCACAACAAAATATCGAACAGGCCACACTTAATATGCAAAAAACCGGCGCTATTGTGGATTTCTTCTCTCCTGGCGCACTGAAGTAAATTAAAAGGTTAATCCTGCTCAGGCGGGATTAACAACAACATACCCTACATTGAGAACACTGCTATGAATAAATATCTGAAATATTTCAGCGGCGCCGCTATGGGCTTAATGTTATCCACCAGCGCGTTTGCTGCTGCGGAATATGCGGTGGTATTAAAAACGCTCTCCAATCCATTCTGGGTGGATATGAAGAAAGGGATTGAAGATGAAGCCAAAACCCTGGGAGTAAGCGTTGATATTTTTGCCTCGCCGTCAGAAGGGGATTTTCAGTCCCAGCTACAGCTGTTCGAAGATCTGAGTAATAAAAAATACAAGGGTATCGCTTTTGCCCCACTCTCCTCCGTGAATCTGGTCATGCCCGTCGCGCGCGCCTGGCAGAAAGGTCTCTATCTGGTGAATCTCGATGAAAAAATCGATATGGATAACCTGAAAAAAGCAGGTGGCAATGTAGAGGGGTTTGTCACAACGGACAACGTGGCCGTCGGCGCAAAAGGGGCCGATTTTATTATCAATAAACTTGGTGCGGAGGGGGGCGAAGTCGCAATCATTGAGGGTAAAGCCGGTAACGCATCGGGCGAGGCGCGCCGCAATGGCGCAACAGAAGCCTTCAAAAAAGCAAACCAAATTAAGCTGGTTGCCAGCCAGCCCGCCGACTGGGATCGCATTAAAGCTCTGGATGTGGCAACCAACGTGCTGCAACGAAACCCGAATCTGAAAGCCTTCTACTGCGCGAACGATACCATGGCGATGGGCGTGGCACAGGCGGTGGCAAACGCCGGTAAAATCGGCAAAGTGCTGGTGGTCGGCACCGATGGTATTCCAGAGGCGCGTAAGATGGTCGAAGCCGGTCAGATGACGGCAACCGTCGCACAAAACCCGGCGGACATCGGGGCGACCGGCCTGAAATTAATGGTGGATGCCGCGAAAACCGGGAAAGTCATCCCGCTGGAAAAAACGCCTGAATTCAAGTTGGTGGATTCGATTCTGGTGACAAAATAACGCAGAACTGTGCGGCTTGATGCCCTCACTCCGGCCCTCTCCCACAGGGAGAGGGTGAACAGAGAAGGAAATAAACATGGTCACGCCATATATCTCGATGGCGGGGATCGGCAAATCCTTTGGTCCGGTTCACGCATTAAAATCGGTTGATTTAACTATATACCCTCATGAGATCCACGCGTTATTAGGGGAGAATGGTGCCGGTAAATCAACCTTAATGAAAGTATTGTCGGGAATTCATGAACCGACCAAAGGCTCCATTATTATTAATGAAAAGAATTACGACAAATTGGATCATAAACTGGCAGCACGACTGGGCATCGGCATTATATATCAGGAACTCAGCGTTATTGATGAATTAACCGTGCTGGAAAATCTATATATAGGCCGTCACCTGACCAAAAAGGTTTGTGGCATCAGGATTATTGACTGGAAAAAGATGCGCATTCGCGGTGCGATGATGCTCTTACGCGTCGGATTAAAAGTCGATTTAGATGAAAAAGTAGCGAATTTATCCATCAGCCATAAACAGATGCTGGAAATTGCGAAAACCTTAATGCTCGATGCCAAAGTGATCATTATGGATGAACCCACATCTTCATTAACCAATAAAGAGGTGGATTATCTTTTCTTGATCATGAATCAGCTGCGTAAAGAAGGCACCGCCATTGTCTATATCTCGCATAAGCTCGCGGAAATCCGCCGCATCTGCGACCGCTACACGGTAATGAAAGACGGTTCCAGCGTATGCAGTGGCCTGGTGAGTGACGTTTCAAACGACGACATTGTGCGCCTGATGGTCGGCCGCGAACTGCAAAACCGCTTTAACGCCATGAAAGAGAGCACCGGCAACATCGAACGCGACACGGTGTTTGAGGTGAACAACGTCACCAGCCGGGACAAGAAAAAAGTGCGTGATATTTCGTTCAGCGTGAACCGCGGCGAAATACTGGGTTTTGCGGGTCTGGTCGGCTCGGGACGTACCGAACTGATGGACTGTCTCTTCGGCGTGGATAAACGCGCGAGCGGTGAAATTCGCCTCAACGGCAAAACCATCTCCCCGCGTTCGCCTCTGGATGCGTTGAAAAAAGGGATGGCCTACATCACCGAAAGCCGCCGCGAAAATGGCTTTTTCCCTAATTTCTCTATCGCCCAAAACATGGCCGTCAGCCAGAGCCTGAAAAACGGTGGCTATAAAGGGGCCATGGGGCTCTTTCGCGAGCATGAAGAACGCAAGACCGCCGAAGCACAGCGCCAGTTGCTGGCGTTGAAGTGCCATAGCGTAGAGCAAAACATCACCGAACTCTCCGGCGGCAATCAGCAAAAGGTGCTGATTTCTAAATGGCTGTGTTGCAACCCGGATGTCATCATTTTTGATGAACCCACGCGAGGCATCGACGTCGGCGCAAAGGCCGAAATCTACAAGGTGATGCGCCAGCTGGCTGACGAAGGCAAGGTCATCCTGATGGTGTCGTCTGAATTATCTGAAATTATCGCCGTCTGCGACCGCATCGCCGTGTTCTGCGAAGGGCGGCTGACGCAAATCCTGACCAATCGCGACGACATGAGCGAAGAGGAGATCATGGCATGGGCATTACCACAAGAGTGAAAGGCGATATGGCGGAGAAAAAGCCATTTAACTTCGCGCTGTTCTGGGACAAGTACGGTACCTTTTTTATCCTCGCGATTATAGTCGCCATCTTTGGCACGCTGTCATCGGAGTACTTCCTCACCACCAACAACATCACGCAGATTTTTGTCCAGAGCTCGGTAACGGTGCTGATCGGGATGGGCGAATTCTTTGCCATCCTTGTCGCGGGTATTGATCTGTCCGTCGGAGCCATTCTGGCACTCTCCGGCATGGTGACTGCCAAACTGATGCTGGCTGGTGTCGACCCGTTTTTTGCAGCACTGATTGGCGGCGTACTGGTCGGCGGCGCGCTGGGGGCGATCAATGGCTGTCTGGTCAACTGGACCGGGCTACATCCGTTCATTATCACTCTCGGTACTAACGCCATTTTTCGCGGCATCACGCTGGTGATTTCCGATGCTAACTCCGTCTATGGCTTCTCGTTCGATTTTGTAAACTTCTTCGCTGCCAGCGTCCTCGGGATACCCGTACCGGTCATCTTCTCGCTGATCGTCGCGGTGATCCTCTGGTTCCTCACCACCCGTATGCGGCTGGGGCGCAATATCTACGCCCTGGGCGGTAACAAAAACTCGGCGTTCTACTCCGGCATCGATGTGAAGTTTCATATTCTGGTGGTGTTCATTATTTCTGGCGTATGCGCCGGGCTGGCGGGCGTGGTGTCGACTGCGCGTCTGGGCGCAGCGGAGCCGCTGGCCGGGATGGGATTTGAAACATACGCCATCGCCAGCGCCATCATCGGCGGAACCAGCTTCTTCGGCGGTAAAGGCCGCATCTTCTCGGTCGTGATTGGTGGTCTCATCATCGGCACCATCAATAACGGACTCAATATCTTACAGGTACAAACCTACTACCAGCTGGTGGTAATGGGCGGGTTGATTATCGCCGCTGTTGCCCTCGACAGATTGATCAGTAAGTAAGGAAATCACTATGAAAATTTCACCCTCCCTGATGTGTATGGATCTGCTGAAATTCAAAGAACAGATCGAATTTATTGACCAGCACGCGGACTACTTCCATATCGACATCATGGACGGCCACTTTGTGCCTAATCTGACGCTGTCTCCGTTCTTTGTCGGCCAGGTGAAGAAGCTCGCCACCAAACCACTGGACTGTCACCTGATGGTGACTCGCCCGCAGGACTACATAAGCCAGCTGGCGCAGGCCGGAGCAGACTTCATCACACTGCACCCGGAGACCATCAACGGTCAGGCTTTCCGCCTGATTGAAGAGATCCGTCGTCACGGTATGAAAGTGGGACTCATCCTCAACCCGGAAACCCCGGTTGAGGCAATGAAATACTATATTCATAAGGCGGACAAAATCACCGTGATGACCGTCGATCCAGGCTTTGCCGGGCAGCCGTTCATTCCGGAAATGCTGGAGAAAATTGCCGAGCTGAAAGCCTGGCGCGAACGCGAAGGGCTGAGCTATGAGATTGAGATCGATGGCTCATGCAATCAGGCCACCTATAAAAAACTGATGGCCGCCGGCGCAGATGTCTTTATCGTCGGAACGTCTGGTCTGTTCAACCATGCAGAGAATATCGGGGATGCATGGCAGCTTATGGCCGGGCAGATCCTGTCGGCACGAAACGAGGTTGTTCCTCATGCAAAAACAGCCTGATGTCGTCGCCGGAGTGGATATGGGGGCCACTCATATCCGTTTTTGCCTGCAAACGGCCGACGGTGCGGTGTTGCATTGTGAAAAACAGCGCACCGCGGAGGTTATCCGCTCTGGTGTGGTGTGCGGCGTGACGGAAATGATCGCGGCTCAGCTGCGTCAATTACAGGTTCACTGTCGCGGTCTGGTCATGGGCTTTCCGGCACTGGTCGGCAAAGACAAACGCACCATTATTTCGACGCCAAATCTGCCTTTGCGGGCGAATGAGCTCCGCGATCTGGCAGGCAAACTTGAAGATGCGCTAGGCTGCCCGGTCGAATTTTCCCGCGACGTTAACCTTCAGCTTTCGTTTGACGTGGTGCAACACAATCTCCAGCAGCAAGAGGTTCTGGCGGCCTATCTTGGCACCGGCATGGGATTTGCCATCTGGCTAAACGGTGCTCCATGGACGGGCGCGCACGGCGTAGCGGGCGAGCTCGGGCATATTCCACAGGGGGATATGACGCGGCACTGTGGTTGTGGCAACCCGGGATGTCTGGAAACGGTTTGTTCCGGTATCGCATTGAAACAGTGGTACGAGCAGCAGCCCCGCGAGTATGCGATGGGAGATATCTTTTCAGCCGTACCCGATGACCCCTTCGTACAGCAACTCCTGAATCATGCAGCCCGCGCCATTGCCACCAGTGTAAATCTGTTCGATCCGGATGCGGTGATCCTCGGTGGCGGCGTAATGGATATGCCTGGCTTTCCGCGCGAAGCGCTGATTGTCGGGATAAAGCAGCATTTGCGCCGCCCGCTGCCGCATGAGTCCGTGAAATTTATCCCTGCCTCGTCGTCGTCTTTTAACGGCGCTCAGGGGGCCGCTACCCTGGCTCGCTGCCGGTTCCTGCCATCACCTTGCGCAGCGCCTGCGCCAGCTGTGCGCGGGTGAACGGTTTTCGCAGTAACTGAACGTCCGGCAGCTGCGGGTTATGCGCCGGGCGCAAATCCTGTCCGCTGATCAGCAGCACCGGCAACTGCGGATAGTGGCTGCGTACATGGCCGATCACCTCCGCACCACTCAGGCCGCCCGGCAACATCAGGTCGCTGATAAACATGCCGATATCCGGCGATGCGTCCAGCATGTTCAGCGCCTGCTCGCCGTTTTCGGCTTCAAGCGTCAGGTAGCCAAGCTGGTGCAGTTGCTCGCACAGTGTCTGCCGCACGCCCGCCTCATCTTCCAGGACCAGCACAAGCAGCTCACTCTCTGCCGGGGCCGTGGTCGCCAGCGCGGCATCATCGGAGAACGCGGGCAGCGTCGAGCGCGGCAGCTGGAGCCGCACGGTGGTTCCCTGCCCCGGCGCGCTTTCGATCTCAACGCGCCCCCCGGACTGACGCACAAAGCCGTACACCATCGACAGCCCTAACCCGCTGCCGCTGCCGGTCTGTTTGGTGGTGAAGAACGGTTCAAAGACCTGCGATTTCACCTCCTGCGACATCCCGCAGCCGTGGTCAATCACCTCCAGCGCGACCATATCCTGCCTGCGCCCGTCGCTGCGGGTCACACGCTGGTTCCAGGTGCGGATTTTGAGCACACCATTTTGCCCCTCCATTGCATCACGGGCGTTCATCACCAGGTTGATAATGGCGTTTTCCAGCTGGCTGACGTCAATCCATGCGGGCCAGGCCGGGGTTTGCGCTTCAATATCCAGCGTCAGCGTGGCGGGAAGCGAGTGCCGCATCAGCTCGCTCAGGTTCTCCAGCAGCGGCTTCATCTCTACCGCATGGGGTTGCAGGGATTGCTTGCGCGAGAAGGCCAGCAGACGCTGGGTGAGCATGGCCCCGCGTTCCGCGGCTTTGAGCGCACGAGTGATGCGCGGCGCGTCCGGTGACGCTGAATCGGTCAGCTCCAGACTGCCGATAATCACCGCCAGCAGGTTATTAAAATCATGCGCCAGCCCGCCCGTCAGTTGCCCAACCGCCTTCATTTTCTGGCTGTGCAGCAGCGCCTCCTCCAGCCCCTGACGTTCGATGCGGTCGACCTCCATCTGCGAGGTCTTCTCCTTCAGCAGCCGCGTGGTGTGCTCCAGCGAAGCGGTATTGCGGGCAAAAACGTTAAACGCGCGCGCCAGTTCCCCCAGCTCATCACGCCGCTGTAGCGCGGGCACCGACACATCCTGCTCGCCGTGAGCGAGGCGCGACATTGCCCTTGAGATAGCCGTCAGGTTGGAGCCCAGATTGCGGTAAATATACCAGCAGGCGCAGCCGGTGATGATCAGCGCCAGCACCGCGAAGACGCTGATAAACACGCTGATGGAGCGCAGCTCCTGGTGGCTTTGGGCGGTACGCAGCCGGGAGGCCTGCGCCACCTGTTCAACGTACTGATTGATGTCGCGGTTTAATATCGCCACCAGCGCCTTGATGTGGAACATGTACCAGCTGATGGACAGATCGCTCTCCTCCAGCTGCTTCGACAGTGGCGCGAGCTTGCGCAGCTCATCATTAAAATCCGGGAGCACCAGGTTGACCACCGGTTGCAGGGCGCTCGCGGGTAACATCGCGGTTACTGCATCCAGCTGCTGCACCGTGGCGCGCGGTGAAGGGGTATCAATGGCGGCAACGATCAGCCTGTCCATCTCTGCAAGCTGCCGGGCGTCTGGCACATTGCTCGCGTAACGGCGGTTGATATCCTGCAAATGACGCAGGTAGCTTTGGCTTTGATACAGCGCGCTGAGCAGCGCGTTACGCTCCAGATGCCGTTTTTGCCCGCGCTCCAACATTCCCGTCACGCTCTGCTGTAACTCATTGCTCCTGCGGATAATACGCGCCACCAGCGCCGGCTCCTGCTGCGCCAGCGGCGCATCGGCAAGCTGCTCCAGCGAGTGGCGCAGCGCCATCTGCGTCTGTTTCAGCCGTTCAGCTTCGCCTTTGTACTCCAGCGCACCGACTACCTGCGACAGCCGCACCGCCGCCGTCGCCACATTCGCGGTATCACGCGCGAGGTTCATGCTGCCGGTCATGTCATCCAGCGTTTGCTGCTGCACCTGCTCCTGGATCTGGCTGGCATGACGAAAGCCGAGCACCGCCACGCCGCTCACCATCAGCGTTACCGCCACCACCAGCAGGTTAAATATCAGCAGGCGACCGCGGGCGCTGGTGAAGAACGGGGGGCGTGAAGACATGTTGACTCCGTAACTGTGATCCACATTCGCTATTCATAACTATGACAAATATGAACAGCTTCTGACATTTTGCATTTACGCGCCTGTGATGAAGTGCAGATATCGACATTCACAGGAGATCCGCCATGAGCAGAACCCCGGTTTTAGAGATGCGCAATATTGCCAAGACGTTTGGCAATTTCCACGCGCTCAAGGGTGTGGATTTGACGGTTTTCCCCGGAGAGATCCACGCGCTGATGGGGGAAAACGGCGCCGGAAAAAGCACGCTGATGAAGATCCTCGCAGGCGCTTATACCGCCAGCAGCGGCGACATCCTCATCGACGGTCAGCCGTTTCACATCAAAGGTCCGAAGGATGCGCTGGCCGCAGGCATTACCCTGATTTATCAGGAGATGCAGCTTGCTCCTAACCTGACCGTGGCGGAAAACATTTTTCTCGGCAGCGAGCTGTCGCGCGGCGGGCTGGTCCAGCGCAAAGAGATGGCAGCCCAGGCGCAGGCGGTCATTGACCGTCTGGGCGCGCAGTTCAGTGCCACCGACCTGGTCATGAAGCTGACCATCGCCGAGCAACAGCAGGTGGAGATCGCCCGCGCGCTGCACCGCAACAGCCGTATTCTGGTGATGGATGAACCCACCGCCGCCCTCTCCTCGCGCGAAACCCACCGTCTGTTCGAACTGATTTTGCGCCTGCGCGATGAAGGGATGGCGATTATCTACATCAGCCACCGCATGGCGGAAGTGTATGAGCTTTCCGATCGCGTCAGCGTCCTGCGCGACGGGCAGTACGTCGGCAGCCTGACGCGCGACAAGCTGAATGCCTCTGAGCTGGTGCGCATGATGGTGGGCCGTCCGTTAAGCGATCTGTTTAACAAAGAGCGCGATATTCCGCTCGGCAGCCCGCGTCTGAACGTGCACCACCTGACAGATGGCAAAAAAGTGCTGCCGTGCAGTTTGCAGGTTCGCTCCGGTGAAATCGTCGGGCTGGCGGGGCTGGTCGGGGCCGGACGCTCCGAGCTGGCGCAGCTGATCTTCGGCGTGCGTAAAGCCACGGGCGGCATGATTGAGGTCGACGGCGAGCCGGTGGTGATCCACTCCCCGCGCGCGGCCATTGAAAACGGCATCGGTTTTCTTACCGAGAACCGCAAGGAGCAGGGGCTGTTTCTGGAGCTGGCGGCGCAGGAGAACATCACCATGGCGACGCTGGAGCGCGACGCCACCTTCGGCTGGCTGAACCGCAAAAAAGCGCAGTCTATTTCCGATGACGCCATCGCCCTGCTCAATATCCGCGTGCCGCATTCTCAGGTGCGCGCGGGCGGGCTCTCCGGCGGCAACCAGCAAAAGCTGCTGATCTCCCGCTGGGTGGCGATTGGCCCGCGCATTCTGATTCTGGACGAGCCCACGCGCGGGGTGGACGTCGGCGCGAAAAGCGAGATCTACCGCATCATGAACCAGATGGCGCGCAAAGGGGTGGCGATTCTGATGATCTCCAGCGAGCTGCCGGAAGTGGTGGGCATGAGCGACCGGGTGTACGTGATGCGGGAAGGCAGCATCGCGGGTGAACTTCACGGACGCGACATCTCTCAGGAAAACATTATGACGCTGGCAACCGGCGTGAACGACACACATCATCAGGCGGTGTAATTATGACAACTCCAACCCATCCGCAGCAGGTGGCGAAATCCGCCTCCGCCAAAAAAATGCTGATGAGCGATCTGATGCAAACGATCGGCATTTTGCCGATTTTAATCCTGATTGTGGCGGTATTTGGCTTTATCGCCCCGAACTTTTTCACCGAGAGCAACCTGCTGAATATTACCCGGCAGGCGTCGATCAACATCGTGCTGGCGGCGGGGATGACCTTCATCATCCTGACCGGCGGGATTGACCTCTCTGTGGGCTCGATTCTGGGCACTACGGCGGTAGCGGCGATGGTGGTCTCGCTTATCCCTGAATTTGCGATGCTCTCCATTCCGGCGGCGCTGATGCTCGGTATGGTGCTGGGGCTGTTCAACGGCGCGCTGGTGGCCTTTGCCGGGCTGCCGCCGTTTATCGTCACCCTCGGCACCTATACGGCACTGCGCGGCGCGGCGTATCTGCTGGCGGACGGCACGACGGTCATTAACTCCAACATTAACTTCGAGTGGATCGGCAACAACTACCTCGGCCCGATTCCGTGGCTGGTGGTGATCGCCCTAGCGGTGATTGTGGTGTGCTGGTTTATTCTGCGTCGCACAACCCTCGGCGTTCACATCTATGCGGTCGGCGGCAATATGCAGGCGGCACGCTTAACCGGCATCAAGGTCTGGCTGGTGCTGCTGTTTGTCTACGGCATGAGCGGCCTGCTCTCGGGATTAGGCGGCGTGATGAGCGCCTCGCGCCTCTACAGCGCCAACGGCAACCTCGGCACGGGGTACGAGCTGGATGCGATTGCGGCGGTGATCCTCGGCGGAACCAGCTTCGTCGGCGGGATCGGCACGATCACCGGCACGCTGGTCGGTGCATTGATCATCGCCACCCTCAACAACGGCATGACGCTGATGGGCGTCTCCTACTTCTGGCAGCTGGTGATCAAAGGGGCGGTGATCATCATAGCGGTGCTGATCGACAAATACCGTACCCGACACCATCAAAGTGCATAACAACAATACCCTACGAGAGGAATACAGCATGAGATTGAAGCCCTTAGTGACCGCGCTCTGTGCTGGCGCGCTGCTGGCCGCAACCCCGTTTGCGCAGGCAAAAGATCTGAAGTCCATCGGCGTGACGGTGGGCGACCTGGCTAACCCGTTCTTCGTGCAGATCACCAAAGGTGCCGAGCTGGAAGCGCGCAAGCTGGCGGGAGATAACGTCAAGGTGACGCTGGTCTCCAGCGGGTACGATCTGGGCCAGCAGGTGTCGCAGATCGATAACTTCATTGCGGCGAAAGTGGACATGATCATCCTCAACGCCGCGGATTCCAAAGGGATCGGCCCGGCGGTAAAACGCGCCAAAGAGGCAGGGATCGTGGTCGTGGCGGTTGACGTGGCGGCGGAAGGGGCTGATGCGACCATCACCTCCGATAACACCCAGGCGGGGGAGATGGCCTGTAAGTACATAACCGACCGCCTGAAAGGTAAAGGCAACGTGGTGATCATCAACGGGCCGCCGGTTTCTGCGGTACAAAACCGCGTGGAGGGCTGCCAGACCGAGTTCAGGCGCCACCCGGATATCAAAGTGCTCTCGGATAATCAGAACGCCAAAGGCAGCCGCGAAGGCGGACTGGAGGTCATGACCTCCCTGCTGGCGGCCAATCCGAAGATCGACGGCGTATTCGCAATTAACGATCCGACGGCGATCGGCGCCGATCTGGCAGCGAAACAGGCTCAACGTAATGAGTTCTTTATCGTTGGCGTGGATGGCAGCCCGGACGGTGAAGAAGCTCTGAAGCGCGAAAACTCCCTGTTTGTGGCGACGCCGGCGCAGGATCCGCAGGTGATGGCGGCGAAGGCGGTGGAGATCGGCTATGACATTCTTCAGGGCAAACCTGCGCCGAAAGAGCCTGTGCTGATCCCGGTGACGATGATCGATAAAAAGAACGTCGGCACGTATAAGGGGTGGACGGTTAAGTAAACCCGGTGCGGCCTGATGCCCTCACCCTAACCCTCTCCCTCAAGGGAGAGGGAACTTACTCACCCTCTCCCTTGAGGGAGAGGGCCGGGGTGAGGGGGTGGCATAAAACTCAAGGAGTCCCCATGAAACGCTCCGACATCAATGAAATCCTCGGCCACACGCGGCAGTTCTTCTCCATGCACGACGTGCATCTCCCGCCGTTTGCCAGCTTTCCGCCAACAAAATGGCAGCAGCTTGACCAGGCCGCCTGGCAGGAGGTGTTCGACCTCAGGCTCGGCTGGGACGTGACGGCGTTTGGCGGCAACCACTTTGCCGCACAGGGGCTGACGCTGTTCACCCTGCGCAACGGCTCCCCCAACGGCGTGCCTTATGAGAAGTGCTATGCCGAAAAAATCATGCACGTGCGCGACGGCCAGGTGACGCCGATGCATTTCCACTGGCGCAAGCGGGAGGACATCATCAACCGCGGCGGCGGGAATCTGATTATTGAGTTATGGAATGCGGGGGCGCATGAGGAGACCGAAAACACCGACGTGATCGTCACGATAGACGGTTGTCGGCAGACGCACGCGCCCGGCAGTCAGCTGCGCCTCACGCCAGGGGAAAGCATCTGCCTGACGCCCGGCCTGTACCATAGTTTCTGGGGCGAACGCGGCTTTGGCGACGTGCTGGTGGGCGAAGTGTCGTCGGTCAATGACGATGAACACGACAACCACTTTTTACAGCCCATTGACCGCTATAACACCATCGAAGAAGACGAACCGGCGGTGCTGGTGCTGTGCAACGAGTACACCCTGTTTCGGATATAAGGAGTGAATGATGCCATTGATTTCTCTTGCCGACGGTCTGGCACACGCCAGAGAACACCGCTACGCCCTGGGCGCGTTCAACGTTCTCGACTCCCATTTTCTGCGCGCGCTGTTTGCCGCCGCGAAGCAGGAACGTTCGCCGTTTATCATCAACATCGCGGAAGTGCATTTTAAGTACGTGTCTCTGGAGTCACTGGTGGAAGCGGTGAAGTTCGAAGCCGCCCGTCACAATATTCCCGTGGTGCTTAACCTCGACCATGGCCTGCATTTTGAGGCCGTCGTGCGCGCCCTGCGCTTAGGGTTCAGCTCGGTGATGTTCGACGGCTCGACGCTGAGCTATGAGGAAAATATCCGCCAGACCCGGGAAGTGGTGAAGATGTGCCACGCGGTGGGCGTCTCGGTGGAGGCGGAGCTGGGCGCAGTCGGCGGAGATGAAGGCGGCGCGCTGTACGGGCATGCGGACGAAGCGTTCTTTACCGACCCACAGCTGGCGCGCGAGTTTGTTGATTCAACCGGCATCGATGCGCTGGCGGTCGCCATTGGCAACGCGCACGGCAAATACAAGGGCGAGCCGAAGCTTGATTTCCCGCGTCTGGACGCCATTCGCCAGCAGACGGGCCTGCCGCTGGTGTTACACGGCGGCTCTGGCATCAGCGATGCTGATTTCCGCCGCGCCATCGAGCTGGGCATTCATAAAATCAACTTCTATACCGGCATGTCGCAGGCCGCGCTCGCCGCCGTTGAGCAGCGCATGGCAAACCGCCAGCCGCTGTACGATGAATTTGCCGAACTGCTGCTGGGTATTGAAGAGGCCATTACCGATACGGTCGCGGAGCAGATGCGCATCTTCGGCAGCGCGGGGCAGGCATAATGGAACGCAAAGGGATTATCGCCGCAGGCAACATGCTGGTGGATCACGTTCACCAGATCGTGCAGTGGCCGGAGCGCGGCTGGCTGGCGGAAATCACCCACAGTGAACGCTCAACCGGCGGTGCGCCGCTCAACGTTCTGCTGACGCTGGCGAAAATGCACGTCGGCCTGCCGCTACAGGCGGTGGGGCTGATTGGGGAAGACAGCGACGGAGACTATATTCTGGCGATGCTCGACCAGTATCACGTCAATCGCCAGCGCGTGCAGCGTACAACGTTCGCCCCAACGTCGATGTCGCAGGTGATGACCGACCCCAGCGGACAGCGCACCTTTTTCCACTCGCCGGGGGCCAACCGCCTGCTGGATCTTCCCGCCTTCGATCGTTTAGACGGATCGCTGAAGATCTTCCATCTCGGCTATCTGCTGCTGCTCGACAGCCTGGACATGCCGGACGAGGAGTTTGGCACCCGCAGCGCGCGGTTACTGGCACAGATGCGCGATCAGGGGTATGAAACCTCGCTCGATCTGGTCTCCCGCAAGGGCGATCCGCGCTATCAGCCGCTGGTGCTCCCTGCCCTGCGTCATCTTGATTATCTGGTGATTAACGAGCTGGAAGCCGGTGAGTTTAGCGGGCTTGAGATCCGCGACGGTCATGGTGTGCTGAACATGGTCCATATCGCCGACGCTGCCGCACAGCTGCTGGCGGCAGGCGTGCGGCAGCGGGTGGTGATCCACTGTCCGGAAGGGGCATGGGGTGAAGCACCGGGTGAAAAAGGGCAATGGGTTCCGTCGTGGAAGCTGACGCAGGACGAGATTATCGGCAGCGTCGGTGCGGGCGACGCGTTTTGCGCAGGCTTTTTATACGGTTGCCATGAATCGCTGTCGCTTACCGAGAGTATTTATCTGGCGCACGCCTGCGCGCGGGCCAGCCTGCTGGCGGCCAATGCGATTGACGGCGCGAAAACGCTGGCCGAGCTTCAGGCGTTTATTCAGGAGAACGGTCAGGCGGCTTTCTCATGATGGGAAACGTCCGTGGCAAAAACATAGCCCAGACCGCGAATGGTTTTGATCAGCAAAGGCTGGTGCGGATTGACCTCAATTTTTCGCCGTAGCCGCATGATCAACACGTCGATAGTGCGGTCAAAGACCTCGGCGCTTTCGCTGTGGGTCAGCTCCAGCAGCTGTTCACGACTCAGTACCCGGCGGGCGTTTTGCGTTAATGCCAGCAGCAGGCCGTATTCGCCCTGGGTTAATGGCACGGTATTACGCTGCGGATCGCTCAGCTCGCAGCGGGTGGTGTCCAGCGTCCAGCCGTTAAAGGTAATACCTTCAACGCGCGGCGCGGCAGGCTCCGCGTCCAGCGCGCCGGTTCGACGCAGCACCGCCTTAACGCGGGCGACCACCACGCGCGGATTGAACGGTTTTCCGATGTAATCATCGGCGCCCATTTCCAGCCCGACGACCACATCTGATTCACTTCCCAGCCCCGTCAGCATCACCACCGGTAGCGATGGTCGCTGCTTTTGCAGTTGCAGCAAAACCTGTAATCCGTTGATATCCGGCAGCATCATGTCCAGCAGAACCAGCGCAATGCCGGGATCCTGCTGGACACGGTTCACCGCGTCCTGACCGGTGTGACACGTCAGCACGGTAAAGACGTGCTCGCTGAGCACATCCTGTAGCAGTTCGCAGACTGCGACATCATCATCAACCACCAGAATCGCCGGTTTCATCGCATGCTTCCGTCAGGGGATTATGTTAAGTCTGAACCATTCTGCCGCTGGCTCCAGCCGAATTGTTTTTTACGTGACGGAAATTCAATCCATGTCACATCCCCTGCCCTTTCGACACGTCAATTTTGACGATTGGCTGTTTTTCGTCAGGGTTTTGCCCCGCAAAGGGCCGTAAAGTCAGGAAATACCCATAGTAAAAACATGGCATAGAAGCTGCATATTGGGCAGGTAAGAACTGTTTAACTGGAGCAAAGTGATGAAAAAAGTCGTCACGGTTTGCCCTTATTGTGCCTCAGGTTGCAAGATCCACCTGGTGGTCGATAACGGCAAAATCGTCCGGGCGGAAGCGGCGCAGGGTAAAACCAATCAGGGCACGCTGTGCCTGAAAGGGTACTACGGCTGGGATTTTATTAACGATACCCAAATCCTCACGCCGCGCCTGAAAACCCCTATGATCCGCCGCGAGCGCGGCGGCAAGCTGGAAGCCGTCTCCTGGAATGAAGCGCTGGATTACGTCGCCACGCGCCTCAGCGCCATCAAGGCCAAGTATGGCCCGGATGCGATTCAGACCACCGGCTCCTCACGCGGAACCGGGAATGAAACCAACTATGTGATGCAAAAATTCGCGCGCGCCGTTATTGGTACCAATAACGTCGACTGCTGCGCTCGCGTCTGACACGGCCCATCGGTTGCAGGTCTGCACCAGTCGGTCGGTAACGGCGCAATGAGTAATGCCATCAATGAGATAGATAACACCGATCTGGTGTTCATCTTCGGCTATAACCCGGCGGATTCTCACCCTATCGTCGCGAATCACGTTATTCGCGCCAAACAGAACGGGGCGAAAATCATCGTCTGCGATCCGCGTAAAATTGAAACCGCGCGCATTGCGGATATGCACATCGCACTGAAAAACGGCTCGAACATCGCGCTGTTGAATGCGATGGGGCACGTCATTATTGAGGAGAACCTCTACGACCAGGCGTTTGTCGCGAGCCGTACGGAAGGGTTTGAAGAGTATCGCAAGATTGTCGAAGGCTATACGCCGGAGTCAGTAGAGGCGATAACCGGCGTCAGCGCGCAGGAGATCCGCCAGGCGGCGCGGATGTACGCCGGAGCGAAAACCGCCGCCATCCTGTGGGGCATGGGCGTGACCCAGTTCTACCAGGGTGTGGAAACCGTGCGCTCGCTCACCAGCCTCGCCATGCTGACCGGCAATCTGGGTAAAGCGCATGTGGGCGTGAACCCGGTGCGTGGTCAGAATAACGTGCAGGGTGCGTGTGATATGGGCGCGCTGCCGGACACCTATCCGGGCTACCAGTACGTGAAGTTCCCGGAAAACCGCGAGAAGTTTGCGAAGGCCTGGGGCGTGGAAAGTCTGCCGGCACACACCGGATACCGCATCAGCGAGCTGCCGCACCGCGCGGCTCACGGTGAAGTACGTGCGGCCTACATCATGGGTGAAGATCCGCTCCAGACCGACGCCGAACTGTCCGCGGTGCGCAAAGGCTTTGAGGATCTGGAGCTGGTGATTGTTCAGGATATCTTTATGACCAAAACCGCGGCAGCGGCGGATGTGATTCTGCCGTCGACCTCCTGGGGCGAGCATGAAGGTGTCTATACGGCAGCAGACCGCGGCTTCCAGCGCTTCTTCAAGGCCGTCGAGCCGAAGTGGGATCTGAAAACGGACTGGCAGATCATCAGCGAAATCGCCACCCGCATGGGCTACCCGATGCACTACAACAACACCCAGGAGATCTGGGACGAGTTGCGGCATCTGTGCCCGGACTTTTATGGGGCAACCTATGAAAAAATGGGTGAGCTGGGCTACATCCAGTGGCCGTGCCGGGATGAGTCAGAATCCGATCAGGGGACGTCATACCTCTTTAAAGAGAAGTTCGACACCCCGAACGGGCTGGCGCAGTTCTTCACCTGCGACTGGGTCGCGCCGATCGATAAGCTCACCGACGAGTATCCGATGGTGCTCTCCACCGTGCGTGAAGTGGGCCACTACTCCTGCCGCTCCATGACCGGCAACTGCGCCGCGCTGGCGGCGCTGGCGGATGAACCGGGCTACGCGCAGATCAACACCGCCGATGCCGAACGTCTCGGTATTGAAGATGAAGCGCTGGTGTGGGTGAACTCGCGTAAAGGCCGCATCATTACCCGCGCGCAGGTCAGCGACCGTCCAAACAAAGGGGCAGTCTATATGACCTACCAGTGGTGGATTGGCGCCTGTAACGAGCTGGTGACGGAGAACTTAAGCCCGATAACCAAAACGCCGGAGTATAAATACTGCGCCGTAAACGTGGAGCCAATAGCGGATCAACACGCTGCGGAACAGTATGTGATCGACGAATATAACAAGCTGAAAGCCCGCCTGCGCGAAAGCGCAATGGGATGAAGCCGTTAATTAATCGCTGACTAAATGGGGTGAGATATTCACCCCATTATTATTTATGGCATCGCTATTAATTACATCTATATATATTTCTGAAGGCGTCTCGCAGAAAAAATGTAATTTGCGCGAAAATTAATTACATCTTTGCATTTTAATTCAGCGAGATAAGATATGCGGCGGGTGCTTAAGACTTTCTGTCTTGAGCATTGTTGAGGGACAGAAAGTGGAAAGCCCCGGGAAATTTGCATTTACCCGAGGCTACCCCTCAACAACCAACAGGTTGAGAGTAGCCTCTTATTCTTTTTTTCACAAGGAGTAAAAGGCATGACGCCATTAAAAACTACGTTAGGCATCGTCTTTATTATTTGCCTGACGATAGTGATCTTTACCTTTATTACTCGCGATAAGCTCTGCGAGTTTTCAATAAAGAGTGAACATCAGGAGGTGGCGGCGAAATTAGCCTGTAACGCAGGCTAACCTCTTCGGGCGGAACGCGTGTTCCGCCCGGCTTGTGGGATGCTGAGGTCTTAACGCACCCGTTTTTTTCTTCTGTCACCGCGATTATACTGCGCGGCGTGTACCCAGATGATAAGAATCCATGAAAACCCTTTTTCTGATGTTGTTATTTTTAACCGCGTTTGCCCATGCCGATGAGATAGGCAGCCAGTATAAAAAGCAGGCTGAAGCGGGCGATGCGCGCGCGCAGTATTATCTTGCCGATACCTGGTTCAGTTCCGGCGACAGCGCGCAGGCGGCGCTGTGGGCGGAAAAAGCGGCAAAAGGCGGTGATGTCGACGCCATGGCGCTGCTGTCGCAAATCCACTTTTCGCAGGGTGACTATGCGCAGGCTAAAGCCCTGGCCCAGCAGGCAAACATTGCGGGCAGCAAACGCGGCGCGATCATGCTGGCGCGGGTGCTGGTGAACACGCAGGCGGGCAAAACCGACTACCCGCAGGCCATCGCACTGCTGCAATCGGCGACCGAAGACATCGATAGCGACTCGGCGGTAGACGCGCAACAGCTGCTGGGGCTGATCTATGCCAACGGCATTGAAGTCCCTCAGGATGACGTGCAGGCCGCATCGTGGTTCAAGCGGAGTTCGGCTCTGTCCCGGACGGGCTATGCGGAGTACTGGGCAGGAATGCTGTTCAGGCAGGGTGAGAAAGGTTTTATCACACCGAATAAACAGAAAGCGCTTTACTGGTTAAACCTGAGCTGTACCGAAGGGTTTGATACCGGGTGTGAAGAGTTTGATGCGTTGAGCGGGGAGTAACGTGCCGGGTGGCGGCTTCGCCTTACCCGGCCTACAAAACCCGTAGGCCCGGTAAGCGCAGCGCCACCGGGCTTAGAATGTTACTGGTCAGCCGTTTTATCAAAACGACCCAGCACCTCGCGTTCATACGCCAGCGCTTTTTTACGGTCGAACTTGTGTTCCCACTTGGAGATTACCAGCACCGCCAGCGCATTACCCACCACGTTCAGCGCAGTACGCGCCATGTCGAGGATACGGTCCACACCGGCAATAAACGCCAGGCCTTCCAGCGGAATACCGACGCTGCCCAGCGTCGCCAGCAGCACCACGAAGGAGACGCCCGGCACGCCTGCGATGCCTTTTGAAGTCACCATCAGCGTCAGAACCAGCACGATCTCCTGCCACAGCGACAGGTCAATGCCGTACAGCTGCGCGATAAAGATTGCCGCAATACTCTGATACAGCGTCGAACCATCCAGGTTAAAGGAGTAACCCGTTGGTACCACGAAGCTGGTAATGGACGCCGGCGCACCGTAGGCCTCCATCTTCTCAATGATACGCGGCAGTACGCTCTCGGAGCTTGCCGTGGAGTAGGCCAGAATCAGCTCATCCTTCAGGATGCGGATCAGGATCCAGATGCTGAGCCCGCACAGGCGCGCCACAATGCCCAGCACCACCAGCGCGAAGAACAGAATCGCGAAGTGCACCAGAATCACCAGCTTCGCCAGCGGCCACAGGGAGGCAAAGCCGAAGTTCGCTACGGTCACCGCAATCAGCGCGAATACCCCGACCGGCGCATAGCGCATCACCATGTGGGTGACTTTGAACATGGTTTCGGAGACAGATCGGAACACGGTGACCAGCGGTTCACGGTGCGTCGCGGGCAGGGAAGAAAGCCCCAGACCAAAGAGTACCGAGAAGAAGATGATCGGCAGCATCTCGCCCTTCGCCATGGACGCGATAATGTTGGTCGGCACCAGCGAGAGAATAGTCCCCATCAGTCCATGCGAATGGCTCTGCACATCGGCGGTTGTGCTTTGGTATTTCGAAATATCCACCGTCGCCAGCTGTGACATATCGATCCCGGCACCAGGCTGGAACACATTCGCCAGGGTGATGCCAAGAACGATGGCAACCGTGGTGATCACTTCGAAATAGAGAATAGTTTTAACGCCGATGCGGCCTAACTGTTTCGCATCACCGACACCCGCGATACCGACCACCAGCGTCGAGATCACAATCGGCACAACAATCATCTTGATCAGATGAATAAAGATATCGCCCGCAGGGGAGAGAAGGTTCGCAATCAGCCACTCGCGGCTGTCGCTATGATAATGGAGGTAACTGCCCAGCAAGATGCCCAGCACAAGGGCCAGCAGGATCTGCCAGGCCAGGCTGACTTTCAAATTTTTCATAGAAACTGACTTCCTCAATGAAATCTCCGTACCATCAAAACTGCATGAATATGGAGACATACTGAAAGGGTATGAATTGTGTTGCGTTGGTTTATGGGATTTTTTAACGCGCCGTATGAGTATCATTTGCACGGCATGCTGCGCAAGCCTTAAAGAACAAGGCATTTCACTGCAAAAAGTGTCATTGACGGCAATTTATAGCAATTCTCATAAATAACCATTTGTTATAAAAAATATTTTCACTTCAAAAAAGTGAATAATTCTTCAGGTGAATTATTTCCCTTCAAAGTTTCATTCGCTCAATTTTCATACTCTTCAGACATTGCGTGATCTGTCGCCCAAATACTAAACAAAGCTTGTAAAGCCCCTACTATTAACGTTTTTGCGACATATTATTAACATCTTACAAGGAGAAAAAAAGCCATGAGCCAAATACACAAACACGACATTCCCGCAAACATTGCGGACCGTTGCCTGATAAGCCCGGAGCAATACCAGGAGAAATACCAGCAGTCCGTTTCCAGCCCTGACGCGTTCTGGGGTGAGCAGGGCCACATCCTCGACTGGATCAAACCTTATCAGAAGGTAAAGAACACCTCTTTCGCGCCGGGCAACGTCTCCATTAAATGGTATGAAGACGGCACGCTGAACCTGGCGGCGAACTGCCTGGACCGCCATCTTGCTGAACGCGGCAACGAAACGGCCATCATCTGGGAAGGCGACGATGCCTCTCAGAGTAAACATATCACCTATAACGAACTTCATCGCGACGTGTGCCGCTTTGCCAACGTGCTGCTGGCCCAGGGCATTAAAAAAGGCGATGTGGTGGCGATCTATATGCCAATGGTGCCGGAAGCCGCCGTGGCTATGCTGGCCTGCGCGCGCATCGGTGCGATCCACTCCGTTATCTTCGGCGGTTTCTCGCCGGAGGCGGTTGCCGGGCGTATTGTCGACTCAAATTCGAAGCTGGTGATCACCGCTGACGAGGGCGTGCGCGCCGGGCGCGGTATTCCGCTGAAGAAAAACGTTGATGAAGCGCTGAAAAACCCGAACGTGAAATCCATCAGTAACGTCATTGTCTTCAAACGCACGGGCGGCAAAATCGACTGGCACGAGGGGCGCGACCTGTGGTGGAGCGATCTGATTGAAAACGCCAGCGACCAGCATCAGCCTGAAGAGATGAACGCGGAAGATCCGCTGTTTATTCTTTATACCTCCGGCTCCACCGGTAAGCCGAAAGGCGTGCTGCATACCACCGGCGGCTATCTGGTTTACGCGGCCACCACCTTTAAATACGTTTTCGACTACCATCCGGGCGACATCTACTGGTGTACCGCCGACGTGGGCTGGGTGACCGGTCATAGCTACCTGCTGTACGGCCCGCTGGCCTGCGGCGCAACGACGCTGATGTTTGAAGGCGTACCGAACTGGCCGACCCCGGCGCGTATGTGCCAGGTGGTTGATAAGCATCAGGTCAACATTCTCTACACCGCGCCAACGGCGATCCGCGCGCTGATGGCGGAAGGCGATAAAGCCATCGAAGGGACCGACCGCTCTTCCCTGCGTATCCTCGGCTCCGTGGGCGAGCCGATCAACCCCGAAGCCTGGGAGTGGTACTGGAAGAAGATCGGCAACGAGAAGTGCCCGGTGATGGATACCTGGTGGCAGACCGAAACCGGCGGCTTCATGATCACCCCGATGCCGGGTGCCACGCAGCTGAAAGCCGGTTCGGCCACCCGTCCGTTCTTCGGCGTGCAGCCTGCGCTGGTGGACAACGAAGGCAATCCGCAGGAAGGCGCTACCGAGGGCAACCTGGTGATCGTCGATTCCTGGCCTGGCCAGGCGCGTACCCTGTTCGGCGACCATGAGCGCTTCGAGCAGACCTACTTCTCGACCTTCAAAAACATGTACTTCAGCGGCGACGGCGCGCGCCGGGATGAAGACGGTTATTACTGGATCACCGGACGCGTGGACGACGTGCTGAACGTCTCCGGCCACCGTCTGGGCACGGCGGAGATTGAGTCTGCGCTGGTGTCGCATCCGAAAATTGCCGAAGCGGCGGTTGTCGGCATTCCTCACAACATCAAAGGCCAGGCGATCTACGCCTACGTCACTCTGAACCACGGCGAAGAGCCGTCGCCAGAGCTGTATACCGAGGTGCGCAACTGGGTGCGTAAAGAGATCGGCCCGCTTGCCACGCCGGACGTGCTGCACTGGACCGACTCGCTGCCGAAAACCCGTTCCGGCAAGATTATGCGCCGTATCCTGCGCAAAATCGCGGCGGGCGACACCAGTAACCTCGGTGATACCTCAACGCTGGCCGATCCTGGCGTGGTGGACAAACTGCTCGAAGAGAAGCAGGCCATCGCAATGCCTTCCTAGTGTTTTCTCCCTCTCCCCGTGGGAGAGGGCCGGGGTGAGGGCATCAGACCGCACCTTCCTCCCCTCACCCTCTCCCCACAGGGGAGAGGGGATAAAAACAAACCAACCTTACTTCTGGAGACTCTGTGATGAATAACGATATTTGTCAGCAGATAGAGAATAGTGCGCACTACAGGGAGCTCGTCGAAAAACGGCAACGGTTTGCCTTCATCCTTTCCATCATCATGCTGATTATCTACGTCGGCTTTATTCTGCTGATCGCCTTTGCGCCGCACTGGCTGGGCACCCCGCTGCATGAGGGTACCAGCGTCACGCGCGGTATTCCGATTGGGATTGGCGTGATCATCATTTCGTTTGTGCTGACGGGTGTGTACGTCTGGCGCGCCAACGGTGAATTCGATCGTCTTAACAGAGAAGTTCTGCGCGAGGTAAAAGCATCATGAAGCGAGTCCTGACGGCGCTAGCCGCCACACTTCCCTTTGCTGCCCATGCAGCAGATGCCCTTACTGGCGAGGTTCAGCGCCAGCCAACCAACTGGCAGGCGATTATCATGTTCCTGATTTTCGTGGTGCTGACGCTGTACATCACCTACTGGGCGTCGAAACGCGTACGCTCCCGTAACGATTACTACACCGCGGGCGGCAATATTACCGGCTTCCAGAACGGGCTGGCGATCGCGGGGGACTTTATGTCCGCCGCCTCGTTCCTTGGGATCTCCGCGCTGGTGTATACCTCAGGGTATGACGGCCTGATCTACTCCCTCGGGTTCCTGGTGGGCTGGCCAATCATTCTGTTCCTGATTGCCGAGCGCCTGCGCAACCTGGGACGCTATACCTTTGCTGACGTCGCCTCCTATCGCCTGAAGCAGGGGCCGATTCGCTCCCTCTCCGCCTGCGGTTCGCTGGTGGTGGTGGCGCTCTATCTGATCGCCCAGATGGTGGGCGCGGGCAAACTGATCGAGCTGCTGTTCGGCCTGAACTACCACGTCGCGGTGGTGCTGGTAGGCGTGCTGATGGTGATGTACGTCCTGTTCGGCGGCATGCTGGCCACCACCTGGGTACAGATCATCAAAGCGGTACTACTGCTGTTCGGCGCCAGCTTTATGGCCTTTATGGTGATGAAGCACGTCGGGTTCAGCTTCAATAATCTGTTTACCGAAGCGATGGCGGTCCACCCGAAAGGGGAAGCGATCATGAGCCCGGGCGGGCTGGTGAAAGATCCGATATCCGCGCTCTCGCTCGGTCTCGGCCTGATGTTCGGTACCGCTGGCCTGCCGCATATCCTGATGCGTTTCTTCACGGTGTCAGATGCGCGTGAAGCGCGTAAAAGCGTGTTCTACGCCACCGGGTTTATGGGCTACTTCTACATTCTGACCTTTATCATCGGCTTCGGCGCAATCATGCTGGTGGGGGCAAACCCGGCGTTTAAAGACGCGGCGGGCGCGCTTATCGGCGGTAACAACATGGCGGCGGTGCATCTGGCCGACGCGGTGGGCGGCAACCTGTTCCTCGGCTTTATCTCTGCCGTGGCCTTTGCCACCATCCTCGCGGTGGTTGCAGGGCTGACGCTGGCCGGCGCGTCGGCGGTTTCGCATGACCTCTACGCCAACGTCTTCCGCAAAGGCGCAAGCGAGCGCGATGAGCTGAAAGTCTCCAAAATCACCGTGCTGGTGCTGGGCGTCGTCGCCATCCTGCTGGGGATTTTGTTCGAGAAACAGAACATCGCCTTTATGGTCGGGCTGGCCTTCTCGATTGCGGCAAGCTGTAACTTCCCGATCATTCTGCTCTCCATGTACTGGTCAAAACTGACCACCCGTGGGGCGATGATCGGCGGCTGGCTGGGCCTGCTGACGGCGGTGATTCTGATGATCCTCGGCCCGACCATCTGGGTGCAGATCCTCGGTCACGAAAGCGCTATCTTCCCGTATGAATACCCGGCGCTGTTCTCCATTGCCGTGGCGTTTATCGGGATCTGGATTTTCTCTGCCACCGATAATTCACCGGAGGGTAACCTGGAGCGTGAAAAATTCCGCGCCCAGTTTATCCGCTCGCAAACCGGCCTGGGCGTTGAGCAGGGCCGCGCGCACTAAGCCTTTTCTCCCCGGTCGCTCTGGCCGGGGAGCTTAAAACATCACCCACGCCACCAGCGGCGCAATCAGCACCATCGTGACGCCCGAAAGCATCATCACCAGGCTCGCGACCACGCCCTCCTGCTGTCCCAGCTCATACGAACGTGCCGTCCCCGCCCCGTGCGACGCCGCGCCAAACCCCGCGCCTTTCGCCATCCCTTCGCGAATGGAAAGCCGCAGAAACAGCACATCCCCCACTGCCATGCCGAAGACGCCCGTCACCACCACAAACAGCGCCACCAGATCCGGCTGGCCACCGAGCGGTTTGGCGGCTGCCAGCGCAAACGGCGTGGTCACCGAACGCACCGCCAGGCTGCGCTGGATTTCATCCGACAGGGTAAACAGCCGCGCCAGCCAGACCGAGCTGCACACCGCCACCACCGTCGCGGTGACGACGCCCGCGCTGAGCGACATCCAGTGGCGTCTGATAATGGCGAGGTTGTCATAAACGGGTACGGCGAAGGCGATGGTCGCCGGGCCGAGCAGCCACAGCAGCCATTGGGATTCGCCAATGTAGTTCTGCCAGGAGATATGGCCGAAGACCAGCATCAGCACCAGCAGGATCGGCGTAAAGACCAGCGGCATCAGCGGCAGCGCGCGAAAGCGGCGATACAGGCGCTTGTTGGCAAAGTAGATGACGACTGTCGCAATCAGGCACAGCACGCTTATCTGAAAGTTAGTCATGCGTCTGCCTGCTGATTTCAAAGCGATACACTTTATCCACCACCCAGGCGGTGGCGCCCAGCACCATCAGCGTGCTCAGGGCGATAACCGCAAAGATGCGCCAGCCGTCGACCATCAGCAGCTGGGCATAGTTCACCACCGCCACCACGGCCGGCACAAAGAACAACAGCATCTCCGCCAGCAGCCAGCGTGCGCCGGCCCGCACCCAGCTAAGGGGCAACGCGCGACAGAGGATCAGCGTCAGCATCAGCACCATCCCCACCAGGTTGGCGGGTAAAGGCAGATGCAGCCAGTCGACAAGATATTCCGCGAAAACAAACAGTCCCGCGTAAAGCAGTACCTGAACCGGTACCTGGAGTCGTTGCACAACGGCAGGCGTAACACGGCTTAACGCCACGGCCATGGGGGTTTTCCTCAGAAATGAGACGAGGCGCCAGTATAGTGAGCGTACGGTATCGACTGAAATGAATTAAAATCATCGAAGGTATAGTTTCGAGGAATAATCATGGACATAAGAACGCTGCGCTATTTTGTCGAGGTGGTTCGCCAGCAAAGTTTTACCCGCGCAGCGGAGAAGTTATTCGTAACCCAGCCAACCATCAGCAAGATGCTGAAAAACCTCGAAGATGAGCTGAACTGTACCCTGCTGATCCGCGACGGACGCAAGCTACTGCTGACCGATACCGGTCGCGTGGTGTTCGAGCGCGGGCTGGCAATTCTGGCGGAGTTCCGCCAGCTGGAGGCCGAGCTTGGGGACATCAACCATCTGACAAAAGGGCTGCTGCGGCTCGGTATTCCGCCGATGGTCGGCATGATGATGGCCGGTCCGATAAGTCTGTTTCGTCAGCGCTATCCCGGCGTGGAGCTAAAAATTTCTGAATTTGGCGGCCTGACCGTGCAGCAGGCGGTGATGAACGGTGAACTGGACGTGGCCATGACGGCCCTTCCCGTGGAGGAGGAGAGCGGCCTGGCGACGCTGCCTCTGTTCAGTCACCCGCTGTGCGTGCTGGTGCCGCGCTCCGGCGACTGGCTGAAGATTGAGTCAGTAAAACCCGAGCTGCTCGGCGAACACCCGCTGCTGATTTACAACGAAGATTTCGCCTTAAGCCGCCAGCTGATGGCGCTGTTTAACCAGCATAACGTGAAGCCGCGCATTGCGGTGCGCAGCGGCCAGTGGGATTTTCTGGCAGCGATGGTACAGGCGGGCGTGGGGATTGCCATTCTGCCGCAGCCGATCTGCGAGCGGCTGGATAAAAATACGCTGCGCTGGATCCCGCTGGAGAGCGACCTGCACTGGCAGCTGGGGATGATCTGGCGTGAAGGGGTCTATCTGTCGCACAGCGCGCAGGCGTGGTTGCAATGCTGTGAGGGGTTTTGGGTACCCTCTCCCACAGGGAGAGGGTACCGATCGAGCACGTAGGCCCGGTAAGCGCAGCGCCACCGGGCAATTACAGCGCTACTGATTCTCAATCAACAATGCTTCCAGCAGATCCAGATCGTGCAGCAGCTTTTGCAGCGTCTCGTTGCTGATCTGCCGCGTGGCGCGCAGGTGATACAGCTCGGCACGCTCGGAGCGCAGCGCCGCCAGGCGGAAACGGCGTTCGAGGTTCTCTTCCTGCAACGAACTTTCCACGTCGTTACGTCCGTCAGCACGGCGACGCAAATTACCGATCACGCGTGAACTGACTTCCTTCAGCAGCTGGTTATCAATGTTCTCTTCGGCATCGGCGGCCAGACGCTCCTCCATCTTCTCGATGGCGACAATCGCCACTTCCGCCGTCGCCGCACGGGCAATCCGCTCTTCTTTGTGCTGTTGCGAGGAGTCCCCCGCGTCAATATGTTGCAGCAGAATCGGCAGCATAATCACGCCGACAAACAGGGAGAAGAGGATCACGCCCGCCGCCAGGAACACCAGCTCGTAGCGCGCCGGGAAGACGTCACCCGTCGGCAGCAGCAGAGGAATGGAGAGGACACCAGCAAGGGTGATCGCCCCGCGCACGCCCGCGAAAGAGGCAATCAGCAGCTCGCGCGTGGTCCACGAGCCAAACTCCATCGGCTTTTTGGTCAGGAAGCGAACGCTGAATTTCTTCATCGTCCACAGCCAGCCGAAACGCACCAGCATCAGCGCAAGGTAGATGAGCACGATATCGGTAAACAGCATCCAGACTTCAACGTTTGGATCCGCTTCGGCCGCAATCAGCGAGGATTCCATAATGCCCGGCAGTTGCAGACCCAACAGCAGGAACACCATGCCGTTAAACACAAACTCGAGCATGGCCCAGGTACTGTTCGCGCGCAGGCGCATCGCCAGCGGCGCGCGCCGCATAACGCCGGAGCGGGTGATGGTCATCCCCGCGGCTACCGCCGCCAGAATGCCCGACACGCCGATGTGTTCGGCAATCAGGTAAGAGGCAAACGGCAGCAGGAACAGCAGGACGATCTGCGTCGCCGGTTCATCACCACCCCAGCGGCTAAGGAAGCGCAGCGAGCGTCCGTACAGCCAGCTCACTACGAAGCCCGCGAGGATACCGCCAATCGCCACCTTGAAGAATTCCAGGGTCGCGCCGCCGACGGTAAAGACCATGGTGCCCATGGCAACCGCCACGGCAAACTTCAGGGCGACCAGGCCAGAGGCGTCGTTCATCAGCGCCTCGCCCTGCAAAATGCCCATGATTTTCTTTGGAATGCGCCCTTCGCCCACAATGCCGGACAGCGCCACGGCGTCGGTAGGCGACAGCACGGCGGCCAGCGCAAAGGCGGGTATGAGCGGGATCCCCGGTACGGCCCAGTAGATCAGAAAACCAATCCCGACCACGGTGACCACCACCAGCGCCAGCGCCAGGCCGAAGATCTCTCGCCCGTGCTCCAGAAATTCGCGCGTCGGCGTTTTCCAGCCATCGGCAAACAGCAGCGGCGGGATAAACAGCACGAGGAACAGTTCCGGATCGAACTCCACGTGCAGACCGAACGTCGGCCACGCCAGCAGCGCACCGATAGCTATTTGCATTAAAGGCAGGGGGACCTGGAAGGGCAGTACGCGTGTAACCACCCCGGATAATGAGACCACAAGGGTCATGATGAGTATTGTGAAGAAAATTTCCATGCGTTCCCTGTTTGCTGTGTTTCTTATATGCCAAACCTGAGGCGTCGTGCCTCTTATTCTATCCTCTCCAGAGTAACGTAAAAGGCAACAGGATGAGTCCTGAAAATAAAAACGGGCGGCCTGAGCCACCCGTTTTCGCATAAAAAGTCAATTCAGATGGCCCAGCCGCCCGCGTAGAACGCCACCAGCGCAACGGCGATGACCACGGTACCGATGTTCAGCTTACGCCACTCACCGGAGACCAGACGCCCAATCACCAGCGAGGCGAAGCCGATCATAATGCCGGTCACGATGTTACAGGTCAGCACGATGAATACCGCAGTGATCAGGCCTGACATGGCATCAACAAAATCCGCGAAATCGATTTTCGCCACGTTGCTCAGCATCAGCAGGCCGACGTACATCAGCGCAGGTGCGGTCGCGTAAGCTGGCACCAGATAAGAGAGCGGAGAGAGGAACAGGATCAGCAGGAACAGCACGCCAACGGTGATGGCCGTCAGGCCGGTTTTACCGCCTGCCGCCGTACCCGCTGCGGACTCAATGTACACCGCCGCAGGCGCCGCGCCCACCAGACCAGAGAAGACGCTGCTCAGGGAGTCGGTGGTCAGCGCTTTGCCGCCGTCAATAATCTGTCCGTCTTTATCCAGCAGGTTCGCCTGACCGGCCACCGCGCGGATGGTGCCGGTGGCGTCAAACACCGCGGTCATTACCAGCGCCAGCACGCTTGGCAGGATCACCGGGTTCAGCGCGCCCACAATATCCAGGCTGCCAATCAGGGAGTTGCCGTTGTCATCGCTCAGCGACGGCATGGCGAAAATCCCGGAGAAATGAACGGTCGGGTCGAAGATCAGGCCGACGATGGACACGCCGATAATGGTCAGCAGAATGCCGCCCGGCACTTTCAGTTTTTCCAGGCCAATGATCACCGCCAGACCCACCAGCGACATGATCACCGGGAAGCTCGCGAAGTTACCCAGCGCAACCGGCAGGCCGTCCAGCGGGTTCTTGATGACCAGACCCACGCCGTTGGCAGCGATCAGCAGCAGGAACAGGCCAATACCGATGCCGGTGCCGTGCGCCACGCCCTGCGGCAGGTTGCGCAAAATCCAGCTACGAATGCCGGTCGCTGAAATCACGGTGAACAGCACGCCCATCAGGAACACGGCGCCGAGCGCTACCGGGACGCTGATATGCTGGCCCAGCACCAGGCTGAAGGCGGTGAACGCGGTCAGGGAGATGGCGCACCCGATCGCCAGAGGCAGGTTCGCCCACAGGCCCATCACAATCGAACCCACACCCGCAACCAGGCAGGTGGCAACGAAGACCGCCGCTGGCGGGAAGCCCGCTTTGCCGAGCATGCCCGGCACCACGATGACGGAGTACACCATCGCCAGAAACGTGGTCAGACCGGCAACAACTTCCTGGCGCACGGTGCTGCCGCGAGCAGAAATTTTAAACATGGCGTCAAGTGAACCGCCGGTACGCGCAGATGGCGTAGACATAGAAAACATCCCCTGAAAATTTTTATTGAAAGTCCGTAAGCGTGGTGGAGACTCCACTGCCAGCGAAACGTCAAATCCTTGTGCTGCGTTTGCGACGAAAGGGGCGTCACAAAAAAAGCAAACGTTTAGCTCCGCGCTTACAAAACGGGTGGTCAAATGTAGGCAAACGATTATCTAGCCTAATACCCGCCCTTTTCAACTGAACTTTCTCGTTTTTCGCTAAAATTGCCTCATGACGATGAAGAATTAAGCAGAGGATGCGCAAACGTTATCGTCCATGCGCAATTTCGTTACATTTCATCCCTCGCCGGGGATCGTCAGCGGGCCGCCTTTCGCAAGCGTTGTCTGCCAGCCCGGACGTGCCTCCACTCTCTGTTTCCACGCCGCTATGTGGTCGAGATTGTCGATGCCGCCTCTCGCCAGCAGGGCGAAGAGGGGAAAACTCATCTGGATATCAGCCATGGTCAGCGTGTCACCGGCAAACCAGCTGTTTTCTGCAAGATGATCGTTAATAAAGCGCGCATGCGTTTCCAGCTGGCGGTTGAGATACGCTTTTTGCACCCCCTGCCCCAGCGCCTTACCCAGCGTGCGCAGGCCAAACGGGACGGGTGGTTTACCGAGGCTGTTGAATACCAGCTTCATTAACAGCAGCGGCATCAGAGACCCTTCGGCGTAATGCAGCCAGAAGCGATACTGCACTTTATGGGCGGGATCTAACGGTTTGAATCGTGACGCCGAATCGTACGTTTCCTGAAGATATTCCAGAATCGCGCCTGATTCGGCCAGCACCAGTCCGTTATCTTCCAGTACCGGGGATTTCCCCAGCGGATGCACTTTTTTGAGCGAATCCGGTGCAAGCATGGATTTCTCGCGCTGGTAGCGCACAATCTCATACGTCAGACCCAGCTCTTCCAGCGCCCAGAGGACGCGATGTGAACGAGACTGATTAAGGTGGTGGACCGTTAGCATGATGTTCTCCGGTGATTCATACTTTTTAACTATAGAAAACTGAACAACTTCACGAAAAAAATTCGGCTAAAATCTCACCGTCTCCGGTGGCAAAAACGGCGGCCGGGCATAGAATTAAAGTGTCAGTACAAACCGGAACCTCCTCCACAAGCTCGACACGAGGGGTACTGATGTCGGGGGAAACCCTCCCGTGAGCCAGCGGGATAGAGAGAAAGACAAAGACCGGAAAAAACTAAAGCGCCCTTAGTGGCGCTTTAGTTCTTTATGCTTGTTGCCGGGTGGCGGCTGCGCCTTACCCGGCCTGCAAAACCGAGAGCGTAGGCCGGGTAAGCGAAGCGCCACCCGGCAAACACCTCTCAATCCTCCTCCAGCAACCGCGCCCCTGTTCCCTGCTCGCCCAGCCTGTCACCCGGGTTACGCAGCGGACAATCGCTGCGTGATAAACACCCGCAACCAATGCAGCCGTCCAGCTCATCGCGCAGGGCCACCAGCGTGTGAATACGACGATCCAGTTCTTCTCGCCACTGGGACGACAGCTGCTTCCACTCCTTCGCGCTCAGCGAGTGCCCTTCCGGCAATACGCCGAACGCGTCACCGATGGTGGCCAGAGGAATGCCGATACGTTGCGCAATTTTGATGATCGCCACGTAGCGGAGCACATCGCGGGTGTAGCGCCGCTGGTTTCCGGCGTTACGGATACTTTTTATTAACCCTTTGCTTTCATAGAAGTGGAGTGCCGACACCGCCACACCGCTTCGCTTAGCCACTTCACCGGGGGTTAACAGCGCTTTGATGCGCGGTAATCTCTTTTCCATAAAACCTCTTTACCTCAAGTTAACTTGAGGAATTATACTCCCCCGCAGAGAAAACGACGAATCAACCAGGACAGATGTCTCCACAGAGGGGTAACCTTATGTCGCATCAGCAAATTATTCAGACACTTATTGAATGGATTGATGAACATATCGACCAGCCGTTGAACATTGATGTGGTCGCTAAGAAGTCGGGCTATTCGAAATGGTATTTACAGAGAATGTTCCGCACCGTAATGCATCAAACGCTGGGTGATTACATTCGCCAGCGCAGGCTCCTGCTGGCGGCGCAGGCGTTACGCTCAACGCAGCGGCCCATTTTTGATATCGCAATGGATCTGGGCTATGTGTCGCAGCAGACCTTTTCCCGCGTCTTCCGCCGCGAGTTTGACCGTACGCCGAGCGACTACCGCCATCAGCTCAATTAATGCGTGTTAACGCAAGGGTTGCTGCTGCCAGGCCATAAATGCCTGGGGCGGCATCGCTTTCGCGAAGTGCCATCCCTGACAATACTGCACGCCACGCTTCAGCAACCAGCTCACCTGCTCCCCCGTCTCGACCCCTTCCGCAATGGTTTTCAGCCGCAGGCTTTGCGCCATCTCAATGATGTGCTCGGCAATCAGGTGGCTGGTGCTGTTGGTGGTTAAGGTATCGATAAAGGATTTGTCGATTTTCAGGATATCGACGTTCAGCGAATAGAGGTTATGCAGGTTAGAGTAGCCGGTTCCGAAATCATCAATCGCCACTTCATACCCCGCCTGGCGAAACGCCTGAATGACCGGCGTAGTTTTTGGCACGTCAATAAACCCCCGCTCCGTCACCTCAATTTTGATTTGCTGCGCGCGAACCGAGTAAAAGCGGGCTTTGTCGGAGATCAGGGCGATAAGACGCGAAGAGTGAAAATCCGACGCCGACAGGTTAATCGAGACATACAGATCGGGATGAGCGGCAAGAAAATGGCCCAGATCGCTGAACACCTCCTCCACGACGTAATCCGTAATGCGCTCAATCATCCCCTCTTTTTCTGCCAGGGGAATAAATTCCGCCGGGCTCATAACCTGACCGTTGAATCCAGGCCAGCGCAACAACGCCTCTGCCCCCACGCACTGGTTATTTTTAATATCAATAATGGGCTGATAATGGACGCACAGCTGGCGTTTATTCAGCGCCCGGTGCAGAAGTCGGCCAGGCGAATTGAATTCACGGTGTGTACGCGACCACACCAGCAGAATAATAATGCTGCAAATTATCCCCAGCGGTAGCGTCAGGGTAGCCTGATGATAAAGCGTTTTATAAAAACGGGCGCTGGAGGTTGAAACGATGGCCGCAATCGGCCGCTGCCCGGATTTCACGATCGTATAAAAACGGTCACCTTTCTGAAAAGTCGTTTCCTGATGTCGAAGCATCGAATGCAATAAAGAAATATTGGCTTTCTGGCTTACAGAAAAGAATGCATTGCTGACGGTGTCATACACCCCCCACGACAGGGAACGATCGTCTGACATCACCTCACTGTACGAAAGCGGGTTGACCACTGCGACATAATTTCCGCGCTGCATATATATCATTTTATAACCATCAAAAAATGGCGTATCGCGAAAATAATAGATAGCAACGTCGGGTTTACGTGTGTAATTGGCAGCGGGAATGGTGTAAGGATGATCCGGCGTAAAAAGGGTCGAGCAGAGAAACGACTGGCCTTCAGCATAAATTAAATCGGCAACAAAAAGACGACCGCGGGAAACGTTCAACATATATTGACGATGCTCCGGCGTACACACTTTTCCCTGATATTTTTCCGCGTCTTCCCGGGCCAGATCAACCTGTTGAATAACCCGTTCAGTTTTGTTTAAAGCAAGTTCAGCAAACGTGCGCAGCTGGGCGCTGATTTCCGACACGGCTCTACGCTGGGCAAACCATAGCGCAAGCATCACCGGCAGCATAACTACCATGATAATCCCGACCACTTTGAGCATGTTGCGCAGCGCGCTACGATTCATTTCCCGCTCTGTATCCCTGCATGTTGTACGCCTGTAGCAATGAAGACCGGCTGCTTTGATAAACAGGTGATTACGTTGCATGAATCATGGGAAGTTAGCAACTGACTTTTGGTATTAAAAATCCTAAAATTCGTGATGCCGATAATATTTTCCCGTAAGCCAAACTAAAAGTATTCATTTCGTTTCTGATAAGGAAAATAATTACCCGCGACAGGTGTGGAAAATTCGCTGGCTGAAATAGCCTGCTCTTTGTTCTTATGCTGATTTATAAATAATCAGACGCCAGGACCGTTTTTCCTCTTCCCGTACGCTTGGCGTCATATAATGCCTTATCGGCACGCATCAGTATGGCAGAAGTATCCCGTTGCCCCTGACAGACTTCAACCACCCCGGCGCTGAAAGAGAGTACCAGCGTTTTATCGCCCACACGCAGCGGTTTTGAGATCAGCGCGGCACGCAGCCGGGAAGAGAGCAACGTAGCGGCCATACCATCCGTGTGCGCCAGCAGAAGAACAAACTCTTCGCCCCCCACCCGTCCCAGCGCCGACCCTGCCGGGCTCACCTCGCGAATACGGTCGCAAAAGTGGATCAATGCCGCATCGCCAACCTGATGTCCCCACCGATCATTGATCTGCTTGAAATAATCGAGATCGAACATCAGGAGACAGAAGTGGCTACTGACATCCTGCGGCGAACTGGCTGCCAGCGCTATTTTGAGACGCTGTAAGATTGTCGAGCGATTCAGACAGCCCGTCAGATCGTCCGTGGTGGCTTTGACGGTCAGCTGCTGTTCTGCTTTTTTACGTTCGGTGATATCCAGGCCAATGTTGAGAATGGAGTTATCCGGCAAAAGGATGTTTGACCAGAGAATGGTTAACTGCGTCCCGTCTTTACGCACCGGGTGCCATTCGTACATATCCTTAAGTGGTGCGAAACGAACCGACTCCTGCACGCGCTGTCGCTCCTCAGGATCCGGGTAAAACAGGGCCAGCGGATCGGGATGCTCGCCGATTTCAGTCATACTCCAGCCAAAGACTTTTTCGCATTCGGCATTCCACAATACACACCGGTTATGCCTGTCAAAGGCGTTCATTAATACCGGAGCACGCTCAAATAAGGTTTTATATTGCGTGACGACGCGCTGCATTTCCTGCGCCGTTTTTTCCCGCACGATGATGTCATCAAAATAATCTTTTAGCTTCTCAACCAATACCACCACGATATTTTTCAGTATCGGCAACGAGGTCAGTTTTTCATTAAAAGCCAAAAAGAAATAACCACTGCACTGTCTGCCATGCGCTGAGAATTTACACAGCACGCCGCTTTGCAGCCGCGCATAGCCTGGGTGCTGAGGGGAAAATACCGCCCGGCCAATATGCTCTTTCCAGAAGATCACCCGCCAGGCGCGGTGATGCCGCTGCAACAGGGTGCTGGCAAGAAAATCCGCCACGTTAAAGGCGTGACACGTCACGTCGCCGGCACAAACCACGCGCGGCCCGTCTGCGGATTCGACACTGACCCATGAGAGATTTGCCCCCAGTGCGCTGTTGATAATTTCCAGCATTTCAACCGGCGAACACTGCGCGTTGAGTTGCGGCATCAGCTTCGCCAGGGCATGCAGCGCCTGCATGCTGTCGTTAATAATCTCGCGTCTTTTTTCTTTCATTATCTTTTCGCAGGTCATTAATCGAGAGAGCAACCGCAATAATTCATATCTGAATAAAAGAATAAGACCACGAAATCAAAGAGCATGCTGAGTGTAAAACAAAGAATACAAAATCCAAAAAAGGCAATTAATTCAATGCGATGAATTAATTTTGCGGGTACATTTATTGTTCCACACAAGCATAATCCATAGATATACTGCTGTAAACGCTATACAGCCGATGGCGTTTTGCAAAGGTTTTGCTATCTGAATGAATTAAAAATAAAAATTCCGACCAGACGCGGATATGAGCGACGACGATATATTTTCCCTGGTAATAAACCCACTTTTACCCCACACGGATACTGGCGAATAAAACAGCAAATGTGATATAGTTCACACATCTTATGTAACGAGAAATATTGTTTCATTCCAGTTCGTCTGTTTTGTCGAGGATGGGTTTTATGGCAACCATTACCACCAGCATGGTGCTCCTGCGCTGGCCGTTGTTGAGCGCAGTTTTGATGTTCCTGGCCAGCACGTTAAACATTCAGTTTCGAAAGTCCGACTACGCAGGTCTTGCTGTGATTAGCACCCTGTTAGGGTTGGGCGCCGCATGCTGGTTCGCGACAGGTTTGCTTGGCATTACGCTGGTAGACATTGCCGCCGTCTGGGAAAACATTAAAGTGGTGATGGTTGAAGCCATGAGCCACACTCCGCCAGACTGGCCGATGGTGATTACCTGATAGCCTGTTATAAAAAAACCCAGACATTGTCTGGGTTTTTTGTTTTTCACGCGTCTGGATATCAGAACGGGATATCGTCGTCGAAATCCATTGGCGGTTCGTTAGACGGTGCCGGAGCAGACTGCTGCTGCGGACGGGACTGCGCGCCGCCGCTGAACTGGTTGCCGCCCTGAGGCTGCTGAGGCTGACCCCAACCACCCTGCTGCTGATTCTGACCGCCACCTGCCGGTGCGCCACCGCCCTGACGGCCACCCAGCATTTGCATGGTGCCGCCCACATTCACCACCACTTCCGTGGTGTACTTCTCAGCGCCGGATTGGTCGGTCCATTTGCGGGTACGCAGCTGGCCTTCGATATAGACCTGAGAACCTTTACGCAGATACTCACCGGCCACTTCGGCCAGTTTGCCAAACAGCACAACGCGGTGCCATTCGGTCTGCTCTTTCATTTCTCCGGTCGCTTTATCACGCCAGGATTCGGAAGTAGCCAGCGTAATGTTGGCAACTGCGCCACCACTCGGCATGTAGCGTACTTCCGGGTCCTGGCCCAGATTACCGACGAGAATCACCTTGTTTACGCCTCTGCTGGCCATGTTCGTGTCTCCTGAATACGTTTCTTAATAGTGTAAACGCGCGAGTGTACCATTTCCATGCTGCACTTTGATAGTTGCGTAGCACGTTCCAGAGTTCTCCCGCGAACTCGACATTGTTACACAGTGGATCAGAAAATGCATTCCAATACTGTATATTCAAACAGGTCATTTTGTGTCATAATTAGCCGTTTCTGACAGCCGTTTGTCCTTCAAACAAATCAGGCAATCCGTGTTCCAACCGGGAAAGGTGAATGGATAAGATCGAAGTTCGGGGCGCCCGCACCCATAATCTCAAGAATATCAACCTCATAATCCCTCGCGACAAACTCATCGTCGTGACCGGGCTTTCGGGGTCTGGCAAATCCTCACTGGCTTTCGACACTTTGTATGCCGAAGGACAGCGTCGTTACGTTGAATCGCTCTCGGCGTACGCGCGTCAGTTCCTGTCGCTGATGGAAAAACCGGATGTCGACCACATTGAAGGGTTGTCCCCTGCTATCTCCATTGAGCAGAAATCCACATCGCATAACCCGCGCTCCACGGTCGGTACCATTACCGAAATCCATGACTACCTGCGTCTGCTGTATGCGCGCGTGGGCGAGCCGCGCTGCCCGGATCACGACGTCCCGCTGGCGGCACAAACCGTGAGCCAGATGGTGGATAACGTGCTGTCGCAGCCGGAAGGCAAACGCCTGATGCTGCTGGCGCCGATCATTAAAGAGCGTAAGGGCGAGCACACCAAAACGCTGGAGAACCTGGCAAGCCAGGGCTATATCCGCGCCCGTATCGACGGTGAAGTGTGTGACCTGTCCGATCCGCCAAAGCTGGAGCTGCAAAAGAAACACACCATCGAAGTGGTGATTGACCGCTTTAAGGTACGTGAAGATCTGGCGACGCGTCTGGCGGAATCCTTTGAAACGGCGCTGGAACTCTCTGGCGGCACGGCGGTGGTGTCAGACATGGACGATGCAAAAGCGGAAGAGCTGCTCTTCTCCGCCAACTTCGCCTGCCCGATTTGCGGCTACAGCATGCGCGAGCTGGAACCGCGCCTGTTCTCGTTCAACAACCCGGCGGGCGCGTGCCCGACCTGTGACGGCCTGGGCGTTCAGCAGTATTTCGACCCAGACCGCGTGATTCAGAACCCGGAACTGTCGCTGGCGGGTGGCGCTATTCGCGGCTGGGATAAGCGTAATTTTTACTACTTCCAGATGCTGAAATCGCTGGCTGAGCACTATAAGTTCGACGTTGAAGCCCCGTGGGCCAGCCTGAGCGCGAACGTACATAAAGTGATCCTGTTCGGTTCCGGCAAAGAGAATATTGAGTTCAAGTACATGAACGATCGCGGTGACACTTCCGTGCGTCGCCACCCGTTCGAAGGGGTGTTGCACAACATGGAGCGCCGCTACAAAGAGACCGAATCCAGCGCGGTGCGTGAGGAGCTGGCGAAGTTCATCAGCAACCGCTCCTGCGCCACCTGCGAGGGTACACGTCTGCGTCGCGAAGCGCGTCACGTGTTTGTCGAAAACACGGCACTGCCGACCATCTCAGACATGAGCATCGGCCACGCGATGGACTTCTTCAACAACCTGAAGCTCTCCGGACAGCGCGCGAAAATCGCTGAAAAAGTGCTGAAAGAGATCGGCGATCGCCTCAAGTTCCTCGTGAACGTCGGTCTGAACTACCTGACGCTTTCCCGCTCGGCTGAAACGCTGTCCGGCGGTGAAGCCCAGCGTATCCGTCTGGCGAGCCAGATTGGCGCGGGCTTAGTCGGCGTGATGTACGTGCTGGATGAGCCGTCTATCGGCCTGCACCAGCGCGACAACGAACGCCTGCTCGGCACGCTGGTTCACCTGCGTAACCTCGGCAACACGGTAATCGTGGTCGAGCACGACGAAGATGCGATCCGCGCCGCGGACCACGTGATCGATATCGGCCCGGGCGCAGGCGTACACGGCGGCCAGGTGGTCGCGGAAGGGACGCTGAAAGACATCATGGCGGTGCCTGAATCGCTGACCGGCCAGTACATGAGCGGCAAGCGCAAAATTGAAGTGCCGAAACAGCGCGTGGCGGCGAACCCGGAAAAAGTGCTGAAGCTGACCGGGGCGCGCGGCAACAACCTGAAGGACGTGACCCTGACGCTGCCTGTCGGGCTGTTTACCTGCATCACCGGCGTGTCCGGTTCCGGTAAATCGACGCTGATCAACGATACGCTGTTCCCAATTGCGCAGACGGCGCTGAACGGCGCGACGCTGGCCGAGCCTGCGCCGTACCGCGACATTCAGGGGCTGGAGCATTTCGACAAGGTTATCGACATCGATCAGAGCCCGATTGGCCGTACGCCGCGTTCCAACCCGGCGACCTATACCGGCGTCTTTACGCCCGTACGTGAACTCTTTGCCGGCGTGCCGGAAGCGCGTTCACGCGGCTATACGCCAGGCCGTTTCAGCTTTAACGTGCGCGGCGGCCGCTGTGAAGCGTGCCAGGGCGACGGCGTAATCAAGGTTGAGATGCACTTCCTGCCGGATATCTACGTGCCGTGCGACCAGTGCAAAGGTAAGCGTTATAACCGCGAAACGCTGGAGATTAAGTACAAAGGCAAGACCATCCACGAAGTGCTGGATATGACCATCGAAGAGGCGCGCGAGTTCTTTGACGCCGTCCCTGCGCTGGCGCGTAAGCTGCAAACCCTGATGGATGTGGGTCTGACCTATATTCGTCTGGGGCAGTCAGCGACAACGCTGTCCGGCGGTGAAGCGCAGCGCGTGAAGCTGGCGCGTGAGCTGTCCAAACGCGGTACCGGTCAGACGCTGTATATTCTGGATGAGCCGACCACCGGCCTGCACTTTGCGGATATCCAGCAGCTGCTGGACGTGCTGCACCAGCTGCGCGATCAGGGCAACACCATCGTGGTGATTGAGCACAACCTGGACGTGATTAAAACCGCTGACTGGATTGTCGATCTCGGCCCGGAAGGCGGCAGCGGCGGCGGTGAAATCCTCGTCTCCGGTACGCCAGAGACCGTTGCAGAGTGCGAAGCCTCGCACACCGCGCGCTTCCTCAAACCGTTGCTGTAATCGTCACACGGAGAGCTGCTGTCGGATCGTTTCCGGCAGCAGTTCAACCGCCTGTAGATACGACGCATCCACCAGGTAGTAAATTTGCGAATCTGGCAGCGAGCCGTCGAGAAACACCGTACTCCAGTGCGCTTTATTCAGATGCTTACTTGGCCTGACATCATCGTGCTGCTGGCGCAGTAAGTCGGCCAGTTCCGGACTGGTTTTCAGTGATGCCGCAGGCCGCGCATCCACCTCTTTCACCATCGCGAACAGCACATCACCCACTTTGATCTGCGTGGCTTTCCAGTCGCTGTGAACGCTTTGTTCCGCACCCGGCTTGCTCATGCAGTACTGAAGTATCTCCGAAATTGTCATCTTTATTCCCCTTGTAGCGTTGCGATAATTTTACGCGAACCACCGTGAATGCGATGTTCTCCCAGCCAGATCCCCTGCCACGTTCCCAGCTGTAGCCGTCCGTTGTGGACCGGCAGCATCAGCGAGACGCCCAGCAAAGAGGATTTGATGTGCGAAGGCATATCGTCCGCCCCCTCGTAATCATGCTCATACGGGGCGTTATCCGGGACGCTCTTCAGAAAATGGTGCTCCATGTCGGACCGGACGGTGGGATCGCAATTTTCATTGAGCGTGAGAGAAGCAGACGTGTGCTGAAGCAGCAGATGCAGCAAACCCGTTTTGACGCGCGACAGGTCGCGGATTTGCCCGATGACTTCGTCCGTCACAAGGTGAAATCCGCGTGGTTTTGCGCTTAAGGTCAGGGTCTGTTGATACCACATGTGCTGCTCCATTATGAAAGGTGAATCTTTCTAAGTGTGCAGCAAGAAAGCGAAAGGTAAAACCCGCGCGGCGAGATTTGCTTAAAAAAGCATTCACCCCGCCGTTAATGCGTCAGTATTCAGAGTTAACGATCACCTCTTCACCAAATTTTCCGGCCATCGGCAGCGGTCGGTAGGTGGAGTTCGAGGCGCGTAACACCCTGATGCCTCTGGCTCCCACGTCTTGCGCCGCGGTGATGTCGTTATCTGAATCCCCGTAGAACACTTTGATATTTTTCTTTTCCAGCCACTGGGTTTTGGTGTTTTGCCCTTCCTGGTCCCCGGCAAAAATGACCGGGTTCATGCTGGCCGCCGGGATCAGGAAATCATCCTGTAGCGTTTTCGAGACGGTTTCGGTTTTGGTCTGGCTACGTCCGGTCACGAAGTAAATGCTGTCGCCGCGCTTTACGTGCATGGCAATCAGCGCGCGGGCAACCTCTTTCGGGATACTGAACTCATCCCAGCCGTTGTTCATCTTTTCCCAGAATTCCGGGTTTTTCAGATAGGCTTCGCTGTCCGGGGAGTACGTTTTTTTGCCGCGCCAGAAACCGGGGCTGGAGAAGAGAACGGTATCGTCAATATCGAAACCCACGGCCATCGGTGGGCGACCCGTCAGGCTATTTTCGATTTGTGCCACTGAAACCCAGTGAATGGGGGCCTGCTCGGCAAGCATGGCGGCGGTGGTGCCGGTGTAAAGCGGCGTGGGTGCAGAAGCCCGCGCAACAACGGTGCTATTAAGCGAGAACAATAAGCAGGCGGCGCTGAGCGCCAGTGTGATCTTGCGCATATTTTCCCCTGAATATTCAGTTTGTTATCTTTTTATTTTGAGCGGATGGTCAAAAAACTATCCGACCATAACCCCAGCGGTAGGGGAAGGAAAGGAGTTTTTACTTATGGAGCTGAATAAAAAGAAGACGATCACAAAGCGCCGAAGAAACGTGTAGGTCCGGGAAGCGAAGCGCCACCGGGCAATGACTGGCACCGGCGCGAACAAAAAAGCCGGGTGGCGGCGACGCCTTGCCCGGCCTACATACAGTATGCAAGTAAGTGAATGCTTACATTACGGATGCAAACGCCTGCGCCACGCGCTGGACGTTGCTGGCATTCAGACCCGCCACGCACATACGGCCGCTGGCGATCAGGTAGACACCGAACTCTTCGCGCAGGCGATCGACCTGCGCTGCGCTCAGTCCGGTGTAGCTGAACATCCCGCGTTGCTTGAGAAGATAATCAAAGTTATGCCCAGGCACGGCCTCTTTCAGGACGTTAACCAGCTCCTGACGCATCGACAGGATGCGCTTACGCATCGCTTCCACTTCCGCAAGCCAGGACGCTTTCAGCGTTTCGTCACCGAGAACTGTCGCCACCACCTGCGCACCAAAGTTCGGCGGGCTGGAGTAGATCCGGCGGACCGTCGCTTTCAGCTGACCGAGTACGCGTCCCGCGGCTTCGGCGTCTTCACACACCACGGACAGGCCGCCAACGCGCTCGCCGTACAGGGAGAAGATTTTTGAGAACGAGTTGCTGACCAGAGCGGGAAGCCCCGCGCTGGCAATCGCGCGAATGGCGTAGGCGTCTTCCTCCATACCCGCGCCAAAGCCCTGATAGGCGATGTCGAGGAACGGGATCAGGTTACGCGCCTTCAGTATCTCGATCACCGCATCCCACTGGGCATTGGTGAGGTCCGCACCGGTCGGGTTATGGCAGCACGGATGCAGCAATACGATACTGCGCTCCGGCAGGGTGTTCAGTTTTTCCAGCAGCGCATCAACGCGCACGCCGTTGGTTTCGCTGTCGAACCACGGATAGGTCGCCACCTTAAAGCCCGCGCCCTCGAAGATCGCAACGTGGTTTTCCCACGTCGGGTCGCTGACCCACACGCCGGAATCCGGGAAGTACTTTTTCAGGAAATCTGCGCCTACCTTTAGCGCACCCGAGCCACCCAGCGTCTGGATAGTCGCCACGCGCTTTTGCGCGAGCACCGCGTGGTCCGCACCAAACAGCAGCGGCGCGATAGTGTTGCGGTAGGTGTTTAATCCTTCCATCGGCAGATAAAGCGAAGCACCGTGCGGGGTTGCGTTCAGACGCGCTTCAGCTTCGGCAACGGCTTTCAACTGAGGAATGATGCCGTCTTCGTTGTAGTAAAGACCAATGCTGAGGTTCACTTTGTCGCTGCGAGGATCTTCTTTGAAACGCTCCATCAAGGAGAGGATAGGGTCGCCGGCGTAGGCGTCTACTTTCTGAAACACGCGATGTTCTCCGGATTATTATGAGGCAGGGCATTCAACAATAAACCGGAAGCGGAAGAAGATCGAGGGGATGTTAACAGAAGCGGGATGCATCGCATCCCGCTCATGCTTAGTCGACGTATTTCATTGCGACCCTTGAGGTAAGGCGCGTGATAAGTTCGTAAGCACTCACTTTTGTTATTTCAGCAATACGCTCTACCGGCAGGCCTTCACCCCACATCACCGCATCGTCCCCCGCTTTATCCTGCGCGTCGGGCCCAAGATCAACACAAATCATGTCCATCGCCACGCGACCGACAATCTTGACTTCGCGTCCATTGACCAGCACCGGCGTCCCCGTTGGCGCGGCGCGGGGATAGCCGTCGCCGTAGCCCATCGCCACCACGCCAAGACGCGTGTCGTGCTCGCTGGTCCAGGTGCCGCCGTAACCCACCGGCTCTCCCGCTTTGTGCTCACGCACGGCAATCAGCTTTGAAACCAGCGACATAACCGGCTTAAAGCCAAAGTCCGGCCCCCAGGGTTTGTTCTCCAGCGGCGAAACGCCATAAAGAATGATGCCCGGACGCGCCCAGTCGAAGTGCGACTGCGGCCATAGCAGGATCCCGCCGGACGCCGCAATGGAGCGCATCCCCGGTTTGCCTTCGCAGAAGGTGTTGAAGATATCAAGCTGCTGTTCCGTTGCGCCGCATTCAGGCTCATCGGCGCGGGCAAAGTGGCTGACGATATTCACTGGCTGACGCACATTTTTGCACTGACTCAGACGCTGATAAAACGCCTCCGCGCTTTCCGGCCGCACGCCCAGACGGTGCATGCCCGTGTCGAGCTTCATCCAGACGGTGACCGGCTCGCTCAGTTCAGCCGTTTCCAGCGCGGCCAGCTGTTCTTCGTTATGCACCGCCGTGTGCAGGTGCTGATCGGCAATGGTCGGCAGGTCCGAGGCTTCAAAAAAGCCTTCCAGGAGCAGTATCGGTTGCGTAATTCCACCTGCGCGCAGGCGGAGAGCTTCTTCGAGACGGGCGACGCCAAAAGCGTCGGCATCGGGGAGCGTTCGCGCGGTCTCAAGAAGACCGTGTCCGTAAGCGTTCGCTTTCACGACTGCAACGAGCTGACTGGCGGGCGCCAGTTCTCGCAGACGTTGCAGGTTGTGTCGCAGAGCGCGGCGGTTAATAACAACAGTTGCCGCTTGCATTTGAATTCCTTAGAAATTACTCATCATCATATTGAGGACCGGCATAGTTGTCGAAACGCGACCACTGGCCGTTAAAGGTCAGACGTACCGTACCGATGGGGCCGTTACGTTGCTTACCAATAATAATTTCGGCGATCCCTTTCAGATCGCTGTTCTCGTGATAAACCTCATCACGGTAGATGAACATGATTAAGTCGGCATCCTGCTCGATGGAGCCGGATTCACGCAGGTCGGAGTTGACCGGGCGCTTGTCTGCACGTTGTTCCAGAGAGCGGTTAAGCTGCGATAGCGCCACCACCGGCACGTGCAGCTCTTTGGCTAACGCCTTGAGCGAGCGGGAAATCTCGGCAATCTCCAGCGTACGGTTGTCGGAAAGCGACGGAACGCGCATCAGCTGAAGGTAGTCGATCATGATGAGGCCGATACCACCGTGTTCACGGGCGATACGGCGCGCGCGGGAACGCACTTCCGTCGGCGTCAGGCCGGAGGAGTCATCGATATAGATGTTCCGTTTTTCCAGCAAAATCCCCATGGTGCCCGAGATCCGCGCCCAGTCCTCATCGTCCAGCTGACCGGTACGGATGCGGGTCTGATCCACACGCGACAGGGACGCCAGAGAACGCATCATGATCTGTTCAGAGGGCATCTCAAGACTGAAGATAAGCACCGGCTTATCCTGCAACATCGCCGCGTTTTCGACGAGGTTCATCGCAAATGTCGTTTTACCCATCGACGGACGCGCCGCGACGATAATCAAATCCGATGGCTGAAGACCTGCCGTTTTCTTGTTGAGATCGTCATAACCGGTGTTCACCCCCGTCACGCCATCGTGCGGCTGCTGGAAAAGCTGCTCAATACGCGCAACCGTGGCGTCGAGCACATCGGCGATATTTTTCGGGCCTTCGTCTTTGTTCGCACGGCTTTCGGCGATTTTAAAGACGCGGGATTCCGCCAGGTCGAGCAGATCTTCGCTGGTGCGCCCCTGGGGATCGAAACCAGCCTCGGCGATCTCATTCGCCACCGAGATCATCTCGCGGACAACGGCACGTTCACGAACGATATCAGCGTAAGCGCTGATGTTCGCGGCACTCGGCGTGTTTTTTGACAGTTCTGCCAGATAGGCAAACCCGCCGACGCTGTCGAGCTGACCCAGACGCTCCAGCGATTCTGCGAGCGTAATCAGGTCAATCGGGCTGCCCGACTCCTGCAACCGCGCCATTTCCGTAAAGATGTGGCGGTGGGGGCGGGTATAGAAGTCTTCCGCGACAACGCGCTCTGCGACGTCGTCCCAGCGTTCGTTATCCAGCATTAAACCGCCCAACACCGACTGTTCCGCTTCAATCGAGTGCGGCGGGACTTTTAACCCGGCGACCTGATAATCACGCTCACGAGGTTCAGTCTGTTTGTTGAAGGGTTTGTTTCCTGCCATAGTGAATGGAGTTACCGAGATAAAGAGTGGGTCGAAAGATTACCACATTCTGGAGGAAGCATGGCAACACGTATTGAATTTCACAAGCATGGTGGCCCTGACGTACTCAAAGCGGTGGAATTTACCCCCGCTGCACCTGGCGAGAACGAAATCCAGGTGGAAAACAAAGCGATCGGCATTAACTACATCGATACCTATATTCGCGGCGGCCTCTATCCGCCTCCGTCGATGCCGAGCGGACTGGGCACCGAGGCGGCCGGTATCGTCAGCAAAGTGGGCAGCGCGGTTAAGCACATTAAGGAAGGCGATCGCGTGGTGTACGCGCAGTCGGCGCTGGGCGCTTACAGCTCCATCCATAACGTTCCGGCCGAGAAAGCGGCGCTTCTGCCAAATGCGATCGGCTTCGAGCAGGCTGCCGCCTCATTCCTGAAAGGGCTGACGGTCTATTATCTGCTGCGCAAAACCTACGAAATTAAGCCTGACGAGCAATTCCTGTTTCACGCAGCCGCAGGTGGCGTGGGGCTGATTGCCTGCCAGTGGGCGAAAGCCCTGGGCGCGAAGCTGATCGGCACCACAGGCAGCGCGCAAAAAGCGCAGCGCGCGCTGGACGCGGGCGCATGGCAGGTGATCAACTACCGGGAAGAGAGCTTCGTTGAGCGGCTGAAAGAGATCACTGGCGGCAAAAAGGTCCGCGTGGTGTATGACTCGGTGGGGAAAGACACCTGGGAATCTTCGCTGGACTGCCTGCAACGTCGCGGGCTGATGGTGAGCTTCGGAAACGCCTCCGGGGCAGTCACCGGCGTCAACCTGGGCATTCTGAATCAGAAAGGGTCGCTATATGTCACTCGCCCTTCCCTGCAAGGTTACATCACCAACCGGGAAGAACTTGAGGAAGCCAGCAACGAGCTGTTCTCGCTGATCGCCAGTGGGGTAATTAAAGTGGATGTGGCAGAGGCGCAGAAATATCCGCTGACCGATGCGCAGCGCGCGCATGAGGTGCTGGAGAGCCGGGCAACGCAGGGATCAAGTCTGTTAATTCCCTGAGCCATAAAAAGAAATTGGGCTTCCCGTGGGAAGCCCTTTCTTTTTTTAGTTCGGCTGTATGTAGGGTACAGCTCGATGAATTCTTTAGCGGCAGCCATAGTGACAGATTCGATAAGTAAATCCTATTCTGTTCTAAGGATTGCTGCCGGAAAAGTTGCAGGTATGTGACGTACACCTCAATACCTTAGTAACGGAAGCGGTTATTACGCTGATAAGTGGGCAGTTTTGGTGATTTAATCGCCCGTATCGCCCATACCACCGCAATCGTCAGAAGTAACCACGGCAAGAGTTTAATCGTCAGGGCAAATAAACCGCCAACAAACATCACCACCGTGGCCACGACGAGCGCGGCCAGGATACCGAGCAGCGATACGCCCGTGACCATCAGCATGATAAAGAAGCCAATCACAAAAAGTAGTTCCAGCATGGTGCTCTCCCACGAGTTCCCGAATGATGCTGCGATCGTTACAAGAAACATGCCAAAAATAAGTCTTTGTTCTGAAAGCAAAACGCCCCGCAATGTGTTGCAGGGCGTGGCGTATTTGACCATCTTTTAGCGAAATTTAACGTTTATCCGCAACCAGACGCAGCGCGTGTTCCAGGACCTCAATATCCGCACCGGCCTTATGCGCGTTCTCGCTGAGATAACGACGCCACTGGCGCGCGCCAGGAATGCCCTGGAACAGGCCAAGCATATGGCGGGTAATGTGGCCCAGATACGTACCATGACTCAGCTCGCGCTCAATGTACGGATACATGGCGCGCACTACTGCCACGGGATCGGTGTCAGCACCGTCAACGCCAAAGATTTCCCGGTCAACCGTCGCCAGAATGCCCGGATTCTGATACGCCTCGCGTCCGACCATCACGCCATCCATATGTTCGAGATGCGCTTTGGCCTCGTCCAGCGACGGAATACCGCCGTTGATCGACATGGTCAGGTGCGGGAAGTCGCGTTTTAGCTGGTACACGCGCGGGTAGTCCAGCGGCGGGATCTCGCGGTTTTCTTTCGGGCTGAGGCCAGAGAGCCAGGCTTTACGGGCGTGGATGATAAACATCTCGCATTCACCCTTCCCTGATACGGTGTTGATGAAATCACACAGGAACTCGTAGCTGTCCTGGTCGTCTATGCCGATACGAGTTTTGACCGTGACCGGGATAGAGACGACGTCGCGCATCGCTTTGATACAGTCCGCCACCAGATGTGCATTACCCATCAGACACGCGCCGAACATACCGTTTTGCACACGGTCGGACGGGCAACCGACGTTGAGGTTAATCTCGTCATAGCCGCGTTCTTCAGCCAGCTTCGCGCACTGCGCCAGCGCAGCCGGATCGCTGCCACCCAGTTGCAGCGCAACCGGATGCTCCTCTTCGCTGTACGCCAGATAATCGCCCTTGCCGTGAATAATTGCGCCGGTAGTGACCATTTCGGTGTACAGCAGCGTATGGCGGGAGAGCTGACGCAGGAAATAGCGGCAGTGTCTGTCCGTCCAGTCGAGCATTGGCGCAATGGAGAAACGGTGTGCAGGGAAAGCGGTCTGGAGTTCTGACGACATGGCGAAGTTTTAAGCATCTGGTGGAAAAGGGGCGCTACTATAGCACAAAGAAAAGCCGGAGGCGCAGCGCCTCCGGTGTACTTTAGAACGTCATGCTCAACTGTGCCCCTGCGCCCCAGGTCTCGTCTTCGCCATAAAGCCCCATCAGGTCAACGTGGACGGAGTTGAACGGCGCGAAACCGACACCGCCGGTAAAGACGTTGCTGTCGTTCCCTTTCATATCCGCACGATAACCGGCGCGTACTGCCAGCCAGCTCAGCGGCGTGACTTCGGCACCAACGCCAACGTACTGGGAGGTGTCTTCGCTTTTAAAGCCCTTGGTTTCGGTCAGATCGCCATCTGCGGTCAGCGTGACCAGATCGTTGTGCCAGGCGGCCCCGGCAGTGACCAGCGGACGGATCTGATAAGTGTCTTTATAACTCACCACCTCTCCCGTACGCCCGTTGCGGATGCGGATATCTTTGGTATCGATATCGCGCGACATCAGGTTTTGCCCGCTCACGCCGACTGTCCAGTTTTCACCGAAATCAGCAGCAATACCGGCATCGACGTTGAAGCCAGTGTCGTCGGTACGGTAGCGGCTGTCGTTCCACTTATTACTGTCGTAATCGTAGATTGAAGTGGTGTAGTTATAGAGCCAGGTTTTTTGCAGCTTCGGCGTGACGCCAACGGAAACCGGAACGCCGCCAAGATCGAACTGACGGGCCACCGCAATACCGTAGTCGGACACAATCGCCGCCCGACCAGACGCCGTAGAGTTAAGGTTTTTGGTGATCTGATCGGTACCGTTTAGCGCGGCATCCAGCGCCACACCGGCAGCCACCGCATCGCTTCGTTGTATACCGCGCAGATAATCAATGTCCTGCTGATCGATTGAAGAGCTGACCCGGCCATGGGCATAGCCTTTTGCCATAAAGGCCACGGAAAGAACATCGTTAGGGATACTGACGGCAATCCCCGCCCCTGCGGTGGCGTGTGCGGTCTTGCCTTTCAGGTAGTCCAGTTCATCAGCGAGATCTTTCGCTGCGCCCTGGAACTGATTGATCGAACCTAATGGATTGGTGATAACTTCAATGGGGGTCAGACTATCAACCACATCCTTGTAATGATTGATTTTGTCGTTAATGGTATCAATCTCGTCCTGAAGATTGTCTTCATCGGTCACCTGCACTCCAACGGACGGCAAAATGACCGTCACATCATCCTCTGGCTTAGATTTTGCCAGTAACGCGGGGTTGATTAACGCCCCGCTGCCATAGCTCCCTGCCGCGACACCCGTTCCGCCCATTGCGTCGCTACGCGCTTCCGTCCAGGTATTGGCTGCTCCCGCCTGATTTGCCATAAAAAAGGAGACAGCGATGCTAACCATCGAAAATTTAAAATGTTTTTTCACAGTGTGCTCGTAAATAGTTTGTTATTAGTTAACCCTGTCTGTTATCACCCAAACAGGAACGAACTATTGCTGTGAATAAGTGCAAAAAGACCCGCTATTTCCTTAAGTTAAATTCCATCCCGGCCTGTTGTAATATGTGACGACCATCAATATTTATAGAAGAGGAAATTATTTTCGCCCAGGTTTTCCATCGTGCGGCCCAAAAAACTGAGGCGGATGGTCGACCCAGCGGTCTTCGCGCGTCGCGGCATACACCGGATTGAGCGGATAGTAGATGCGGTTATGTTTTTTATTGGCCTCACCCACCACCAGTAAGCGCACCTCTTCATCGGTATTGTTGATAAAGGTGTGACACACGCCCGTCCCGGCTGGAAATCCCACGCTGTCTCCGGGTTCGAGCTTCCATAAATAGCCATTGATCCAGGCCTCAGGGTAACCCTCCAGAACGTAAACAAACTCCTCTTCGTCGCTTTCCGCATGCGGATAAGACGTACGGCGTCCGGGTGGCAGCCGTTCATGGTGAATACCAATGCGGCCGAGACCCAGCCTGCGGGCCAGCGGCGCGCCAACAGAAAAACGTTCGTTACTGTCAGGATACGTTGCGTCATCAGCGCCTTCCACGTCCCGCCAGTGCCGAATACAGTCAGGTCTTTTCATTTTGCGATCTCCTGATTTGCGATGCGTCAGGTATAGCACAGCCTGGCGGATCTCGGTGTTTTTAGCAGAACATGATAAAGTGAATGTTTTCACCCCTTACCATATCCGAGGTGCCCGATGGACAAGTCCACAAAAGAGCTGTTAGCGCAAGCTGAAAAGCTGTGCGCGCAACGCAATGTGCGCCTGACCCCGCAGCGCCTTGAGGTACTGCGTCTGATGAGCCTGCAACAGGGTGCCATCAGCGCCTACGATCTGCTCGATCTGCTGCGTGAAAGCGAGCCGCAGGCAAAACCGCCGACCGTTTATCGGGCGCTGGATTTCCTGCTGGAGCAAGGGTTTGTGCATAAAGTGGAATCAACAAACAGCTATGTGCTGTGCCATCTTTTTGACCAGCCAACTCACACGTCCGCCATGTTTATCTGCGATCGCTGTGGTGTGGTGAAGGAAGAGTGTGCGGAAGGTGTGGAGGATATTATGCATACGCTGGCAGCCAGAATGGGCTTTGCGCTGCGCCATAACGTGATTGAAGCCCACGGCTTATGTTCTGCCTGCGTGGAGGTGGAGTCATGCAGCCATCAGGATGCCTGTCAGCACGATCACTCTATCCTGGTGAAGAAAAAGCCGCGTTAAAGCCAAAGAAAAAGGCGGCTCAGGGCCGCCCTTGGGGATAGTGCCGGTTACCAGCGGTAGTCGTTACGGGTTTCCCAGTCTTTGACTTCGTTTTCCGCCTGATCTTTTTCGTAACCGTAGCGCTCCTGGATTTTGCCTACCAGCTGATCGCGCTTACCTTCAATGACGGTCATATCGTCATCTGTCAGCTTACCCCACTGTTCTTTCGCTTTACCTTTGAATTGCTTCCAGTTGCCGCCGATTTCGTCTTTATTCATAATCGTGTCCTCGTGTTAAGCGTCTATGAGTATCGTCCGCTTCGTTCTTTTCTGCTGGACGTGATTATTATTGTAGTTAAGGATTCGGCAGTTGTTTTTATATTCGGAATCTTTAACCGTTACGATATATCGTGCGGGGCTGGAAACCAGGTATTGTTTCGCCAGTGACGATGCCAGATAACGGCCAGCGAAAGGCCACGCAGTGAGAGAAACACCGCCAGCGCCAGCCACAGACCATGATTGCCGAGATACGGCAGGGTCAGCAGCGTCAGGCCGAACCCCGCCGCCGCGACGGCCATGCTGTTGCGCATCTCCGCCCCTCGCGTCGCACCAATAAACATGCCGTCCAGCAAATAGCACCACACGCCCACCACCGGTAATACTACCTGCCAGAAGATGTAGCGATCGGCCAGCTCACGTAGCGCGGGCAACGAGGTGAGTAGTGCGACAATATGCCCACCAAAACAGGCGTACACCAGAGCAAAGACCAGCGCTACCAGGCCCGCCTGACGACAGGCAGCACGCCAGACTTCACGTAACTGGCCGCTTTCACGCGCGCCATAGGCCTGCCCTGAATGCGCCTCCACGGCGTAAGCAAAACCATCCAGCGCGTAAGCGGTAAAGGTCAGTAATGTCATGAGCACTGCGTTGACGGCAACGATCTCAGGCCCAAGACGCGCACCAAAAACGGTTAATGCACCAAAGCAGAGTTGCAGCAGAAGCGAACGGAGCATGATGTCGCGATTAAGCGCCAGCAGCTTTCGAATGTTGCCGCGCCAGGCCGATTTCAGCAGATCCAGGGTGATACCGCGCATCGCCAGCACGCGCCAGACCATCCCCAAACCGATCAGCAGCGTACCGTACTCGGCAATCGCCGTGGCCAGCGCCGCGCCCCGGACGTTCATGTGCAGCCCCATCACCAGCCAGAGATCGAGCACAATGTTAAGCAGGTTGCCCACCACCAGCAGGATCACCGGCGCGCGGGCGTACTGCACGCCCAGCAGCCAGCCCAGCAGGACCAGGTTTGCCAGTGAAGCGGGCGCGCTGAGCCAGCGAATTTCGAGGAACCGCCGGGCCTGTTCCAGTACGGCATCGCTGCCGCCTACAATATGGAGCGCAAGATCAATCAGCGGCGTACGCAACAGAACGATTAACGCGCCGGCACCGAATGCCAGAATGAGCGGCTGAACCAGCGCACGCGCCAGACGCAGGGGATCTTTTGCACCATACGCCTGGGCCGTCAGGCCTGTCGTACTCATGCGCAGAAAAAGCAGCAGCATAAAGAGGAAGCTGGTCGCCGTTGCGCCGATCGCGACGCCGCCAAGATAAATCGGCGAATCGAGATGCCCGATAACCGCCGTATCCACCAGCCCCAGCAGAGGAACGGTAATATTGGAAAAAATCATCGGTAGCGCAAGACGCCACAACGCCTTATTGGCAGAAGTTAGCAATGCCATGGAAATTACCGGAATCAGAAAACAGGCCAGGCTGTAGAGGAACTACAGCCTGTCAGGAAGAGATTACAGCCATTCACCGTTGCGGATAACGCCGACCGCCAGCCCTTCAATAGAGAAGCTCTGCTCGCGGAGATCCACCACAATCGGGGAGAATTCATTGTTTTCAGGCAGAAGCTGCACGGTATTGCCTTGTTTTTTCAGGCGCTTAACCGTCACTTCATCATCAATGCGCGCCACCACGACTTGCCCGTTACGCACGTCCTGCGTTTTGTGTACCGCCAGCAGATCGCCATCCAGAATACCGATATCTTTCATGGACATTCCGCTAACGCGCAGCAGGAAATCGGCGCTCGGCTTGAACATGCCTGGGTCAACCTGATAGTGCCCTTCGATGTGCTGCTGCGCCAGCAGAGGTTCACCTGCGGCAACGCGGCCCACCAGTGGAATACCGCTCTCTTCTTCCACAAGCAGACGAATGCCGCGTGAGGCGCCGGAAACAATCTCAATCACGCCCTTACGCGCCAGCGCTTTAAGGTGCTCTTCGGCAGCATTAGGAGAACGGAAGCCCAGACGCTGCGCAATTTCTGCACGCGTGGGTGGCATACCCGTCTGGCCGATATGATCCCGAATGAGATCAAACACCTCTTGCTGCCTGGTCGTTAACGCTTTCATACCGCCCCCTGGGTGTATATACAGTTATGCTGTGAGTATATACAGTCAAAGGCGATTTTGGAACCAAAAACTGCACAAAAAACCAGGGACTTAATTATTCCTCGAGGCTCATCGGAAATGCGACCAAAGCAGCGTGACCCAGGTGATCGCCGCAGTGATAATCGCCAGCAGTACGGCAGCGGAACCCATGTCTTTCGCCCGGCCAGACAGTTCATGGAATTCCGACCCGATTCGGTCAACTACGGCCTCAATAGCGCTATTCAGAATTTCCACTATCATCACCAGAAGGACAGATCCGATGAGCAGTACGCGGGTGATAGCATCAACATCAAGGAAGCAGGCGATGACAACGGCAACGATTGCGGCAACCGCTTCCTGGCGGAAAGCGGCTTCATTAACCCATGCCGCGCGGAAACCTTTCCATGAATAACCGGCAGCTTTAATGATTCGAGTTAACCCAGTGGTATTATTGGCCATTAAAAGAACCTTTTATGATAAATAGCGTCTGTAACTAAAGCCGCAGCGCGTTTTGCTGCAACCTGAAGTATGACGGGTAACAACAGAAATTTTGCGCGCTTTCTGTTATCCTTGCGCCGCAATTGCATTATTAACCAGAGGCTTTACATCGTTTATGTCCGGCTGGCCACGAATTTACTACAAATTACTTAATTTACCATTAAGCGTCCTGGTAAAAAGTAAGTCTATCCCAGCAGAACCTGCGCTGGAATTAGGGCTCGATACGTCGCGCCCTATTATGTACGTTTTGCCTTATAACTCGAAGGCAGACCTGCTGACGCTTCGCGCTCAATGTCTGGCGCACGATTTACCTGACCCGCTTGAACCGCTGGAAGTCGACGGTACGCTGCTGCCGCGCTACGTGTTCATCCATGGCGGGCCGCGCGTGTTCACCTATTACACGCCGAAAGAAGAGTCCATTAAGCTGTTCCATGATTACCTCGATCTGCACCGCAGCAACCCCGATCTGGACGTGCAGATGGTGCCGGTGTCGGTGATGTTTGGCCGTCGTCCGGGGCGCGAAAAAGGGGAAGAGAACCCGCCGCTGCGTATGCTCAACGGCATTCAGAAGTTCTTCGCCGTCTCCTGGCTAGGACGCGACAGCTTTGTCCGCTTCTCACCTTCCGTTTCACTGCGCCGCATGGCGGATGAACACGGCACTGACAAAATCATTGCGCAAAAGCTGGCGCGCGTTGCGCGTATGCACTTTGCACGTCAGCGTCTGGCGGCCGTTGGACCACGTCTCCCGGCACGTCAGGATCTGTTCAACAAGCTGCTGGCTTCCAAAGCGATTGCCCGTGCCGTAGAAGACGAAGCGCGCAGCAAGAAAATTTCGCACGAGAAAGCGCAGCAGAACGCAATCGCGCTGATGGAAGAGATCGCCGCGAATTTCTCCTACGAGATGATTCGCCTCTCTGACCGTATCCTTGGCTTCACGTGGAACCGCCTCTATCAGGGGATTAACGTCCACAACGCCGAGCGCGTACGTCAGTTAGCGCACGACGGCCACGAGATTGTCTATGTGCCCTGCCACCGCAGCCACATGGACTACCTGTTGCTCTCTTACGTGCTCTATCACCAGGGGCTGGTGCCGCCGCATATTGCTGCCGGTATCAACCTGAACTTCTGGCCAGCAGGCCCGATTTTCCGCCGTCTGGGTGCGTTCTTTATTCGTCGTACCTTTAAGGGTAACAAGCTTTACTCCACCGTCTTCAGGGAGTATCTGGGCGAGCTGTTCAGCCGCGGTTATTCCGTGGAGTACTTTGTTGAAGGCGGTCGCTCGCGTACCGGTCGTCTGCTCGATCCTAAGACCGGCACGCTGTCGATGACCATTCAGGCCATGCTGCGTGGCGGTACGCGTCCTATCACGCTGGTGCCTATTTACATCGGTTATGAACACGTGATGGAAGTGGGCACCTACGCGAAAGAGCTGCGCGGTGCAACCAAAGAGAAAGAGAGTCTGCCGCAGATGCTGCGTGGGCTGAGTAAACTGCGCAACCTCGGCCAGGGCTACGTGAACTTTGGCGAGCCCCTGCCGCTGATGACATATCTGAACCATCATGTTCCGGAGTGGCGCGAGTCTATCGATCCTATCGAAGCGGTACGTCCGGCCTGGCTGACGCCAACGGTCAACGGCATTGCATCCGAGCTGATGGTACGCATCAACAATGCTGGTGCGGCAAACGCCATGAACCTGTGTTGTACTGCGCTTCTGGCCTCCCGCCAGCGTTCACTGACCCGCGAACAGCTGACCGAGCAGATTGACTGCTACCTGGATATCATGCGCAACGTGCCGTATTCCGTTGATTCGACCGTGCCGTCTGCCACCGCCAGCGAGCTGATCGATCACGCGTTGCAGATGAACAAGTTCGAAGTCGAGAAAGATACGATTGGTGACATCATCATTCTGCCGCGCGAGCAGGCCGTGCTGATGACCTACTACCGCAATAACATCACGCACATGCTGATGCTGCCGTCGCTGATGGCGGCCATTATTACCCAGCACCGCCGTATTTCGCGTCAGGAGCTGCTGCGCCATATTCAGGCCATCTACCCAATGCTGAAAGCGGAGCTGTTCCTGCGCTGGAGTAAGGATGAACTGGCGGCAGAGCTCGATAAAATGACGGCAGAGATGCATCGTCAGGGGCTGATTACCATCATTGATGATGAACTGCATATCAATCCGTCACGTTCCCGTACCTTGCAGCTCCTGGCTTCCGGTGCGCGTGAGACGTTGCAGCGCTACGCCATTACCTTCTGGTTGCTGAGTGCAAATCCGTCCATCAACCGCGGTACGCTGGAAAAAGAGAGCCGGACGCTGGCTCAGCGCCTTTCCGTTCTGCATGGCATTAACGCCCCGGAATTCTTCGACAAAGCGGTATTCAGCTCCCTGGTGCTGACGCTGCGCGACGAAGGGTACATTAGCGATACGGGCGATGCCGAGCCGGAAGAGACGATGAAGGTTTACCAGATGCTGGCAGAGCTGATTACCGCGGATGTGCGTTTGACGATTGAGAGTTCGACGCAGGGCGAGTGATGCTAAAGCCGGGTGGCGCTAACGCTTACCCGGCCTACATGTTCCGCTAAATCGTAGGCCGGGTAAGGCGAAGCCGCCACCCGGCTTTTTTATCACCAGTAACTCATCGCCAGGCCCAGAAACAGCACCAGCCCGACGTAGTTATTATTCAGAAACGCTTTAAAGCAGGCTTCACGCTCGCGTTTCGCGATCAGCTTCTGCTGATACGCAAACAGCAGCCCCGCCACCAGTACGGACCAGTAAAACTCCCAGTTCAGGCCGTTCAGGCGACCAATCGCCACCATCAGCGCCAGCACCGCCACCTGCAATATGCCGATGATAAGTTTGTCGTGACGACCAAACAGGATCGCCGTCGATTTGATGCCAATCTTGAGATCGTCATCGCGATCGACCATCGCGTATTGGGTATCGTACGCAACGGCCCAGAGAATATTCGCCAGGAACATCAGCCAGCAGCTGAGCGGAACGGACTCGCTGACCGCGGCAAACGCCATGGGAATCGACCAGCCAAATGCCGCACCCAATACCACCTGCGGCAGATGGGTGTATCGCTTCATGAACGGGTAAACCCAGGCCAGCGCCAGAGCAGCAACGGACAGCAGAATGGTCATGGTGTTAAGGGTTAACACCAGCATGAATGAGAGCAGCACCAGCACCACGAACAGAATGCGCGCCTCTTTCCCGGTCACCTGACCGCTCGGCAGAGGACGATTCGCGGTGCGCTTAACATGTCCATCAAATTTCCGGTCAGCATAGTCGTTAACCACACAGCCCGCAGCGCGCATCAGCCAGACGCCCGCCACAAACACCGCCAGGATCCACAGCGGCGGCACGCCCGGCGTGGCAACCCACAGCGCCCATAAGGTCGGCCACAGCAGCAGCAGCGCGCCAATGGGTTTATCAGTACGCATCAGGCGGTGATAGGCCAGCAGCTTATTCTGCGTCAGACTCCACTCCATTTTTTCTCCCTCTTAGTACAACGGCGATGCAGGCAAAAAGAGTTCCGTCAGTATTAACGGCTTGCCACTCAAACGAAGGCGGGAACGGCGCCCCCACAAATCGGCATCGCAACCAATTTCAATAAAATCACGGGTCAGTTCAGACGAGGTGAACAGATAGCGCCCCAGGGGCGTTTTGCCGAGGCGTTGCAATGCCAGCTCCGGCCCGGAAAGTGTAGACTCAGGAACCACCGTCCGCCCGGCAAGCCACGGCTCGCCATCTGCACACAGTAAAATTTCACGCAGCCAGTAGCGTTCTTCTTGCGGCAGCAGCGGCAGCTCGCTGGCAATCTCCGCAGGCGAGACAAACCCTTCCTGAATCATCGTCACCGTGACCGTTTTACCCTGTTGCTCAAAACGTTTTGTCATGGAATCTTCCAGCAGCAGCCAGTCCAGTTGCTCCGGGTCAAGCGCGGGTATTTGGTCGAAATAGCGTAGCGCACGCAGCTGCGTTAGCGCGGGGTGTGACATGCCAGACTCTCCGATACATAACGTAAAGGCATTGTATCGCAGATTGGCAAAATGAGGACGGACAAACCAAATTTAGCGATCACTATCGCAACAATGGTGCAACTTAGCCAAAAAAAGTGCGCCCGTGAAGGCGCACTAAACGACTAACAAAATCAGCACTGTGGGGAGACGGTTACCCCTTGCCTTTTACACTGCTGATAAAGGTGGAACGGGCAGTGGTTGAACCTAAACGCTCAGCTTCATCAAGCAGTTTCAGCGCTTTATCGACATCGCCGTTTTTAACCGCCTGCTTGATGGCGTTGTTAAAGTAAGTTTCAGTATCGTTAAGCACGGGCTCGGCTTTTTTCGCCGGGGCCGGGGCTGCGGCCGGTGCTGCGGCTGGCGCGGCGTACACAGGCGCGGCAGTATTACCCACCGTTACCGGACCCGGGCCAGATGAGCCAAACAGCGGGCCTACGAGTACGCTGGAGGCGCTGTTGGTGGAGACTTTCAGTTTGATCAGACCATCGGTGGTATGACGGGCAAGCGGGTCCGGAATATCCGGGACAGAGTTCCCCGTGCCTTTCGCATAGGCTTTTGCCGGGTCAACAAGCTTCGTTGTCTGTTGCAGATCTTTTTCAGTCGTGAACACCAGGACATAAATCTTCTGCTGACCCAGGGCTGGCGTCAGGCGCATAACGCCTTCCAGCCGATCGGCACTCATGACGCCAGGCTCCTGATAGCTGAAATAGTCACTTGGGAAGAACGCGGATGGCGTCATGTTCTGATCGAGGATCAGCACGTTAGGCGCGAAGACGCTGGTCTGTTTATTGACTTCACTGGTCAACGTCAGGGTCAGCTCGCCGATATTCGCCGGCACGCTGAAAGCCGCGACCGGACCGCTGATACCCGGCACGTTCAGTGACTGGCCCCCCGCTGAAAGCTGGGTAGTTTGTGTTTTCGATTGATCAACTGGCGTCCACACCAGTTGCTGTAGTGCCGCAGCCGGAATAGCTGGCGCAGCGCTGGTATTTTGAGGAACAAAATTCACATCTGCAAAGGTGACCGCAGGCGCACAGGCCAACAGCCCCGCAGAGAGGCACAGCGCGACGAGACTTTTCTTCATTTTCATTGTTATTACCTCTGATAGCGTGAGCACTGCGGTGGCCAGGCAATAGCGCGCAGCACCCTAAGGAGAGAGGGGCTTGCGCCCCTCTTTTCAGGTCATTACGTCAGGCTTGACGAATTACCACCAGATTTCCATCTGGGCGCCGAAGGTCCACTCATCGTTGTCGCCACGGCTGAAGGTTTTCGCGGAGGTGTCGCTATACGCTACGCCAGAGGTGTAGCCCGTATCGCCGTTGTTCGCGTAGCCCCATTTCTCATCCCACTTCGCGTAGGTTGCGAAGACGCGGATAGCCGGACGGGACCAGATGCTGTCGCCTGCCTGCCATTGCTGTGCCAGGGTGATTTTGTACTGGCTGTTTTTGTCGTCAGTTTTCTGAGATTTAACGTTGTCGTAGCCCACTTCCAGCAAGGTGCTCATGATCGGCGTCCATTTGAACATTGGACGAACACCCACGGTCCACCACTCGGTACCGTTGTTGTTGTCACGATCGATGTTCTGGTACATACCGACGTACATCAGGTCCCAACGGTCTGCCAGGGTGATTGCACCGTGGTCCAGCACGCGCCACATAGAGCCGTCGTTATCGATGCTGCCGCCCTGTGGAATACCTTTACCGTTAGAGGTCATGGAGTCCGTACCGTATTGCAGCACGAACTTGTTGAAGCCTTTCATCATGCTCTGGGTGTGTTCAGCGGTGAACAGCCAGCCATCTTTAGAGGCGCCAGGTTGCAGATAGTAGTCGTCAGGAATGTTGGTATGACCGTAGTCAACGCCCAGCTCCAGCGTACCGCCCGGGTTGGTCTCCAGACCGGCTAAGCGAACGTCGAAGACGTCGTTTGGTACAATATTGTCATAAACACGGTCGCCGTTCTCATCACGATCGGCGAAGGTTGCAGAACCGCCGGACTCAGAAGAACGGGTCGCTGCAAGAGAGAGTTTACCAAAGCCCAGATCGATGTTTTCAATACCGGCACCAGGACCAGAGATATCCCAGTAGTAGAAGTCGATCATGTGTACGTCATGACGCTGATAGAAGCGTTTACCGGCCCAGATGGTAGAGCCTGGCAGCCATTCAATCAGGTTTTTACCCTGCACGTTAGCTTCACGGAAGGCCGGGCTGGTGGATTCCCAGTCGTTCTGCTGAGAAACGGAGTACGCTACGTTGGTGTCGAAATAGAAGCTCTTGTCGCCTTCTTTCCACACTTCCTGGCCCAGTTTCAGTTCGGCGTAGGTTTCACATTCGTTACCGAGACGGTATTTACTTTGTGCGCCTGTTGCCTGGAAACATTGTTGTTCACCGCCACTTCCGGTCCAGCCAATGCCGGAACGAGCATAACCTTTAAAGTCTACGGCGCCCGCCTGGGCAGACAGGATGCCTGCCGCAATGGCGACAGCCAGAGGGACTTTGCGCAGAGTAATCATTATTCTATCTCCTGAGATCATTGCTTTTCTTTGTAATTGGAATGCTTAAACGCCTGGCTCTTTGTGCAACCGACGACATGCAGTGCCATCCTCACGGAACAGATGGCAACGCTCTGGCGGCAAACCGATAGCGAATGTGGCACCCTCTTCTACCAACACCACGTCATTCTGGCGGTAGACCAGGTTCTGACGGATGGCGGGGATCTGGATATGAATCTGTGTTTCGTGACCAAGCTGTTCGACGACCTGAACTTCACCTTCCAGCGTCACATCAGCGATGTGGCTCGGCAGTAAATGCTCAGGGCGGATACCGAGGGACATATTGGCCCCCACCTGTACGTTAGCGCTGTCGACCGGCAGCCAGACTTGCTGACGGTTTGGCAGCTCCACCTGTACCTGTTCGATTGCCGTCGCGGTCACTTTTACGGGCAGGAAGTTCATCTTTGGCGAGCCAATGAAGCCCGCAACAAAGCGGTCTGCCGGGTAGTGATACAGCTCCAGCGGTTTGCCCACCTGCGCCACGCGACCGGCGTCCAGCACCACGATTTTGTCGGCCAGCGTCATCGCTTCGACCTGATCGTGGGTGACGTAAATCATCGTGCGTCCAAGGCGTTTGTGCAGACGGGAGATTTCGATACGCATCTGGACGCGCAGGGCGGCATCCAGGTTAGAAAGCGGTTCATCGAGCAGGAACACGCGCGGCTCGGCCACCAGCGTACGGCCGATCGCCACACGCTGACGCTGACCACCGGAGAGCGCCTTCGGTTTACGCTCCAGCAGATGTGCCAGCTGGAGCACTTCCGCCACCTGGGTGACGCGCTGGTTAATGGTCTCTTTTTTCGCGCCGGCCAGCTTCAGGCCAAAGGACATGTTCTCGGCAACGGAAAGATGCGGATAAAGGGCATAAGACTGGAACACCATGCCCACGCCGCGTTCAGCTGGCGGGATGTCGTTCATTCGCGTATCACCAATAAATAAATCGCCACTGGTGATGGTTTCAAGACCGGCAATCATACGCAGCAGAGTCGATTTACCACAGCCTGATGGACCCACGAACACCACAAACTCACCTTCGTGGATGTCCAGATTGATGTCTTTTGACACCACTACGTCGCCCCAGGCTTTCGTTACATTACGCAGCTGTACGCTCGCCATGCCCTTCTCCCTTCGTTACAACCTGTCACCGACAGAAACATTCAAGATAAGTTCACTATGCGTGTTCCATTACTTTCGTGAATCCTCCACCCCCCGGCTTTTTTATGGGGGAGGAGGCGGGAGGATGAGAGAGCAGGCTCTGTGACCGCAGCGGAGGGGCTGAGGCGAAAATCGTGAAGCGGCCTGCAAAATTCAGTGGGTTTTTATGTGCGCCAGCACTCATAACTTAAATTTATGTTACAGGGATCACACAAACAGGGGGTGGGGCGTAGGGACTGGGAGGATGGAAAGAGGATGTCAAATAAGGAGACTGAGTCACGTTGAACCACCTTATGTATCCACGAGCACATCACCAATAAAGGATGGCAGATATGAAGATCAAGACTGGCGCACGCGTTTTCGCATTGTCCGCCCTCGCAGCAATGATGATTTCCGCACCGGCTCTCGCCAAAATTGAAGAAGGTAAGCTGGTTATCTGGATTAACGGCGACAAGGGCTATAACGGTCTGGCCGAAGTGGGCAAAAAATTCGAGAAAGACACCGGTATCAAAGTCACCGTAGAACACCCGGACAAACTGGAAGAGAAGTTCCCGCAGGTTGCGGCAACTGGCGATGGTCCGGACATTATCTTCTGGGCGCATGACCGTTTCGGGGGCTACGCGCAGTCTGGCCTGCTGGCAGAAGTTACGCCAGACAAAGCCTTCCAGGACAAACTGTTCCCGTTCACCTGGGACGCCGTTCGCTATAACGGCAAGCTGATCGCTTACCCAATCGCGGTTGAAGCGCTGTCTCTGATTTACAACAAAGACCTGGTGCCAAACCCGCCGAAGACCTGGGAAGAGATCCCTGCTCTGGATAAAGAGCTGAAGGCGAAAGGTAAATCCGCCCTGATGTTCAACCTGCAAGAGCCGTACTTCACCTGGCCGCTGATTGCTGCCGACGGCGGTTACGCGTTCAAGTTTGAAAACGGCAAATATGACGTGAAAGACGTGGGCGTGGACAACGCAGGTGCGAAAGCGGGTCTGACCTTCCTGGTTGACCTCATCAAGAACAAACACATGAATGCGGATACCGACTACTCCATCGCGGAAGCGGCGTTCAACAAAGGCGAAACCGCGATGACCATCAATGGTCCGTGGGCCTGGACCAACATCGACAAGAGCAAAATCAACTACGGCGTGACCCTGCTGCCAACCTTCAACGGCAAGCCGTCTAAACCGTTCGTGGGCGTGCTGAGCGCAGGCATCAACGCCGCCAGCCCGAACAAAGAGCTGGCGAAAGAGTTCCTCGAAAACTACCTGCTGACCGATCAGGGTCTGGATGAAGTGAACAAGGACAAGCCGCTGGGCGCCGTTGCGCTGAAATCCTTCCAGGATCAGCTGGCGAAAGATCCGCGTATTGCGGCCACCATGGATAACGCCCAGAAAGGCGAAATCATGCCGAACATCCCACAGATGGCTGCGTTTTGGTACGCCACCCGTACCGCGGTCATCAACGCTGCAAGCGGTCGCCAGACTGTCGATGCCGCACTGAAAGATGCTCAGGGCCGTATTACTAAGTAAGTCTGAAAAACGGCGGGTGGCGCGTGCGCTTACCCGCCCTACGACTACGGCACGATCCGTAGGTCAGGTAAGCGCAGCGCCACCTGACGATAAGTTTCCACCGTTGTAGAGGAAGAACCCCATGGATGTCATTAAAAAGAAACACTGGTGGCAAAGCGACGCACTGAAGTGGTCAGTGATAGGTCTGCTGTGTCTGCTGGTGGGTTACCTTGTTGTTTTAATGTACGTGCAAGGGGAATACCTGTTTGCCATCATGACGCTGATTTTAAGCTCGGTTGGCCTGTATATTTTCGCCAACCGTAAAGCGTACGCCTGGCGCTATGTCTACCCGGGCGTTGCCGGGATGGGGCTGTTTGTCCTCTTTCCGCTGATCTGCACCATCGCGATTGCCTTTACCAACTACAGCAGCACCAACCAGCTCGCGCAGGAGCGTGCCACCCAGGTGCTTCTGGATCGTTCTTACCAGGCGGGTAAAACCTTTAACTTCGGCCTGTATCCCACGGGTGACGAGTGGAAGTTAGCGCTCACTGACGGTGAGAGCGGCAAAACCTATCTTTCCGACGCGTTCAAATTTGGCGGCGAGCAGAAGCTGGCCTTAAAAGAGGCTGCGGCCCTGCCGGAAGGTGAACGTGCGAACCTGCGTATCATTACCCAGAATCGTCAGGCGCTGACCCAGCTCACCGCCGTGCTGCCAGACGAAAGCAAAGTGACCATGAGCTCGCTGCGCCAGTTCTCCGGCACGCAGCCGCTTTATACTCTGGCGGATGACGGCACGCTGACCAACAACCAGAGCGGCGTGAAGTACCGTCCGAACAACGATATCGGTTTCTATCAGTCGGTGAATGCCGACGGCAGCTGGGGCGACGACAAACTCAGCCCGGGCTATACCGTCACCATCGGCTGGGACAACTTCACCCGCGTATTTACCGACGAAGGCATCCAGAAACCGTTCTTCGCCATCTTCGTCTGGACGGTGGTCTTCTCGGTGCTGACCGTGATCCTGACCGTGGCCGTAGGCATGGTGCTGGCCTGCCTCGTGCAGTGGGAGTCCCTGAAAGGCAAAGCGATTTACCGCGTGCTGCTGATTCTGCCCTACGCCGTGCCGTCGTTTATCTCGATTCTGATTTTCAAAGGGCTGTTTAACCAGAGCTTCGGTGAAATCAACATGATGCTGAGCGCGCTGTTCGGCATCAAACCGGCCTGGTTCAGCGACCCGACCACCGCTCGCTCGATGATTATCATCGTCAACACCTGGCTCGGTTATCCGTACATGATGATCCTGTGCATGGGGCTGCTGAAGGCTATCCCGGACGACCTGTACGAAGCCTCGGCGATGGACGGCGCGGGTCCGTTCCAGAACTTCTTCAAAATTACCCTGCCGCTGCTCATTAAGCCGCTGACGCCGCTGATGATCGCCAGCTTCGCCTTTAACTTTAACAACTTTGTGCTGATTCAGCTGTTGACCAACGGTGGCCCGGACCGTCTCGGCACCACCACGCCGGCAGGCTATACCGACCTGCTCGTGAGCTACACCTACCGCATCGCCTTCGAGGGCGGCGGCGGTCAGGACTTCGGCCTGGCGGCGGCGATTGCCACCCTGATCTTCCTGCTGGTGGGCGCCCTGGCGATTGTGAACCTGAAAGCCACACGTATGAAATTTGACTAAGGAGGGCACTGAACATGGCAATGGTACAACCCAAATCTCAGAAACTGCGCCTCCTCGCGACGCACTTAGGCCTGCTGATTTTCATCGCGGCGATCATGTTCCCGCTGCTGATGGTTATCGCCATCTCCCTGCGCTCGGGGAACTTCGCCACCGGGAGCCTGATCCCGGACGAAATCTCCTGGGAGCACTGGAAGCTCGCGCTGGGCTTCAGCGTGGAACATGCGGATGGCCGCGTCACGCCGCCGCCGTTCCCGGTGCTGCTGTGGCTATGGAACTCGGTAAAGGTGGCGACCATCACTGCGATCGGCATCGTGACGCTCTCCACCACCTGCGCTTACGCCTTCGCCCGTATGCGTTTCCCGGGCAAAGCGACGCTGCTGAAAGGGATGCTGATTTTCCAGATGTTCCCGGCCGTGCTGTCGCTGGTGGCGTTGTATGCCCTGTTTGACCGTCTTGGGCAGTATGTGCCGTTCATCGGCCTGAACACTCACGGCGGCGTGATCTTCGCCTATCTTGGCGGCATCGCCCTGCACGTGTGGACCATCAAAGGCTATTTCGAAACCATCGACGGTTCGCTGGAAGAAGCGGCGGCGCTGGATGGGGCGACACCGTGGCAGGCGTTCCGTCTGGTGCTGCTGCCGCTGTCGGTGCCGATTCTGGCGGTGGTGTTTATCCTGTCGTTTATCGCCGCCATCACCGAAGTCCCGGTCGCCTCACTGCTACTGCGCGATGTGAACAGCTACACCCTTGCCGTCGGTATGCAGCAGTACCTCAACCCGCAAAACTACCTGTGGGGCGACTTTGCCGCGGCGGCCGTCCTCTCTGCCATCCCGATTACCGTGGTGTTCCTGCTGGCCCAGCGCTGGCTGGTCAACGGCCTGACGGCGGGCGGTGTGAAAGGTTAAGTTTCATTTGTTATGCCACTGCAACCCTCAACTTTAGACGTATTGTATTGAACCAACTTGTGACTGTTATTCGGCGGCCTCCGGGCCGCCATTTTTTTTTATTCGCGTTTCAGCCGCTTCGAGTTGCACAGCCAGAGGGTGATCACCAGCAGCAGGATCGCCGCCGAGTAGATCAGCACGTCGAGCGGGGATTTATGATCGACGATGATCAGCCGCACAATGGCGGTGATGCCAATGTAGACAAAATAGCGCAGCGGGAAGTGAAAGCCGGACTGAAAGTACTTCACAATCAGGGCGATAAATTCAAAGTAGAGAAAGTAGACCACCAGGCCTTCCACCAGCGCGTATTTGCTGGTTTGCTCAGGGGCGAACAGCACATCCGCCAGATGCACCGTCTCTTTACCCAGAAAAACGACCAGGATCAGGCCAAGGCTCAGCAGACCGAGGTTCAGCACGGTCTGGAGTATCGTTGAGATAAACTCAACGCGCGGACGAGTCAGGGATGTCATACAGCACCTCATTCTCCAGGGCGAGGTTCCTGTATAACGCAAAAATGTGACGGGGATCTATATTTTTTGTTTATGTTTTGTCCAGATGAACATTCTTGCCGGGCGGCACTGCGTTTGCCCGGCCTACAAAAACACTCTCGTAGGCCCGGTAAGCGCAGCGCCACCGGGCAAATAAGCATCAGCGGAAGTTAATGTTCTTATCGCTGGTCATATCATACAGCTGGAATTTACGTCCAAGCTGCTGACCGCCGTCGCGCGTCAGCGGCGTCCAGCCCACTGCCGCACGGCTGCGGGTTGGGCCTGATGAGAACAGATCCAGCGGAATCGACACGTACACCCCTTTGGTGAAGTCCCCTTCCCCGTACTCGTCTGGCGAAACGTTGGTGATGGTGGCATAGCCGCCCACCACCACGCCGCTGTCGAAGTGTTTGGAGATATCCAGCGTACCGCCCTTATCACCCGCCAGATACTGGCCGACGCTGGCTTTCACCAGCACGTCCTGCGCGAACGACGGCGTCCAGTAGGCGGTCAGGTGGCCGGTTTTGACGCTGTAGTCGGTGAACTTCATCATGTCCTGCGCGCTGCGCCAGTCACGCTGTTTCACGTAGTTGGCATCAACCCCAAACGCCCAGTTGCTGTCGACAGGACGATAAAGCACTTCTGCCCCGGCGCCGCCGAACATGGTTTCCAGATAGCCACCGTAAACCTGGCCGTAGAAGCCATTGCCGAAGTACTGGAAGTAGTTGGCCTGGAGGTTATTCACGTAGATATCGTTCTGCACATATTCGCGAACGCGGGTACGCACGCGCGGCAGTTTTGAATCGTTCGGCGGGTTGGTGTAGTTAAATTTGTCGTAGTTGTTAGCAATGTTGCCGAACAGACTACCGGTGGTCAACAGGTGGTCGGTCACCCACAGATCCGCCGTCGCCATCGCCCCCAGCTGATACATGTAGAAGTTTTCCGGCCCACCCACGGACTGGTTCAGCACCGGATCGATATGGAAATCGAAGCGGGATTTATCGATATACCAGCCCTGCTCGGTGCTCTCTGGCACCACCGGCTCAACGCGTTTTTGTACCAGCTCGGTTTCATGTCCCAGCGGTTCGCCTTCAAGATGACGCTTAAGGCTGGCAACATCGGTTTCGATTGTGACCTGCGGCAGGTTGAGGCGGTTCTCCGTCACGCGGATCGTGCGGATCCCCTCCGGCAGATCGTTCATGACGATCCGGTTGGCGCGCTCGATCCCTTCGCGGGAGTCGCGGTATTTTACCTGCTCGCCGGTGACGTACAGCGTATCGCCTTTGGTCTGGATCTTTGGATCCGCCAGGCCCGCGTTATATTTCAGCAGCGTCAGCTGATTCGCTACCACGGAGTGCTGAATGATCGCATCCTGCGGCTCCGGCTGATATTTTGGCCGCGGGTTGTCATTGTAGTGCGGCCGCATGTCGTTAAAGTTAGTGCGCAGGGTAAAGCCAAACATTAGGGTATTACCGCGCTCATAGCTGAGGTTAACGTCGGCCCAGTCGGTGACGCGGTAAATGGCGCCGACGTTAAACTTGCTCTTTTGCTCAATTTTCCCGGCGAAGTCCTGCGAGTAGTCGTTTCCTTCGTACTCCAGCTTCAGGCGTAACGGCTGCCACGGTGTTTGATACTCCACGCCACCAAACAGCGAGGCCGGGCCGTGGAACATCTGGTCCCCGTTGATGGAGCCCGCTTTCTGGTAGCTGTTATCGCGGTAGCAGTATTTATCGCTGTAGGTACAGAACGGATTTTTGACGTTGCCGCTGGTGCCGAGATAGCCCCATCCCAGACCGAGTGAGAAATCAAACGGTCCCCAGGCTTTGCTGGCCACGATGTATTCCGCGTCAAACAGGCCGGTCCCGCCGATATCCTTCGCACCAACGGAGACCTGCGGCATCCAGTAGCTCTCTTCCCACAGGCGCAGCTTCACGTCGAAAGCTTTGTCTTTATAAGTCTGGTCGCCGGAGAAGGCATCCACGCTGCTGTACTGTTTTGTACGCACGTCGGTGTAGCGCAGCGTGGTCTCCAGCCAGGGGAACAGCTGCACGGACGCAGAGTAGTAACGGTACTGATCGTTATCACGATAGTTAAGGCTGATTTCCCCCTCGCGGGCCATACGCGCGGTTGGGGTTTGCAGTAAGCCCACGCCGCCAAAATCGGACTGCGACGGGCCGATGGGTGCCGGATACGTTTCTGCATGACAGGCGGCACTCACGCACAGTGCAAGCATGCTGTAGAGATAGGTTTTTTTCATTATTCCGGTATCCGCTGTATCAGGGAGCGAAGGATATCGGCATTAAGCCCGTCATACGCTTTCGTCCAGAAATGGTCGGCAAAACCGACAAAAATGATGCTGCCTGGCATAGGTTCGATATGGCGTTTATTCCAGTAAGCCACCGGCGCTTTCTGCGTATGCCCGTCCGGATAGACCACCCAGGCATAGCTGTTATCCGCTCCGCTGAGCAGACTTTGCTCGTCGAGATAGCTCGCCACGTCCCGGCCCGGCGTAAACGGCTTTTTGCCAGGGCTGCTGAGAAGCCCCATCACGGTGACGGTGGAAGGCTGAGCCGGAAGCCACAGGGTATAGTCCCCTTCCAGCGACGGATTGCCGTTTTCCGCAACGCGCACCTCATCCGGATCCAGATTCACCTTCTGGCGCCCCGTCACCTTAACCGCCTGAAGCTGTTGACGCAGGCTAGTAATGGCCGCGGCATCGTCGGTATCTTCCTGTTGTGCCAGCCCGCTCAGTCGGGCGAGCAGCGCCTGATGTTTTTGTTCCGCTACGATCGTCGCCTGACGCTCGCTGATCACCGCCCCGGTCCACCAGCTTTTCGCCAGCCTCGGCTGCCCCACCAGATCGAGCAGATGCCCGGCATTGGTTAAGGTTTTAGGTTTTTCGCTGTCCGGGGTGTAGACCTGTACCGTTCCCGCAGACCACGCCAGCGGCGAGGTCAGGCTGGCGAGAAGCGCAATGTGGATGAACATTTTCATGATTTCGCCGCCTTGATCAGGGTGGTCTTCACCGGGAAGAAACCGGCACCGAGATACTGTAAGGACTGGCGGATTTGCCCCTCTTCGTCCACCCAGAAGCGGTTATGCCAGGTGGCTTGATCGGTTGTCACTTCTTCATCCAGCACGCGCACCTGCGTTTCGTCGCTGCCCACTTTGACACTGTCCGTACCGTCCCAGCGGAAGGTGGAGCGGGCCGTGGCGTAGCGCACCTGTTTATGCTCGGTCCAGCCCATCGTGCGCGTCCAGCTTGCGCCATCGACGATCTGATTCGGCTTGATGAGCGGATCTTCAGCCAGGTTGTTCACCTCAAGCAGGTTGTCGCCGCCGAGCAACGTTTTCACGATGCGGGAATGCTGCGTCACGATGGTGGCCTGATCCTGCGTCACCCATTTCTGCTGCCCGTTTTCATCGAAAGCGAGCACCACAAACAGTTGCGGACCATCGTTTAGCTGCATGTACTGGCTGGCATACGGCATGTTCTGAAGTTCGTCATCGGTCAGATGCACGCCCGGCGTGCCGAACATGCTGTCCCACAGTGAGTGGCCCAGCCCTTTGGTGGTAGCTGAGCACGCCTGCAACAGCAGGCAAATCAGGATGATTGCAGGTCGCTTCACGACTCTTCTCCGAAGGGGCGAAATAACCACACCGAAGTGTGGTTATGATTAAAACACCCGTTATTACTGGGTGCTGGTCGTCGTAGTGGTCGTGGTTCCGGTATTGGAGCCATCACCGCCACCGGTTGCCGCCAGCGCGACACCCACGGCTGAACTTACGGCGCTGGTGCTGGCTGCGGTCGAACTCCCCGCAGACGCAGACGTCGCTGCCGACCCTGCAGCTTCCCCGACCTGGACCGGAGCTGCATAGACAGACGTCGCCGCAAGCGCAGATATGGCAAAAATGCCATACAGTACTTTCTTCATAACAATTTCCCTTCAATGAATGAATGGAGATTTGCCCGAAAAGAAATTCAGGCGGATTCGAGTATACACAACTAAAGCAGTGGGTTTACCGTGGGGGTAAATAGGGATGAGGTTTTCAGACTAATGGTTAAAAATGGAAGGAAAAAAGAATCAAGGAAATATATAATCAATGTAAATCAACCATTTATAATATAAGAACATTAAATCATCACTCCGTATTTTCTTAAAATAAACCTCAGCAATTAACGGGGTTACCGTCTTTTTCGGATTAAACTCAGCTTCAGAATTTGAGATAACTAACAGACATCAGGAATTATCCGATAAAAAAATGCCGGCATATCGCCGGCATTGTTCATGACATATTTATTACGCACGCCAGGCTTTATAACGGTTAATCAGACCATTGGTGGAGCTGTCGTGGCTGTCGATCGCTTTATCGTCACCCAGCTCTGGCAGAATGCGGTTTGCCAGCTGTTTGCCCAGCTCAACGCCCCACTGGTCAAAGGTGAAGATGTTCAGAATAGCGCCCTGAGTGAAGATTTTGTGCTCGTAGAGGGCAATCAGCGCACCCAGGCTGAACGGCGTGATTTCGCGCAGCAGAATGGAGTTAGTTGGACGGTTGCCTTCGAACACTTTAAACGGCACAACGTGCTCCAGCGTAGCCGGATCTTTACCCTGGTCACGGTATTCCTGCTCAACCACCTCGCGGGATTTACCGAACGCCAGCGCTTCGGTCTGGGCGAAGAAGTTAGACAGCAGCTTCGGATGGTGGTCGGACAGTGGGTTGTGCGTAATCGCCGGGGCGATGAAATCGCACGGTACCATTTTGGTGCCCTGGTGGATCAGCTGGTAGAACGCGTGCTGACCGTTGGTGCCCGGCTCGCCCCAGATGATTGGGCCAGTCTGGTAATCCACCGCGTTGCCGTTACGGTCAACGTACTTGCCGTTGGATTCCATGTTGCCCTGCTGGAAGTAGGCCGCAAAGCGGTGCATGTACTGGTCGTACGGCAGAATCGCTTCGGTTTCAGCGCCGAAGAAGTTGTTGTACCAGATCCCGATCAGCGCCAGCAGCACCGGCAGGTTTTTCTCAGGCGCGGTGGTGGAGAAGTGTTTGTCCATCGCGTGCGCGCCGGAGAGCAGTTCAACGAAGTTGTCGAAGCCCACGGACAGGATGATGGACAGACCGATCGCAGACCACAGTGAGTAGCGGCCGCCCACCCAGTCCCAGAACTCAAACATGTTCGCGGTATCAATACCGAACTCACCCACCGCTTTACCGTTGGTGGACAGCGCCGCAAAGTGTTTCGCCACGTGCTTTTCGTCGCCCGCGGTTTTCAGGAACCAGTCGCGCGCGCTGTGGGCGTTGGTCATGGTTTCCTGAGTGGTGAAGGTTTTAGACGCCACCAGGAACAGCGTGGTTTCCGGGTTCACCTTTTTCAGCACTTCAGCGATGTGAGTCCCATCGACGTTGGACACGAAGTGCATGTTGAGGTGGTTTTTGTACGGGCGCAGCGCCTCGGTCACCATGAACGGGCCGAGGTCAGAGCCGCCGATACCGATGTTTACGACGTCGGTGATCGCTTTGCCGGTGTAGCCTTTCCAGCTACCTGAGATGATCGCTTCAGAGAAGGTTTTCATCTTTTCCAGCACCGCGTTCACTTCCGGCATCACATCTTTGCCGTCTACGATAATTGGCGTATTGCTACGGTTACGCAGGGCCACGTGCAGGACGGCACGGTCTTCGGTGCGGTTGATTTTCTCACCGGAGAACATGGATTTGATGGCATCTGCCAGCTCAGTCTCTTTCGCCAGATCTTGCAGCTTCGCCAGCGTCTCTTCGGTGATACGGTTCTTGGAGAAATCCACCAGCATCAGGTCATCGAAGGTGGCGGAAAACTTGCTGAAACGATCGGCATCTTTCGCGAACAGATCCGCGATAGTGACGTCTTTCATTTCATCAAAATGTTTCTGTAGTGCCTGCCATGCAGCGGTCCGCGTTGGGTTGATGTTTTTCATAGCAATACTCTTCTGATTTGAGAATTGTGACTGCGGTCGATTGTAGCGCCTGCAAATAAAAATTGTGATGGTTTTTATGCCATTGCCCTGGTCTGCATCAAACGCAGGTGAAAAGACCCGAAAAGTATAGCTGCTGTCGCGCCCTTCCGGCGTGGCGAAATGTTGGTCAAAAAGGGGGAAAAAGGAGCATAAAATATGGGCCTGTTATAAGTCCTGTTTCTGAGGGGTACCCCCCCATGAAAAATCCGCATAATCCCAGCATTGACAGGACCTCCCCCGCATTTTATTTATAGGGCCGTATTTTGCGCCTGCACCTGTTCTCGCTTCATTCTTGTGCCAAGGTCGCTCTATTCATTCCCTGACACGAGGTTGTTATGACGAGTTTTGTGGTCGCCAAGTTTGGCGGCACCAGTGTGGCAGACTACGATGCCATGAACCGCAGCGCCGATGTGGTGCTGGCCGATCCGAATACCCGCCTGGTGGTGCTTTCCGCCTCAGCCGGCGTGACGAACCTGCTGGTTTCCCTGTCTGAAGGACTGGAAGCGACCGAGCGTTTCGTGAAGCTGGATGCACTGCGCAAAATTCAGTTCGACATTCTCGAGCGTCTGCAAAACCCGAACGTCATTCGTGAGGAAGTGGAACGCCTGCTGGAAAATATCACCACCCTGGCAGAAGCCGCGTCGCTGGCCACCTCCAGCGCACTGACCGATGAACTGGTCAGCCACGGCGAACTGATGTCCACACTGCTGTTCGTTGAGATCATGCGCGAGCGCAATATTCAGGCGCAGTGGTTCGACGTGCGTAAAGTGATGCGCACCAGCGACCGCTTTGGCCGCGCCGAGCCGGACGTGGAAGCCCTGGCTGAGCTGACTAACCAGCAGCTTGCCCCGCGCCTGGATGAAGGCATAGTGATCACCCAGGGCTTTATCGGCAGCGAAGCCAAAGGGCGCACAACCACGCTGGGCCGTGGCGGTAGCGACTACACCGCCGCCCTGCTGGGTGAAGCCCTGCACGCCACCCGCGTGGATATCTGGACGGACGTGCCGGGTATCTACACTACCGACCCGCGCGTGGTCTCTGCGGCAAAACGTATTGACGTGATCGCCTTTGAAGAAGCGGCTGAAATGGCGACTTTCGGCGCGAAAGTGCTGCACCCGGCCACGCTGCTGCCCGCCGTGCGCAGCGACATTCCGGTCTTCGTTGGCTCCAGTAAAGATCCAAAGGCGGGCGGGACGCTGGTCTGCAAGAAAACCGAGAACCCGCCGCTGTTCCGCGCGCTGGCCCTGCGTCGTAAGCAGACGCTGGTTACCCTGCACAGCCATAATATGCTGCACTCCCGTGGATTTCTGGCGGAAGTGTTTGGCATCCTGGCGCGCCACAATATCTCCGTGGACCTGATCACCACGTCAGAAGTCAGCATCGCGCTGACGCTCGACACCACCGGCTCCACCTCTACCGGCGACACCCTGCTGACGCAGTCGCTGCTGATTGAGCTTTCCGAGTTGTGCCGCGTGGAGGTGGAAGAAGATCTGGCGCTGGTGGCCATCATCGGTAATAAGCTGTCGCGCGCGTGCGGCGTGGGTAAAGAGGTGTTCGGCGTGCTCGACCCGTTCAATATCCGCATGATTTGCTACGGCGCGTCCAGCTACAACCTCTGCTTCCTGGTCCCTGCCGATCAGGCCGAGCAGGTCGTGCAGAAACTTCATCAGAATTTGTTTGAATAAAATTCGTTAGCACGATAAACAATATCAATAAGCCGGGCACAGACCCGGCTTTTTTATAACAAAACAACACGACAATACTGCAAGGAATTCACTATGCTCTCCGCTATCACCCGGCTGTTCCCGTTATGGGCGCTGCTGCTCTCTGTACTCGCGTATTACACTCCTGCCACGTTCACGGGCATTGGTCCGTGGGTCACCACGCTGCTGATGCTGATTATGTTCGGCATGGGCGTGCATCTGAAAATTGACGACTTCAAACGCGTGCTGTCTCGCCCGGCACCGGTTGCCGCAGGGATTTTCCTGCACTACCTGGTGATGCCGCTCGCGGCCTGGCTGCTGGCGATGGCCTTTAAGATGCCGCCCGACCTTTCCGCCGGGATGGTGCTGGTGGGGAGCGTCGCCAGCGGTACGGCATCTAACGTCATGATCTATCTGGCGAAAGGCGACGTGGCGCTCTCCGTCACCATCTCGTCCGTTTCCACGCTGGTGGGCGTGATTGCCACGCCGCTGTTAACCCGCCTGTATGTGGACGCGCATATCCAGGTGGACGTGATGGGCATGCTGCTCAGCATCCTGCAAATCGTGGTGATCCCGATTGCGCTGGGGCTGGTGATCCACCATCTCTTCCCGCGGGTAGTGAAAGCGGTTGAGCCGTATCTGCCCGCGTTTTCGATGGTCTGCATACTGGCCATTATCAGCGCCGTGGTAGCCGGTTCCGCATCGCACATTGCTTCGGTGGGCTTTGTGGTGATCGTCGCGGTTGTGCTGCATAACACTATTGGTCTGCTGGGCGGTTACTGGGGCGGGAAGCTGTTTGGCTTTGACGAATCCACCTGCCGCACGCTGGCGATCGAAGTGGGGATGCAGAACTCCGGCCTGGCGGCGGCGCTGGGTAAAATTTACTTCTCACCGCTGGCAGCGCTACCGGGGGCGCTGTTCTCTGTCTGGCACAACCTGTCCGGTTCGCTGTTAGCAGGATACTGGTCCGGTAAGCCGATTGATGACCAACCGAAAAAAGATGCGGTGAAACAGGGTTAATTGACACGGCTTGCTTTACACTGAAGCCTCCCCATCAGGAGGCTTCAGCAATGGCTACACCACGTTTGACCCAGAAAGACATGACCGAAGCCGAGCAGCGCGAACTGAAAACGCTTCTCGACCGCGCCCGCATCGCGCATGGCCGCACGCTGACGAACGCCGAAACCAATCAGGTTAAAAAAGAGTACATCGATAAACTGATGGCGCAACGTGATGCCGCGGCGAAAAAAGCCCGCAAGCTGAAAAAAGAGCAGGCTTATAAACCCGATGCAGAGGCGACTTTTTCCTGGTCCGCCAGCACATCAACCCGTGGAAGGCGCTAATCAGCGCCCTTTCTTTTTGCGCCCCGGCTGGGTAAAGCGTTTTCCGTTGCCCGGCTTGCCCCGCCCTTTCTCTTCCGCCTGCGGTGCCTTCACCACCGGACGCTTAATCGCCTGCGTTTTCGGTTTGGCTTTAGCTTTCGGCTTCGCTTCGGACGAGGAGTTCTCGATAAGTTTGAACAGCTCGATCAGCTCGTCATCCGTTAAGTCACGCCACTCGCCCAGCGGGATCCCGGACAGGCTGACGTTCATGATGCGCGTGCGTTCCAGCTTCGTCACTTCATAACCGAAGTACTCGCACATGCGGCGGATCTGGCGATTCAGGCCCTGCACCAGCGTGATACGAAACGCAAACGGCGCCTCTTTTCTGACTTTACACTTCTTCGTCACGGTGCCCAGAATCGGCACGCCTGCGCCCATTCCCCGGATGAACTCGTCCGTGACCGGCTTGTTCACCGTAACAATGTACTCTTTCTCATGGTCGTTACCGGCACGCAGAATTTTGTTCACCAGATCGCCGTGATTAGTCAGGAAAATTAACCCCTGAGAGTCCTTATCCAGGCGACCAATCGGGAAGATACGGCTGCTGTGGTTCACGAAATCAACAATGTTGTCCCGCTCGCCATCTTCCGTAGTGCTGACAATCCCAACCGGCTTGTTCAACGCGATAAACACCAGGTCTTCGGCATCACGCGGTTCGATGACCTGACCATTCACTTTCACCACATCGCCAGGCACTACCTGATCGCCAATGGTGGCGCGTTTGCCGTTAAGAAACACGTTACCCTGTTCAATGTAACGGTCAGCCTCGCGACGTGAGCAGATCCCGCTCTCGCTAATGTATTTGTTTAATCGGGTTGATTGAGTTGGCAGCATAGTTTCTCCTGTGAAGGGCGAAATATACCTTACCTTGCGCCTGACAAAAAAGTCCTAGTAACCGCTGATCAGAAAATCGAGTGCATCCCGCAATGAAGCACTGCTGTTAGTAAGATCGGCAACGCGTTCACCTAACTCTTTTGAAGAGATGCCTGACAGCATATGCATCATGACAACGCAGGACTTACCCGCGATTTCAACGACAGGGCACACTTTCGCAGGCGGACGAATGCCGCCCAACTGGCTTAATTCAACGGCGGGAGCAACCAGTACATGTTTCATCACATTAGCAACAGGGTGCTGCATATTAATAAGCCATGGATATGCTTTTTTCCCATTACCTTCATTCGCATAAGCAAAATATTGCTCCATCAGAATGACCTCTGAAAGTCACTAAAGGAGCCGTTTTCATCAACCCACTGGTTAATGGCCTCTATAGACGCTTTATTTTCTGCTAACCACTCTGCGCGCTGATGCGCACGAAACTGCTCCTGTAGAGCGGCCGTGAGTACAGCAGAGAGATTGAGCTTAAGACGTCGCGCTTCTTCAAGAATTTCTGGTGCTAACGAAACATTGACTGATTTTTTAATGCCATTAGTAGTGCGCATGATAACCCCCATTGGAATGCGCATGAATTGGCGAAGTGTAGCGTAATAAACGAGCATTTTCTATTCCCTTAAAAATGCAAGGCCTTAAGAATGAATTGCTCTTTAGAAGGTGTCACGCCTCACAAAAGGGTTTTGCGAGGCGCTTTCAGAGATTAATACTCATCCCGCTCATCGTCTTCATCCGGCTGCTCCATCACGCTGTACGCCACCGCACAGAACAACGAGTTCAGGCGCTTCATATCCCCCAGCAGCCCCAGGTGGAGTGAGCTGGTCTCGATACTCTGCACGTTCTGCTGGTGCAGACGCTCAACGTGGGCGTGTGAGTAGCGGCGATTAAGGATGCGGAAACGATGCTTATTGCGGCGCAGGCGGCGCGCGCTCGGCACGTCGCTGGAGAAGAAGACCGACATCGCCAGCTTCAGGTTGCTGACCAGCTGTTCGTGCAGCGCTTCCAGCTCTTTCAGCCCTTCAACAGAAAACGCCCGGCGTGCGGCCAGGGATTTGTCTGCGATTTCACTGCCCATACGCTCGACAATATCCGAAGCCTGCTCCAGGTTAAGCGACATCTCGATGATTTCCGCCCAGCGGCGCGACTCCTCTTCCGCCAGCTCGTCCTGGGGGATCCGCGCCAGATAGAGCTTGATGGCGGTATACAGCACGTTGATATCGTCCGCCAGCCTGCGCAGCTCTTTTTCTTCGCGCGGCTCGCCGTGCATCACCTTTTGCAGCCCTTCCAGCATGGTTTCCATCGCGTCGCCCATGCGCAGCGTTTCGCGGGCGGCATTGGCGATTGCCAGCGCAGGAGTATCCAGCACCGAGGTGTCCAGATGCTTCGGTTTAAGGCGCGCGTCCAGCTCCGGTTCATCACGAATAAGCCGCTCGCAGAAGCGGGCCATCGGCGCGGCAAACGGCACCATTGCCAGACAGCGCACCAGGTTGTAGAAGACGTGGAAGTAGATCACCAGTTCCGCTTTCGGCAGAGAGAGATTGTCCATCAGGTTCGCCAGCGGGTGTACAAACGGCAGAATGATCAGGCTGCCCACCAGCTTGAAGAGCAAACTCCCCAGCGCCACCCGGCGGGCGGCAGCGTTGGCGGCGCTGTTGTTGAGCATCGCCAGCAGGCCAGAGCCGAGGTTGGCACCGATCACCAGGCACAGCGCCACCGGGAAGGAAATTACCCCTGCGGCGGTTAAGGTCGCCGTCAGCAGGACCGCTGCCAGGCTGGAGTAGCTGACGATGGCGAATACCGCGCCGATCAGCGCATCCAGCATAATATCGCCGGTTAACGAGGCGAAGATGACCTGCACACCGTTGGCCTGGGTGATCGGCGTGACAGCCTGCACAATCAGCTCCAGTGCCAGCAGGATCAGCCCGAGGCCAATACCGACGCGGCCAAGCTGCCCGGCACGGCTTTGCTTACGGCCGAGGAAAAAAATGACGCCGATAAAAATCAGCAGTGGCGACAGCCAGGAGAGATCGAATGTCAGGATACGCGCCATCAGCGCGGTACCGACGTCGGCGCCAAGGACAATCACCAGCGCCGGGGCGAGCGCCACCAGATCCTGCGCCACGAACGAGGTGACGAGCATGGTGGTGGCGTTGCTGCTTTGCACCAGCGCCGTGACGCCAATACCCGCGCAGAAGGCGAGCGGCTTCTTCTCAACGCTGCCGCTGAGAACGGTACGTAAACGTGCGCCAAACACGCGCATCACGCCGGTACGAACGATATGGGTGCCCCATACCAGCAGTGCGACTGCGGAGAGCAGGTGTAACAACGTCAACACGGTAGGTATTCCTCCTTATCGTTATTCGTTTTCCTGAGGTTCAGTATAAGGGTTTAAACGTAAGAAAGAGACAAGGCACCATAGCGGTGCCCTGTTTGTTGTAAGGAAAAGTGACGTTAGTCTGCGTCGTAGCCCAAATTCGGCGCCAGCCAGCGTTCCACCTCTGACACGCTCATGCCTTTACGCAGGGCGTAATCCTCAATCTGATCGCGCTGAAGCTGTGCCACGGCGAAGTACTTGCTGTCCGGATGGCTGAAGTACCAGCCAGAAACGGACGCGCCCGGCCACATGGCGAACGACTCGGTGAGCTTCATGCCGGTATGCGCTTCGACGTCCAGCAACTTCCAGATAGTGCCCTTCTCGGTGTGTTCCGGGCAGGCCGGATACCCCGGCGCCGGACGAATGCCCTGGTAGTTTTCGCGGATCAGCTCCTCGTTGCTGAGGTTCTCATTCGCCGCGTAGCCCCAGTACACCTTACGCACGCGCTCGTGGAGGTACTCAGCAAAGGCTTCCGCCAGACGGTCGGCGATCGCTTTCACCATGATTTTGTTGTAATCATCGTGCTGCGCGTCGTACGCATCCGCCAGCGCGTCTTCTTCCAGACCACCGGTTACGGCGAACGCGCCGATATAGTCGGCTTTACCGGAGAGTTTCGGTGCGACGAAATCCGCCAGGCAGTAGTTGGCAAAGCCCACTTTCTCGGTTTGCTGGCGCAGGTGATGGCTTACGGCCAGCACGTGGGTGCGGGTTTCATCGCGGTAGATTTCCACGTCGTCGCCCACTCGGTTCGCCGGGAACAGCCCCACCACCCCGCGCGGGTTGAGGGCTTTCTCTGCGCTCAGCCTGTCGAGCATGTCGTTGGCATCTTTAAACAGACGCTTCGCCTCTTCGCCCACCACCTCATCTTCAAGAATGCGCGGATATTTGCCCGCCAGAGACCAGGTCATGAAGAACGGCGTCCAGTCGATGTAGTTACGCAGCGTTTCGATGCTGGCCGTCACGTCCTGCACGCCCAGACGGTGTGCGACCGGCGGCGTATAGCTGGACCAGTCGAACGCCAGATCGTTATCGCGCGCCGCCTGAAGCGAAACCGGCGGCGTGCGCGGTTTCTTACGTCCATGCTGAATGCGGACGGTTTCATACTCTTTGCGGGTGCGGGCGACAAAGTCATCGCGCTGGGTGTCGGACAGCAGCGCGGAGACCACGCCCACGGTGCGCGAGGCGTTTTGGACATACACCGTTGGCCCACTGTAGTTCTGCTCGATTTTCACCGCCGTGTGGGCTTTGGAGGTGGTTGCCCCGCCAATCAGCAGTGGAATGGTGAAGCCCTGGCGCTCCATCTCTTTTGCCACGTTGACCATTTCGTCCAGCGAAGGCGTAATCAGCCCGGAAAGACCAATCAGATCCGCATTCACTTCGCGCGCGGTCCTGAGGATTTTATCCGCCGGGACCATCACGCCAAGATCGATAATTTCGTAGTTATTACACTGCAACACCACGCCAACGATGTTTTTGCCGATGTCGTGTACGTCGCCCTTCACGGTGGCGATGACCATTTTACCGTTACTGGAGCCCTTCTCTTTGCTGGCTTCGATAAAGGGTTCCAGATACGCCACCGCCTGCTTCATGACGCGGGCGGATTTCACCACCTGCGGCAGGAACATTTTGCCCTCGCCGAACAGATCGCCGACCACGTTCATGCCGTCCATCAGCGGCCCTTCGATCACTTCAATCGGACGGGCGGCCTGCTGACGCGCTTCCTCGGTATCCTGCTCGATAAACTCGGTAATGCCTTTTACCAGCGAGTATTCCAGACGCTTATTCACATCCCAGGAGCGCCATTCGGCCTGTTGAACGTTGGCTGATTCGTCAGATTTACTGCCGCGGTATTTTTCCGCCAGATCCAGCATGCGTTCGGTGGCGTCGTCACGACGATTGAGGATCACGTCTTCTACGGCGTCGCGCAGCTCGGCTGGCAGATCGTCGTAAATTGCCAGCTGGCCGGCGTTGACGATCCCCATGTCCATCCCGTTGCGGATGGCGTAGTAAAGGAACACGGCGTGGATCGCCTCACGCACCGGGTCGTTGCCGCGGAACGAGAACGAGACGTTCGACACGCCGCCGGAGATCAGCGCATGCGGTAGCTCGCGTTTAATGTCTTCACACGCGCCGATGAAGTCCTGGGCGTAGTTGTTGTGCTCTTCGATGCCGGTCGCGACGGCGAAGATGTTCGGGTCGAAGATGATGTCTTCCGGCGGGAAGCCCACCTCTTCGGTCAAAATTTTGTACGCGCGGCGGCAAATCTCAATCTTGCGCTCGCGGGTATCGGCCTGGCCCACTTCATCGAAGGCCATCACCACCACGGCGGCTCCGTAGCGACGGACCAGCTTCGCGTGGTGGATAAAGGTATCGACGCCCTCTTTCATCGAGATGGAGTTAACGATGCCTTTGCCCTGAATGCACTTCAGCCCTTTTTCGATGACTTCCCATTTGGAAGAGTCAATCATGATCGGCACGCGGGCGATATCCGGCTCACCGGCAATCAGATTGAGGAAACGCACCATTGCCGCTTCGGCGTCGAGCATCCCCTCGTCCATGTTGATATCGATAATCTGCGCGCCGCTTTCCACCTGCTGGCGAGCAACGTCCAGCGCTTCGCTGTACTTCTCTTCTTTGATCAGGCGCTTGAACTTCGCAGAACCGGTAACGTTAGTACGTTCACCCACGTTCACAAACAGGCTGTCGTCGCCGATGGTCAACGGCTCCAGGCCGGACAGACGACAGGCTACCGGAAGCTCGGGTAGCTTGCGCGGTGGAAGCCCGGCGACGGCGCGGCTCATGGCGGCGATATGCTCAGGCGTGGTGCCGCAGCAGCCGCCGACGATGTTGAGGAAACCAGATTCGGCCCATTCGCGGATTTGCGCCGCCATGGTGTCGGCATCCAGATCGTACTCACCAAACGCGTTCGGCAGACCGGCGTTCGGGTGGGCGGTGACGTAGCACTCTGCGATGCGCGAAAGCTCCTGCACGTACTGGCGCAGCTCGTCCGGCCCCAGCGCGCAGTTCAGGCCGAAGGAGAGCGCTTCGGCGTGGCGCAGGGAGTTATAAAACGCTTCGGTTGTCTGGCCGGACAGTGTACGGCCAGAAGCGTCAGTGATGGTGCCGGAAATCATGATCGGCAGGTCAACGCCCAGCGCCTCGAACTCCTCTTTCACCGCGTAAATTGCCGCTTTGGCGTTGAGGGTGTCGAATACGGTTTCAATCAGGATCAGATCGGAACCGCCTTCTACCAGCGCTTTAGTGGACTCACGATACGCGGCCACCAGCTGGTCAAAGGTGATGTTCCGAAACGCCGGGTCGTTGACGTCCGGAGAAATCGACGCGGTGCGGTTGGTTGGACCCAGCACCCCGGCTACGTAGCGCGGCTTGTCCGGCGTACGGGCCGTCCATTCGTCGGCGCAGGCGCGCGCCAGCTTCGCCGCTTCAAAGTTGATCTCCGCCGACAGGGATTCCATCTGGTAATCCGCCATGGCGATGGTTGTCGAGTTGAAGGTGTTGGTTTCAACAATATCCGCACCCGCTTCGAAGTAAGCGTTGTGGATATCCCTGATGACAGACGGTTTGCTTAACACCAGCAGGTCATTGTTCCCTTTCAGGTCACAAGGCCAGTCGGCAAAGCGCTCGCCGCGGAAATCGTCTTCACTCAGACGATAGCCCTGGATCATGGTGCCCATGCCGCCGTCCAGCACCAGAATTCGTTCATTTAACTGCGCACGCAGTTGCTCTACTTTGCTGCTCACACTTGCTCCCGACAACGCTCAACATGGCCAAAAGGCTGCGTTCCATACTGGCATAATCTCGCAGGGTCGAAAAGTCACACAGCGGTAACATGAGACATGTTCACTATCACTCCTCCGATCAGTCAGGAAAGCGGTTGCAAAACCACCAAATAAAACGAAAATGATTTCCACGATACAGAAAAAGGAGTTCGTCATGGTTACGACCGTTCCCGCTAAACGCGGCAGAAAACCTGCTGCAACCACCGCTGCACAACCTGGCGGACAGGTTCAATCCCTGACGCGCGGCCTGAAACTGCTGGAATGGATAGCCGAATCGCATGGTAGCGTGGCCCTGACGGAGCTGGCGCAGCAGGCTGGCCTGCCGAACTCCACCACGCACCGTCTGCTGACCACCATGCAGCAGCTGGGCTTCGTGCGTCAGGTGGGCGAGCTGGGGCACTGGGCGGTGGGGGCGCATGCGTTTATTGTCGGCAGCAGCTTCCTGCAAAGCCGCAACCTGCTGGCGATTGTCCACCCGATTCTGCGCAAGCTAATGGAGGAGTCCGGCGAGACGGTAAACCTGGCCGTACTGGATCAGAGCGATCACCAGGCGATTATCATCGACCAGGTGCAGTGTACGCAGCTGATGCGCATGTCCGCACCGATTGGCGGCAAGCTGCCGATGCACGCCTCTGGCGCAGGGAAAGCGTTTCTCTCGCAGCTGAGCGAAGAGCAGGTAACGGGGCTGCTGCACCGTAAAGGACTGCACGCCTATACCCACGCCACGCTGGTGTCGCCCGTGCATCTGAAAGAAGATCTGGCTCTGACCCGCAAGCGCGGCTATTCGTTTGATGACGAAGAACATGCCCTCGGGCTGCGCTGCCTCGCGTCCTGCATTTTTGACGAGCACCGCGAGCCGTTTGCCGCTATCTCCATCTCCGGGCCGATTTCACGTATGACCGACGACCGCGTCACCGAGCTGGGCGCGATGGTGATTAAGGCGGCGAAAGAGGTGACGCTGGCGTATGGTGGGATTCGTTAAACGTGCATTGCCGCCTGATGCCCTCACCCCGGCCCTCTCCCACAGGGAGAGGGAGAAAAGCGGATGCAAAACCGCTGCTTGCGGCGGTAAGCGTAGACATCTTCCACGTGCCCATTTTTGATCCGCGTTTGCAGCCCGCGCCAGTAGCTGGCGCGGAACAGATCGGCATGCATCTCTTCGAATAGCGGCCCGATACGCGGGTCTGCACATAACCAGTGGCGAAATTCTTCCGGAAACACATCGCCAGGCGACACGCTGTACCATGGTTCACCGGACAGCTCATCTTCCGGGTAACGGGGCGGCGGGATATCGCGAAAGTTCACCTCGGTCATGTAGCAAATTTCATCGTAATCATAGAACACCACCCGCCCGTGACGGGTGACGCCGAAGTTTTTAAACAGCATGTCGCCGGGAAAAATATTGGCGGCGGCGAGCTGGCGAATCGCATTGCCGTACTCTTCAATGGCGTCTCGTAAAGCCTGGCCTTCGGACTGCTCCAGCCAGATATTTAACGGCACCATCCGGCGCTCAATGTAGAGATGGCTAATCGCAATCTTATCGCCAAGATCGGTAATTTTCGTCGGCGCTTCCTGCATTAGCAGCGACATCAGCGACGGATCGATCTGCTGCTTATCCAGCACAAAGTTTTCAAACTCCTGGGTATCCGCCATTCGCCCGACGCGATCGTGCTCTTTAACCAGCTGATAGCAGGCGCGGACGTGAGCGGCGGTCATCTCTTTCTGCGGGGCAAATTTATCCTTAATCACCTTAAACACGCGGTCGAAGCCCGGCAGTGTGAAAACCAGCATCACCATGCCGCGGATCCCCGGCGCTTCGATAAACTGCTCATCAGCCGTGGTGACATAACGCAGGTATTCTCGATAACTTTCCGTTTTGGCATGCTTCTGACAGCCAATCGCCATATACAGCTCGGCGGTGGTTTTGCCCGGCAGGATCTCGCGCAGCCACTCCACCAGGGCGGCAGGCAGTGGGGCATAGACCATGAAATAGGAACGGGCGAAGCCAAATACGATACTGGCCTCAGCGCTGGTAGTCAGGCAGGTATCGACAAACAGTTCGCCGTCGTCGGTACGGTGAATCGGTAGCAGAAACGGCACGATGGCTGTCGGCGTAACCAGTTTGCCCACCAGCCAGGCGGCCTTATTCCGGTAGAAAAGCTCGTTGGCAACCTGCAAATGGCTGCGGCTGAGCACCGCCTCGCCGAAGGTTTCACTGAGATATGCGTGGATATAGCCGATATCCCGGGGTTTATTCTCCCACGGCAGGCGCAGCGGCAAATCCGTTAAGACGCGGTGCAGGAGCTTTTCCCAGCCGCGATCAGGAAAGAAATCTTTCGCCAGCGGACGCGGGATGGTACGGAAGCGGCGCTCCGGCTGGGAGCTGAAGATAAATAACCGCTCAGGAGATAATGAGCGGTGGTCAAATAACCGGCAATAGACGGAGTTAAAAAAGCTCTCCGCAATCTCGAAGCGCGGGTAGTCGGGTAACAGATGGGTGTAATGCTCTTTCACGCGCAGTAAAAATTCCGCATCCGGGCTTTTACCGTCGGTGATACAGCGCAGTTGCTCCACCACCAGACCTACGTGGTGATCATAAAGATGGATACGCTGCTTCATGGCCTGCTGAACCGCATGCCAGTCGGCGTGCTCAAAACGCTGTTGCGCGCCGGAGGTGACTTCCAGAAAGCGGCCATACTGGGCATCGAAGCCCTGCAAAATAGTTTGGGCAATCAGTAATTCCAGACCACGCGACATATATTCCCCCTCACCCCAACCCTCTCCCCGAGGGGGGAGAGGGGGAAAAGATTAGAACTGTGCTTCTTCCGTCGAGCCCGTTAATGCTGTGACGGAGGAGGCCCCGCCCTGAATAATCGTGGTCACATTATCGAAGTAGCCGGTTCCCACTTCCTGCTGGTGCGAAACGAAGGTATATCCTTCTTTGCCCGCCGCAAATTCTGGCTGCTGCACCTTCTCAACATAGTGTTTCATGCCTTCGCCCTGCGCGTAGGCGTGCGCCAGGTCGAACATGTTGAACCACATGCTGTGGATACCCGCCAGGGTGATGAACTGGTACTTGTAGCCCATATCTGACAATTGCTGCTGGAAGCTGGCGATGGTCGTATCGTCCAGATTCTTTTGCCAGTTGAAGGACGGCGAACAGTTATAGGCCAGCAGCTTGCCCGGATACTTCGCATGAATCGCATCGGCAAAGCGCTTCGCCAGCGCCAGATCCGGCATGGAGGTTTCACACCAGACCAGGTCGGCGTAAGGGGCATACGCCAGGCCGCGGCTGATCGCCTGTTCAATACCGGCATGTGTGCGATAGAACCCTTCGCTGGTACGTTCGCCGGTAATGAATTCGCTGTCATACGGGTCGCAGTCAGAGGTGATCAGGTCCGCCGCGTCAGCATCGGTACGGGCAATCACCAGCGTCGGCACGCCGAGCACGTCAGCAGCCAGACGCGCGGCAACCAGCTTCTGGATCGCTTCCTGGGTTGGCACCAGCACTTTCCCGCCCATATGCCCGCACTTCTTCACCGACGCCAGCTGATCTTCAAAGTGAACGGCCGCTGCACCGGCCTCAATCATGGATTTCATCAGCTCAAAGGCGTTCAGCACGCCGCCGAAACCGGCTTCCGCATCGGCGACGATCGGCAGGAAATAGTCGATAAAACGCGGATCGTGGGGTTCGATACCCGCGGCCCACTGGATCTGATCCGCACGGCGGAAGGTATTGTTGATCCGATCCACCACTGACGGCACCGAGTTCGCCGGATAAAGAGATTGATCCGGATACATGCTGGAGGCAAGGTTAGCATCCGCCGCGACCTGCCAGCCGGAAAGATAGATAGCCTCAATGCCGGCCTTCGCCTGCTGCAATGCCTGACCGCCGGTCAGCGCGCCGAGGCTGTTGATATAGCCTTTTTTAGACCCCCCATGCAGCAGATCCCACATTTTCGCCGCGCCGTTCTGCGCCAGCGTACATTCCGGGTTAACCGAGCCGCGTAACTTCACCACTTCCTCTGCGCTGTACGGACGGCGAATGCCTTCCCAGCGCGGTTGGGTCCACTCTTTTTGTAACTCTTCGATCTGTTGGGTACGGGTTTTCATGTGCAGATGCTCCATATTGTTATGTGGTGAATTACGCCAGGAAGCGGTAGCCCGGCAGGGTCAGGAAGTCGATTAAGTCATCAGAGGTGGTGATTTGCTCCATCAGACGTGCGGCATCGTCAAAACGCCCACTGCTGAAGCGGTGCTCGCCCAGTTCGTCCTGGATGACCCGCATCTCTTCGGCCAGCATCTGACGGAACAGGGCTTTGGTTACCGGTTTGCCGTTGCTGAGCGTTTTTTGATGATGGATCCACTGCCAGATGGAGGTACGTGAAATTTCCGCCGTGGCGGCATCTTCCATAAGGCCGTAGATCGGCACGCAGCCGTTGCCTGAGATCCATGCCTCGATGTACTGCACGGCGACGCGAATGTTGGCGCGCATCCCCTCTTCCGTGCGTTCGCCCGCACACGGCGCCAGCAACTGTTCTTCTGCGATTGGCGCATCGTCTTCACGGGTGACAAACAGCTGGTTTTTGTTGTCGCCGAGTACGCGGTTAAAGACTTCCATCGCCGTATCGGCCAGACCAGGATGGGCAATCCACGTCCCGTCGTGGCCATTACGGGCTTCCAGCTCTTTATCGGCTTTCACCTTGTTGAGCACCTGATTGTTACGCTCTGCATCTTTGCTCGGGATAAACGCCGCCATACCGCCCATCGCAAAGGCGCCGCGTTTGTGGCAGGTCTTAATCAGCAGGCGCGAGTAGGCGCTGAGGAACGGTTTATCCATGGTGACAACCTGACGATCCGGCAATACCCGGTCGGCATGGTTTTTCAGGGTTTTGATGTAGCTGAAGATGTAATCCCAACGGCCGCAGTTCAGGCCCACAATATGGTCACGCAGCGCATGGAGGATCTCATGCATCTGGAATACGGCAGGCAGGGTTTCAATCAGCAGCGTGGCCTTAATGGTGCCGCGCGGCAGGCCAAAGCGGTCTTCTGCGTAGCTGAAGACTTCACTCCACCACGCCGCTTCCTGCCAGGACTGGGTTTTCGGCAGATAGAAATAGGGGCCGCTGCCTTTCGCCAGCAGGTTTTTATGGTTGTGGAAGAAGTACAGCGCAAAGTCGAACAGGCTGCCCGGAATCGCTTCTCCGCGCCAGGTAACGTGTTTTTCTGGCAAATGCAGACCGCGTACGCGACAGATCAGCACCGCCGGATTCGGTTTGAGCTGGTAAATTTTACCGGCTTCGTTGGTATAGCTGATGGTGCCGTTGACGGCGTCGCGCAGGTTGATCTGCCCGTCGATAACTTTCTGCCAGTCCGGCGCGAGGGAATCTTCGAAGTCCGCCATAAATACTTTGACGTTGGCATTCATGGCGTTGATCACCATTTTGCGCTCTACCGGACCGGTGATCTCTACGCGACGATCCTGTAAATCTTCAGGGATTCCGCGGATTTTCCATTCACCATGACGAATGGAAGCAGTTTCCGAAATAAACCCTGGCAACTTGCCGTTATCGATCTCCTGCTGTTGATGAATGCGTGCCGCCAGCAGTTTATTACGCTGTGGCGTAAAGCGAGTCACCAGTTCAGTCAGAAACTCTACCGCTTCCGCCGTCAAAACTTGCTGTTCTTGTTCACCATTCGGCTGGGTAAAGGTCAGTTCATCGACCGTTGTTGCCTGTTGAGTCATCGTTCTGCTCCTCATCAAAGATCCAAATCACGCCCCCGACGCGAGCGAAAGATCGTTGTGTAGTTTTCGCTCAGCAGAATTAAGACTATCTATAATTTTTCCAAAATCAAAAACAATTTCCATTTTAATTTATATCAAATCACAACTGCATGATTAATATGGAATTAAAGTTTTCTTCGATGTTGAGTTGGATTTCGGAAATAAAAAAGGCACCCGAAGGTGCCTGATCTGAATAGCTGAAACGCTTTAGGATCGTTGAATGCAGACGATTACTCCAGCGTCGGATTCATGTGGCGCAGATCGTACGGCGTAATCTGGTAGACGTAATAGTTGAGCCAGTTGGTAAACAGCAAATTTCCGTGGCTACGCCAGGTTGCCCGAGGCGTGTTTTGCGGATCGTTTTTCGGGAAATAGTTGTACGGGACATCCGGATTCAGACCCGCTTCAACGTCACGAAAATACTCTGACGCGAGGGTATGCGGATCGTACTCAGGATGGCCGGTAACGAACGCGATGCGTTTGTCTTTACTGGCGAACAGGTAGGCATCGCCGTCTTCCGTTTCGGCCAGGATTTCCAGGTCGGTGTAATCGCGGATCAGCTGTGCCGGAAAATCGGCGTAGCGAGAATGCGGGGCCAGGAAAGTGTCATCGAAACCACGCGTCAGCAGCGCATGCGGGTGAAGAATGTGGTGTTCGTATACGCCAGAAAGTTTGTCGCTGCGGGTTTGCTTGGGAATGCCATAGAGGATATTCAGTGCGGCCTGTACCGCCCAACAGACAAACAAGGTGGACGTGACGTGATCTTTTGCCCACTCCAGCACCTGCCTGATCTGTGGCCAGTAGGCAACGTCATTAAATTCCACCAGACCCAGCGGTGCGCCGGTGACGATCAGTCCATCGAAATTCTCATCGCGAATATCTTCAAAATTACAGTAGAAGTTATTCAGATGCTCAGCAGGCGTGTTGCGTGACTCACGCGCGTCAATGCGCAGCAGCTGGATATCAACCTGAAGCGGAGAGTTGGAGAGCAAGCGCAGGAACTGGTTCTCCGTTTCGATCTTCTTTGGCATCAGATTAAGGATCAGCACCTTCAGCGGGCGAATTTCCTGACCAGAAGCACGCGAAGTTGTCATTACGAAGACATTCTCTTCACGCAAGAAATTGACGGCTGGTAGCTCGTCCTGCACCCGAATCGGCATAACCTTAAATCCTCACAGCATACGTATAAACGTTTAGACATCCAGACAGCTAACGATACCCAGAAACGGGGTTAATGTCGAGTCTGCAAGCGAAAGGTGAGAAAGTTTCAAGGAGGGAGAGCATGTAGGGCGGGTAAAGCTGGGCCACCACCCGACTTTTCAGAACGTACAAAGCAAAAAACCCCGCACCTTACGGTACGGGGTTCTTCTTAATTGATGCCTGGCAATTCCCTACTCTCACATGGGGAGACCCCACACTACCATCGGCGCTACGGCGTTTCACTTCTGAGTTCGGCATGGGGTCAGGTGGGACCACCGCGCTAAAGCCGCCAGGCAAATTCTGTTA
>NZ_JBMKIA010000016.1:0-93669 GCF_049238215.1 Enterobacter cloacae complex sp. IR5441
TTCGCACATCTTGTTGTCTGATTATTGATTTTTCGCGAAACCATTTGATCATATGACAAGATGTGTATCCACCTTAACTTAATGATTTTTACCAAAATCATTAGGGGATTCATCAGTGCCTGGCGTCAGGGAAAAGTGGGTGTGGTGACAGGGTTTTATGCCACGGCGTACAGTTTTTTGAAGTATTTCAAGGCTTGGTATCAGGATCGGGAAAAGAGAGAGTCCGTTGCAAAAGAGCAGTCGGACTCTTATCTGGCAGAATAGGCGTTAGCCGATCAGGCTTTTTTTCCCCAACCCTGCCACTGTTGCTGGACGTATTTAACCAGTGTACTGCTGCTGATGCTTTCGCCAATCACCGAGAAGAAGCGGGTTGCATAGACCGGTTCAGGCGGCTGTTTCAGCGTGCAGTTCTTCACGCCGCGGAATGGATTACGCGGCTGCGTTGCGGGTGGTTGCGCGCTACCCGGACGAGAAGTATCCACCTGAGGTTCATTGAGCAGATCGCTCGGACGCACCAGCGTAATATCGGCGGGTAAGCCCGGCAACATTTGCTGCAAAACGCGAACGGTAGACGGATGCGGATGCCCAATGGCAATCGCCGAACCGTTACGGCGCGCCAGCTGTACCGCGCGGTTAAACTGCACGCGGATATCCGCTTCGTTCTGGGAGTCGTCCAGGAATACTTTGCGCTTGATGACTTTTACACCTGTCCCCTGAGCGGCACGCATCGCCTGGCTGTTGCCGATGGTCATGCTGTCGAGGAAATAGAGATTGTAACGCTCCAGCGCCTGCATCACTTTCAGCATACCGTACAGGCTGGAGGTCATCGCGCTGCCCATATGGTTATTCAGACCCACGGCATACGGCACTTTATTGTACGCATCGCGGATGATGCGATCGATCTCGTCGCTGCTCATGTCCGGGCGCAGGGTATCTTTTTCCAGCGGCTGCTTGCTGAGGGGGGCCATCGGCAGATGGATGAGGACCTGATGGCCGCCATTGTGCGCTTTGGTCGCCATTTCATGCGCGTGAGGCGCATTAGGCAGGACGGCGACAGAGATGGCTGACGGCATCGCCAGCACCTGATTTTCATAGTGCGGACGATAACCGAAGTCATCAATCACAATCGCGAGTTTGCCTGCATAAACCGGTGCAGCCAGCGCCAGTGCGCTGACTACGGAAACAACAATTCGACGAAATTGAAGCAAAACCTATCTTCCCAACCACGGCTGTGGATTGACCGCCTGACCCTGACGACGAATTTCGAAATAGAGTGACGGGCGGCCCTGACCGCCACTGCTGCCCACAAGGGCAATGGGTTGACCCGCGCGCACCTGGGTGCCAACGCTGACCAGCGCGCTCTGGTTGTAGCCGTAAAGACTCATGTCGCCTTTACCGTGTTCAACCACCACCACGAGCCCATAACCCTGTAGCCAGTCGGCCAGGATCACGCGGCCATCGGCGATGGCTTTCACTTCGCTACCTTCAGACGCACCGATAACGATCCCCTTCCAACGTAGCTCACCCTGCAACTGTTCGCCATAGCGATGCAGGATCGTACCGCGAACGGGCCAGTAAGCCTGACCACGCGGGGAGCCGAGGCCGCCGGTACGCGACATCAGGGAACGTTCATTTTCAGTCGGTTTGTAGGTGGTGCCTTTCCGGGAGGCTTCCTGCTGCTTATTACGCACCGCCTGCGCTTCACGCGCTTCTTTTTCGGCGCGCGCTTTGGCCGCGGCTTCTGCCCGGGCAATGCTGTTACGCAGTCTGGATTCGTTGGCGCGCATTTCGCTCAGCTGGCTTTGTCCTGCCTGGATAGAGGACTCCAGCCCGGCGAGCGTCTTCTTACGCTCATTGCGCGCCTGCTCAAGCTTCTCCTGCTGCGCCTGCTGATCGTAGAGCAGCGTTTGCTGCTGGCTCTGCTTCTCTTCCAGCTCGGCTTTTTGCGTGGTGACTTCTTCGCGCGTCTGTTTCAGCTGCGCAATGGTCTCCTGACGCGCCTGGTTTAGATAGCCGAAATAGGCCTGTAAACGCTGACCACGCTGGCTCTCTTCACCGCTGAGGATCAGCTGAAGGCCTGTGTGCTCACCCTGACGGAAAGCAGCATCAAGCTGTGCAGCAAGGTTCCGCTCCTGGGCATCGCGCTGACGCTCCAGTTTCGCAATCGACGCGTTCATTTCATCGATTTGCTTATTGAGCTGGGCAAGGGTGTTTTGTGTTTCACGCAGCTTACGCGCGGCGGCGGAAATGGCCTCTTCCTGCTTTTTAAGCTGGGCGAGCAGGGTGGCGCGCTGCTGCTGTTGCTGACGTACCGCACGCTCTTTGGCGGCGATATCGGCCTGAATGGATTTAAGCTGATCGCGGTCATCCGCGTGGGCGGATGCGGCGCACAGCAATACGCCAGCGCTGAGTGCGCTGGCGCAAAGCAGAGGTCTGACTGATAACCGAAGCGGCTTCACGACCCATGTGATTGAAAAAATCGCCTTTCCCCTCATGGGGAGCGATTATTCCACGATGAACAGCGGCTTGCCAGTCATCTCTTCAGGGATTTCCATACCCATCAGCGACAACATGGTTGGCGCGATGTCGGAAAGCTTGCCGCCTTCCACAGCTTTCACTGATTTATCACCTACATAAATCAGTGGAACAGGCAGGTTGGTATGGGCGGTATGCGCCTGACCGGTTGCCGGATCACGCATCTGTTCTGCGTTACCGTGGTCAGCGGTGATCAGCAGCTGGCCGCCCACGGATTCAACCGCTTTCGCGACCTGCTCAACGCAGTGGTCCAGCGCTTCAACCGCTTTAACGGCTGCTTCCATCACGCCGGTGTGGCCCACCATGTCGCCATTCGGATAGTTACAGATGATGGTGTCGTATTTACCGCTTTCGATCGCGGCCACCAGTTTTTCGGTCAGCTCCGCAGAGCTCATTTCTGGCTGGAGATCGTAAGTGGCGACTTTCGGCGAGTTAATCAGGATGCGGTCTTCGCCTTTAAACGGCTCTTCTACGCCGCCGTTAAAGAAGAAGGTCACGTGCGCATACTTCTCAGTTTCGGAGATGCGCAACTGCGTTTTATCGTTTTTCGCCATCCACTCGCCGAAGGTATTTTCCAGGGAAGCGGGTGGATACGCGCATGGGGCTTTGATATCCGCTGCATACTCGGTCAACTGGATGAAATCGATCTTCGCCACTTTCTTACGGGCGAAACCGTCGAAATCGCTGTTGACGAAGGCGCGGGTGATTTCGCGCGCGCGGTCAGCACGGAAGTTCATGAAGATCAGCGCATCGCCATCTTCCATGGCGGCATCGGCCTGGCCTTCAGCGCGGATCACGGTTGCCTTCACAAATTCGTCGTTTTCATCACGCGCGTAAGCCGCTTCCAGGCCTTCAACGGCGGTCGGGAACTGGAACTCACCTTTTGCCAGGGTCAGCAGATCATAGGCTTGCTCAACGCGGTCCCAGCGGTTGTCACGGTCCATGGCATAGTAACGGCCAACGATGGACGCCACGCGGCCTTTGCCCAGTGCGGCAAATTTATCTTCAAACGCTTTAAGAGAACCTTTTGCGCTGCGTGGCGGCGTATCGCGACCATCCAGGAAGGCGTGCAGATAGATTTTTTCCGCACCGCGCTCGGCGGCCAGTTCTACCATCGCCATGATGTGATCTTCGTGGCTGTGAACGCCGCCCGCAGAGAGCAGACCCATAATGTGAACGGCCTTACCTGCGGCAACGGCTTTATCAACCGCTCCGGTGAGCGTTGGGTTGGCAAAGAATGTACGTTCTTTGATTTCAACGTCCAGGCGCGTCAGGTCCTGATAAACGATACGGCCCGCACCCAGGTTAACGTGACCCACTTCAGAGTTGCCCATCTGACGATCCGGCAGACCCACTTCCAGGCCAGACGCATCAATCAGGGTGTGGGGACGTTTTGCCCATAGCGCATCCATAACCGGGGTTTTGGCGTTGAAAATGGCGTTATCCTGTTGATCTTCACGGTAGCCATAGCCATCCAGAATCACCAGTACCATAGGTTTTTTAGAAACCGACATTGCGACAACCTCATGCTCAAGAGACAAAAAATTTGCGTAATTTTACTACAGCTGAATCGATAAAATAGCCGCAGAAGATCAAAGAAAGCGCGGGGGCAATGCTGTTCTCAGGCCATTTTGAGGCTTTTTTTACGTGGCATGCCGCAGAAAATAGATTAGCTTTATGTCGCTGGCTGTATTTGCCACAGCGCACAGGTATACTCCTGTCCTGGTTTTTTTAATCACTTAGTCGGGAGTTGTTACCCCCCATGCAAGAAATTATGCAATTCGTTAGCCGCCACCCGGTTCTGAGCATCGCGTGGATTGGCCTGCTGGTCGCTGTACTGTTCACCACATTTAAGGGACTGACGTCTAAAATTAAGGTGATCACCCGCGGTGAAGCGACACGTCTGATCAACAAAGAGGACGCCGTGGTTGTCGATCTGCGTCAGCGCGACGATTTCCGCAAGGGCCACATCGCAGGTGCTATCAACCTGCTGCCAGCGGAAATTAAAGCGAACAACATTGGTGAGCTGGAGAAGCATAAAGCCCAGCCGATTATTGTTGTTGACGGCACTGGCATGCAGGCGCAGGAATCTGCCAGCGCACTGCATAAAGCAGGCTTTGAAAACGTAACGGTGCTGAAAGAAGGCATCTCCGGCTGGAGCGGGGAGAATCTTCCTTTAGTGCGCGGTAAATAAGGAGTTAAGTGATGGCCAATATTGAGATCTACACCAAAGCAACGTGCCCGTTCTGCCACCGAGCGAAAGCGCTGCTGTCCAGCAAAGGCGTAACGTTCAAGGAACTGCCGATCGATGGTGACGCGATTAAACGCGAAGAGATGATCCAACGCAGTGGTCGCACAACGGTTCCACAGATTTTTATTGATGCGCAGCACATTGGCGGCTGTGATGACTTGTATGCGCTCGACGCTCGTGGCGGACTCGATCCGCTGCTGAGCTAGAGACTTTAGGACAATTAAAAAGGGTTTTTCCATGTCAGAACAAAACAACACCGAGATGACTTTCCAGATCCAGCGCATCTACACCAAGGATGTCTCTTTCGAAGCGCCAAATGCGCCGCACGTTTTCCAGAAAGACTGGCAGCCAGAGGTTAAACTTGATCTGGATACCGCATCCACCCAGCTGGCGGATGATGTGTATGAAGTCGTACTGCGTGTCACCGTGACCGCCTCTCTGGGCGAAGAAACCGCATTCCTGTGCGAAGTTCAGCAGGGCGGTATCTTCTCCATCGGCGGCATCGAAGGCAACCAGATGGCGCATTGCCTGGGTGCATACTGCCCGAACATCCTGTTCCCGTATGCCCGTGAATGCATCACCAGCCTGGTTTCTCGCGGTACATTCCCGCAACTGAACCTTGCGCCAGTAAACTTTGATGCGCTGTTCATGAACTATCTACAGCAGCAGGCTGGCGAAGGTACCGAACAACATCAGGATGCCTGATGAGCACTGTTAATGCGTCAATGACTGTGATCGGTGCCGGCTCTTACGGCACCGCTCTTGCCATCACCCTGGCAAGAAATGGTCACGACGTGGTCCTGTGGGGCCACGATCCAAAACATATCGCGACGTTGCAACACGACCGCTGCAATGTGGCGTTTCTCCCGGACGTTCCGTTCCCTGACTCCCTGTATCTGGAAAGCGACCTCGCGACCGCGCTGGCGGCCAGCCGCAATATTTTGATTGTGGTGCCAAGCCATGTGTTTGGCGAAGTCCTGCGTCAGATTAAGCCGCTGATGCGTGCGGATGCGCGTATTGTGTGGGCGACGAAGGGGCTGGAAGCGGAAACCGGACGTCTGTTGCAGGACGTTGCCCGCGAAGCGCTGGGAACAGCGATCCCGCTGGCGGTGATCTCCGGGCCGACGTTTGCCAAAGAGCTGGCTGCGGGCTTGCCGACGGCGATTTCGCTGGCGTCCACCGACCAGGCATTTTCCGACGATCTTCAGCAACTGCTGCACTGCGGCAAAAGCTTCCGCGTGTACAGCAACCCCGATTTTATCGGCGTGCAGCTGGGCGGCGCGGTGAAGAACGTCATTGCCATCGGGGCCGGGATGTCTGACGGCATCGGTTTCGGCGCGAATGCGCGTACTGCGCTGATCACCCGTGGCCTGACCGAAATGTCCCGCCTGGGCGAAGCGCTGGGTGCCGATCCGGCCACCTTTATGGGAATGGCAGGGCTGGGCGACCTGGTGCTGACCTGCACCGATAACCAGTCCCGTAACCGCCGCTTTGGCATGATGCTCGGACAGGGCAGCGATGTAAAAAGCGCGCAGGAGAAGATTGGTCAGGTGGTTGAAGGCTATCGCAATACCAAAGAAGTTCGCGAACTGGCGCACCGTTTCGGTGTTGAAATGCCAATAACCGAGGAAATTTATCAGGTATTGTATTGCGGAAAAAATGCGCGCGAGGCAGCATTGACCTTATTAGGTCGTGCGCGCAAGGACGAGCGCAGCAGCAATTAGCCGGGAAGTATCGTCACCTGAATGACCCAGCCAGCGCAGAACTGGCTGGTCATTAACTATCGTCTGGAGCAAGCAATGCCGTGTGAAGAACTGGATATCGTCTGGAATAATATTAAAGCCGAAGCCCGAGCGTTGGCCGACTGTGAGCCCATGCTGGCCAGTTTCTATCACGCGACGCTACTTAAGCACGAAAATCTCGGCAGCGCCCTGAGCTATATGCTCGCCAATAAACTGGCTTCCCCTATCATGCCTGCTATTGCGATTCGCGAGGTGGTGGAAGAGGCCTACGCCGCAGATCCGGAGATGATTGCTTCTGCCGCCTGCGACATCCAGGCTGTGCGCACGCGAGACCCGGCGGTGGATAAATATTCCACGCCGCTGCTGTATCTCAAAGGCTTCCACGCCTTACAGGCGTACCGCATCGGCCACTGGTTATGGAATGAGGGACGCCGCGCGCTGGCCATCTTCCTGCAAAACCAGGTTTCCGTGACCTTCCAGGTCGATATTCACCCGGCGGCGAAAATTGGCCGCGGGATCATGCTCGATCACGCCACCGGCATTGTTGTTGGTGAAACGGCGGTGATCGAAGATGACGTGTCGATCCTGCAATCCGTTACGCTGGGCGGTACCGGTAAAACCAGCGGCGATCGCCATCCGAAAATTCGTGAAGGGGTGATGATTGGCGCGGGCGCTAAAATCCTCGGCAATATTGAAGTCGGACGCGGCGCGAAGATTGGCGCGGGGTCGGTTGTGCTCCAGCCTGTACCGCCGCACACCACCGCCGCTGGCGTCCCGGCGCGCATCGTCGGTAAGCCAGACAGCGATAAGCCGTCGATGGATATGGATCAGCACTTCAACGGTATTCACCACACCTTCGAATACGGCGACGGCATCTGAACCCCGGAACAGCCAAATAAAAAAGCCCGGTGAGTCAATGCACCGGGCTTTTGATTAGTTGCGGTATAACACTTTGATAATGTGATAGCCGAACTGCGTATGCAGTGGGCCGGTTGGCTCCAGCACCGGGCAGGAGAAGACCACTTTATCAAACGCCGGAACCATCTGGCCCTGGCGGAACTCGCCTAAGTCACCACCGCGTTTGCCTGACGGGCAAATCGAGTGTTTCTTCGCCAGTTTGCCGAAGTCGGCGCCGTTTTTAATCTGTTCGAGCAGATCCTGTGCCAGTTTCTCTTCTTTAACAAGGATATGCAGTGCTGCTGCTGTTTTTGCCATGATCGTGCCTTGAGTCGACTAGTTTACGATCGGTATACTACCACGCGTTTTTCCTCCTCTCCCGACTTTCATTGAGTGATCATTTATGCGTTTAAACCCCGGACAACAACAAGCTGTCGAATTCGTCACCGGACCCTGCCTGGTGCTGGCGGGAGCGGGATCCGGTAAAACACGCGTGATCACCAACAAAATCGCCCACTTAATTCGGGGTTGTGGATACCAGGCGCGCCATATCGCGGCGGTCACCTTTACCAACAAAGCGGCGCGTGAGATGAAAGAGCGCGTCGGCCAGACGCTGGGCCGTAAAGAGGCGCGCGGGCTGATGATCTCCACCTTCCACACGCTGGGTCTGGATATTATCAAGCGCGAATACGCGGCGCTGGGCATGAAGTCCAACTTTTCTCTCTTCGATGACACCGACCAGGTGGCGCTGCTTAAAGAGCTGACGGAAGGGCTGATCGAAGATGACAAAGTGCTGTTGCAACAGCTGATCTCGACGATCTCGAACTGGAAAAACGATCTGATGACGCCGGCCCAGGCAGCGGCAAGCGCCAAAGGCGAGCGCGACCGCATCTTTGCCCACTGCTACGGTCTGTACGACGCGCATATGAAAGCCTGTAACGTACTGGATTTCGACGATCTGATCCTGCTGCCGACGCTGCTGCTTCAGCGGAATGAAGAGGTGCGCGAGCGCTGGCAGAACAAAATTCGTTACCTGCTGGTGGATGAATACCAGGATACCAACACCAGCCAGTACGAGCTGGTGAAGCTGCTGGTAGGGCAGCGTGCGCGCTTTACCGTCGTAGGCGATGACGATCAGTCGATTTACTCCTGGCGTGGCGCACGTCCGCAAAACCTGGTGCTACTGAGCAAAGACTTCCCGGCGTTGCAGGTAATTAAACTGGAGCAGAACTACCGTTCTTCCGGGCGCATCCTGAAGGCGGCGAACATCCTGATTGCCAATAACCCGCACGTCTTTGAGAAGCGCCTGTTCTCCGAACTGGGTTACGGCACCGAGCTGAAAGTGCTCAGCGCCAACAACGAAGAGCACGAAGCGGAGCGCGTAACGGGCGAGCTGATTGCCCATCACTTCGTCAACAAAACTGAATACAAGGATTACGCGATCCTCTATCGCGGAAACCACCAGTCGCGCGTCTTTGAAAAGATGCTGATGCAGAACCGCATTCCCTACAAAATCTCCGGCGGTACGTCGTTCTTTTCGCGTCCCGAAATCAAGGATCTGCTGGCCTATCTGCGCGTGCTGACCAACCCGGATGACGACAGCGCTTTCCTGCGCATCGTGAATACGCCGAAACGCGAGATTGGCTCTGCGACGCTGCAAAAACTGGGTGAATGGGCGATGACCCGCAACAAAAGCCTGTTCACCGCCAGCTTCGATATGGGGCTGAGCCAGACCCTGACCGGGCGCGGCTATGATGCCTTAACCCGCTTTACCCACTGGCTGGGTGAGGTGCAGCGTCTGGCAGAGCGCGAGCCTGTGGCGGCAGTACGCGATCTGATCCACGGCATTGATTACGAATCCTGGTTGTATGAAACCTCTGCCAGCCCGAAAGCAGCCGAGATGCGGATGAAAAACGTTAACCAGCTCTTCAGCTGGATGACCGAAATGCTTGAAGGATCTGAGATTGACGAGCCCATGACCCTGACGCAGGTGGTCACCCGCTTCACGCTGCGCGATATGATGGAGCGCGGCGAAAGCGAAGAAGAGGCCGATCAGGTTCAGCTAATGACGTTACATGCCTCGAAAGGGCTGGAGTTCCCGTATGTCTATCTGGTGGGGATGGAAGAGGGCTTATTGCCGCACCAGAGCAGCATTGATGAAGATAACGTTGACGAAGAGCGCCGTCTGGCCTACGTGGGGATCACTCGTGCGCAGAAGGAGCTGACGTTTACGCTGTGCAAAGAGCGCCGTCAGTATGGTGAGCTGGTGCGCCCGGAGCCGAGCCGTTTTCTGCTGGAGTTGCCTCAGGACGATCTTATCTGGGAGCAGGAGCGTAAAGTCATTACCGCTGAAGAGCGTATGCACAAAGGGCAGGCAAACGTGGCAAACATTCGCGCGATGCTGGCAAAAGCCAAAGAGAAGGGATAACTATTTGCAGGCCGGGTAAGGCGAAGCCGCCACCCGGCACGCTTCAAAGGGTCACTTCACATCAAGCGCCCAGTGCACATAGCTCTGCCACTGGTACTCCTGCTCAATCAGTTCCGCCCCAAGCGGATGATCCTCAAGCCAGTTTTCCGGTAGCGTCAGCGTCAGTTTCTCATCGTCTGCCGCCAGCGTAATGGCTGGCAGCAAATCATCACGACGCCGGCTGGCAAACAGGATCGCCAGGCGAAGCAGACGACACAGATGCTCCGCCACGCGCGGCGGTACAGCGTTCTGCTGGTGAAGGGAAGAGAGATCGACGGCGTTAGTCTGATTTAGCAGCAGGGTGGCCAGCAGCTTCTTCTGGGCGGGCGTATAGCCCGGTAAATCGAGATTACGCACCAGCCAGGCCGCGTGCAGCGGTGCCTGCTTGTACTCCACGCTAAGACCAATTTCATGTAGCGCACAGGCGCTTAGCAGCAGATCGCGGCTTAACGGTTCAATATCCCAGCTTTTTTTCACCTGATCGGCAAACAGTGACGCCAGTTGACTCACTCTGTGTGCCTGGTCGATATCAACAATAAAGCGGCGCTGAACGTTACGCAGCGTACGGCTACGGATGTCCTGATCGACCGACTGGTGCAGCATTCCGTAGACCAGACCTTCGCGCAGCGCACCGCCTGCCAGGGTCATACACTGGATATTCAGTTCAGTAAAAATGGCGATCAGAATGGCGAGCCCACTGGGGAAAACCAGCGCGCGTTCGAGCGTCAGCCCTTCTATTTCAAGCTCTTCCAGACGACCACACTGGATGGCGCGCTGTTTAAGCTGCTGGAGTTTGGCAAGCGTGATCCGCTCGTCCATTCCCTGTGCCATCATGATTTCCTGCAACGCCTGAACGGTTCCGGACGCGCCGACACACACTTTCCAGCCGTGATAGCGCAGTTCGTCCATGACCGGGCGCAGGACCGCACGCGCCGCGTTTTCCGCCTCGTCAAAATTCTCTTTGGCAAGGTTTCGATCGGTAAAGTAGCGTTCCAGCCAGGTCACACAGCCCATCGACAGGCTGAACAGTGACGTCGCCTGCGCGCCTGTGCCCGTGACCAGTTCGGTACTGGCGCCACCGATATCGACCACCAGACGACGATCGTCGCCGCCGGTCGTATGCGCCACACCCTGATAAATCAGACGCGCTTCTTCTTCACCGCTGATGACCTGCACCGGGCAGCCCAGAATTTCCTGTGCTCTGGCAATGAAATCGCCAGCGTTAATCGCCAGACGAAGGGTCGCCGTGGCAACAACGCGAATTTGACTGAGCGGGATATCCTGCAAACGTTCTGCAAACAGACGCAGACACTGCCAGCCACGTTCCATGGCTTCCGGGGAGAGGTGATTGTCGCTGCTCAGGCCCGCCGCGAGGCGGACCTTGCGCTTAATGCGCGTCAGCGTTTGTATGCTTCCCGCCACCTCGCGCACAACCAGCATATGAAAACTATTCGAACCGAGATCAATTGCCGCATAAAGCGAGGTGGAGCTGAGCATATTTTTTAACCTGAACGACGACGATTACGCGGTGCACCGCCGGAACGACGCGGACCATTGCCGGAGCGTGGACGGGTAAGGCGCTTAGGTGGCGGCAGCTCGCTCAACAGCGCGTCCGGATTGTATTTGCTCTGTGGAATAGAGTGACCGATGTAGGTCTCAATGGCCGGAAGATTCAGCGCATACTCTTCACACGCAAGGCTGATGGAGTGACCGCTTGCGCCGGCACGACCGGTACGACCGATACGGTGTACATAGTCTTCACAGTCATCTGGCAGGTCATAGTTAAAGACGTGCGTCACGGCTGGAATGTGCAGGCCACGGGCCGCCACGTCGGTCGCGACCAGAATATCAAGGTCGCCACGAGTAAATTCGTCGAGAATGCGCAGGCGTTTTTTCTGCGCCACGTCGCCGGTCAGCAGGCCCACACGGTGACCATCTGCCGCCAGGTGACCCCAGATATCTTCACAGCGGTGTTTGGTGTTCGCGAAGATAATCGCGCGATCCGGCCACTCTTCTTCGATCAGGGTTTGCAGCAGGCGCATTTTCTCTTCATTAGAAGGATAGAAGAGCTCTTCTTTAATGCGGTGCCCGGTTTTCTGCTCCGGTTCTACTTCAACATATTCCGCATTGTTCATCTGCTCGAATGCGAGTTCACGTACGCGGTATGACAGGGTAGCGGAGAACAGCATGTTCAGACGCTGGTTTGCCGCAGGCATACGGCGGAACAGCCAGCGGATGTCTTTAATGAAGCCCAGATCGTACATGCGGTCTGCTTCATCAAGTACCACGACCTGGATTGCGCCGAGGTTGATATGGTTCTGTTTGGCGTAGTCGATAAGACGGCCGGTGGTCCCAATCAGGATATCGACGCCGCTTTCCAGCACTTTCAGCTGTTTATCGTAGCCGTCGCCGCCATAGGCCAGGCCAAGTTTCAGGCCGGTGGCTTGCGCCAGGGGCTCAGCGTCTGCGTGGATCTGTACCGCCAGTTCTCGCGTCGGGGCCATAATTAGCGCGCGCGGCTGGTTAACTTTGCGGTCTGCAATCGCCGGGTGAGAAAGTAAATAATGAAACGTTGACGTTAAAAACGCCATCGTTTTGCCAGTACCGGTTTGCGCCTGCCCTGCAACGTCGCGACCGGCCAGCGTCAGCGGCAGGGCGAGAGCCTGAATGGGCGTGCAGTTATGAAACCCTTTAGTTTCAAGGGCTTCGATCACCTTTGGGTGCAGGGCGAAGTCGGAAAACTTCTGTTCTGTTAAATGTGTTTTGCTCATAGTGTGGTAGAATATCAGCTTACTATTGCTTTACGAAAGCGTATCCGGTGAAATAAAGTCAACCTTTAGTTGGTTAATGCGACATCAACACGTCGTTGGTGGAGACAAAACCAACGTACCAGGCTTATTCCTGTGGAGTTATATATGAGCGATAAAATTATTCACCTGACTGACGACAGTTTTGACACGGACGTACTTAAAGCTGACGGGCTGATCCTCGTTGATTTCTGGGCTGAATGGTGTGGTCCTTGCAAAATGATCGCTCCGATTCTGGATGAAATCGCTGACGAATATCAGGGCAAACTGACCGTTGCCAAGCTGAACATCGACCAGAACCCGGGCACCGCGCCAAAATACGGTATCCGTGGCATCCCGACCCTGCTGCTGTTCAAGAACGGTGACGTGGCGGCGACCAAAGTGGGCGCACTGTCCAAAGGTCAACTGAAAGAGTTCCTGGACGCTAACCTGGCGTAAGGTTTCTCAGCTGAGCGTCCAGAGCGCCTAATTAACGGCGAGATCTGGACGCCCGGCTTTAGTCGTGCTAAGTTAGCTATGACTACGTTTTAAACATATCTTGTTGTTTGAATCTTGTTTTACCCGATACTTCCCGTTGTTAACTTAAACAGTGCGTGAAGTTGCTAGATTCCGGGCTTGTCACTCAATCCGTCTTGTCGTTTCAGTTCTGCGTTCTTTCCCTGTGACCAGACAGCGAACAGACATGAGGTGATGGCCGCTAAACAGGCATGGATGACCCTGCCATACCATTCACAACATTAAGTTCGAGAATCACCCCGAGTTTAAGAACCCACACCATTATGAATCTTACCGAATTAAAGAATACGCCGGTTTCTGAGCTGATCACTCTCGGCGAAAATATGGGACTGGAAAACCAGGCTCGTATGCGCAAGCAGGACATCATTTTCGCCATCCTGAAGCAGCACGCTAAGAGTGGCGAAGATATCTTTGGCGACGGTGTGCTGGAGATACTGCAAGACGGATTTGGTTTCCTCCGCTCCGCAGACAGCTCCTACCTCGCCGGCCCTGACGACATCTACGTATCCCCTAGCCAAATCCGCCGTTTCAACCTCCGCACTGGTGACACCATTTCAGGTAAGATTCGTCCTCCAAAAGAGGGTGAACGCTACTTTGCGCTGTTGAAGGTTAACGAAGTTAACTACGACAAACCGGAAAACTCCCGCAATAAGATCCTGTTCGAGAACTTAACGCCGCTGCACGCGAACTCTCGTCTGCGCATGGAGCGTGGTAACGGGTCTACTGAAGACTTAACTGCGCGTGTGCTGGATCTGGCATCGCCAATTGGTCGTGGCCAGCGTGGTCTGATTGTGGCGCCGCCAAAAGCCGGTAAAACCATGCTGCTGCAAAACATCGCGCAGAGCATTGCTTACAACCATCCAGACTGTGTGCTGATGGTGCTGCTGATTGACGAACGTCCGGAAGAAGTGACCGAGATGCAGCGTCTGGTGAAAGGGGAAGTGGTTGCGTCTACCTTCGACGAGCCTGCTTCTCGCCACGTTCAGGTTGCGGAAATGGTTATCGAGAAGGCGAAACGCCTGGTTGAGCACAAGAAAGACGTGATCATCCTGCTCGACTCCATTACCCGTCTGGCGCGTGCCTACAACACCGTGGTGCCGGCTTCCGGTAAAGTACTGACCGGTGGTGTGGATGCTAACGCCCTGCATCGTCCGAAGCGTTTCTTCGGTGCGGCGCGTAACGTGGAAGAGGGCGGTAGCCTGACCATTATCGCGACGGCGCTGATCGATACCGGCTCCAAAATGGACGAGGTTATCTACGAAGAGTTCAAAGGTACAGGCAACATGGAACTGCACCTTTCTCGTAAAATCGCAGAAAAACGCGTCTTCCCGGCGATCGACTACAACCGTTCCGGTACCCGTAAAGAAGAGCTGCTTACCACTCAGGAAGAGCTTCAGAAAATGTGGATCCTGCGTAAAATCATCCATCCAATGGGCGAAATCGACGCAATGGAATTCCTCATTAACAAACTGGCGATGACCAAAACGAACGACGATTTCTTCGACATGATGAAACGCTCGTAACGCAAATAATCCCAGTAAACGCCACGTTTTTACGTGGCGTTTTTTATTTATGGACTATACGCTATTACCACACACTCCCAATTTAGACCTGTCGGTGCGACAATAAGAAGGTTTGCACAGTCAAAGAAATAATTGATTGAAAAACATACAAAGGGAGTTGTGATGAGCCATCTTTAATCCTTCTGAGGCAGAGGCTTCATGGTTATACTTCCGGGACTAACATTTGTTGAGAGCAATCCATTGTGAATCTACTCACTGCTGTAACTGAGCTGATCAGTATTTTTTTATTCACAACCTGTTTTTTGTTCATTGCGCGCAAGGTAGCAAAAAGAATTGGGTTAGTGGACAAACCGAACTTCCGTAAACGTCATCAGGGGCTTATTCCGCTGGTGGGCGGCATTTCGGTATACGCAGGCATCTGTTTCACATTCGGGATCGCGGATTACTATATCCCCCATGCCGCACTCTACCTGGCATGTGCCGGTGTGCTGGTACTGATCGGCGCCCTTGATGATCGTTTTGATATCAGCGTGAAGTTCCGCGCGACGGTACAGGCGGCCATTGGCATCATTATGATGGTGGTAGGCGGCCTCTATCTAAGAAGCCTGGGCTACGTGTTTGGTCCCTGGGAGCTGGTGCTTGGGCCATTCGGCTTCTTCCTGACGCTGTTTGCCGTGTGGGCGGCTATCAACGCCTTTAACATGGTTGACGGTATAGACGGTCTGCTCGGTGGGCTGTCCTCTGTTTCGTTTGGCGCTATCGGCATCATCTTATGGTTTGACGGCCAGTACAGCCTGTCAATGTGGTGCTTTGCCATGATTGCCGCCATCCTGCCTTACATCTGCCTGAATCTGGGTGTGTTAGGGCGTCGCTATAAAGTCTTTATGGGCGATGCGGGCAGTACCCTGATTGGCTTTACGGTTATCTGGGTCCTACTGGAAACCACGCAGGGTAAAACGCACCCTATCAGCCCGGTAACGGCTCTCTGGATTATCGCCATCCCGCTGATGGACATGGTCGCTATAATGTACCGCCGTCTGCGTAAAGGGATGAGCCCGTTTTCTCCCGATCGGCAGCATATTCATCACCTGATTATGCGCGCCGGCTTCACGTCTCGTCAGGCATTTGTGTTGATTACGCTTGCGGCTGCTATTCTGGCTGCGATTGGCGTAGCCGCGGAATACGCACATTTCATTCCTGAATGGGTAATGTTGGTATTATTCTTGCTAGCATTTTTCATGTACGGTTACTGCATCAAGCGTGCATGGAAAGTCGCGCGTTTTATTAAACGTTTAAAACGCAGGATGCGTCGGAACAGTGGCAAAAACACAACATTAACTAAGTAAAACCGGGACTATGATGACTCAACCGTTGGCGGGAGCGAAATCAGTGGGCACTGAGAACGAGCTGGATATTCGTGGTTTGTTTCGCGTGTTATGGCAGGGCAAACTGTGGATTGTGGGGATTGCCCTGGGGTTCGCGCTGTTAGCGCTTGCCTACACCTTCTTTGCAAAACAAGAGTGGAGCGCCACGGCGATCACAGACCGACCAACGGTGAATATGCTTGGAGGCTACTACTCCCAGCAGCAATTCCTGCGTAATCTTGATATCAAGGCCAATCTGGCGACCCCGGATCAGGCTTCGGTGATGGATGAATCCTACAAAGAGTTTGTGATGCAGCTGGCGTCGTGGGATACACGTCGCGATTTCTGGTCCCAGACGGACTACTACAAGCAGCGCATGGTCGGTAACAGCAAAGCGGATGCCGCGCTGCTGGATGACCTGATTAATAACATTCAGTTTATGCCTGGCGATGTGCTCCGTAACGTTAGCGACAGCGTGAAGCTGATTGCGGAAACGGCGCCGGACGCCAATAACCTGTTGCGTCAGTACGTTGCTTTTGCCAGCCAGCGCGCGGCCAGTCATCTGAATGACGAGCTGAAAGGCGCCTGGGCTGCGCGTACTATTCAGATGAAAGCGCAGGTCAAACGCCAGGAAGAGGTCGCTAAGGCCATCTTCGCCCGTCGCGTACATAATATTGAGCAGGCGCTGAAGATTGCGGAACAGCACAATATTTCCCGTAGCGAAACGGATGTTCCGGCTGACGAACTCCCGGATTCAGAAATGTTCCTTCTTGGTCGCCCAATGCTTCAGGCACGTCTGGAAAATATCCAGGCCGTTGGCCCTGACTTTGACCTTGATTACGACCAAAACCGCGCCATGCTCAATACGCTCAACGTCGGTCCAACGCTGGACCCGCGTTTTCAGACCTATCGTTATTTAAGAACGCCTGAAGAGCCTGTAAAACGCGATAGTCCGCGTCGCGCATTCCTGATGATCATGTGGGGGATTGTGGGCGCACTGACTGGCGCTGGCGTAGCGTTATTGCGTCGCCGCACAAACTAAGAACGCCGTCTACGATGAAGGCTGCGGCCTTCATCGTCTAATCGAAGAGAATCGATGTGAAAGTACTAACCGTATTTGGCACCAGGCCGGAGGCCATCAAGATGGCGCCTCTGGTTCATGCGCTGGCCAGAGATCCTGATATTGAAGCGAAAGTGTGCGTGACTGCCCAGCACCGTGAGATGCTCGATCAGGTCTTAACCCTCTTTTCTATCGTCCCGGATTACGATCTCAATATAATGAAACCGGGACAGGGACTGACGGAAATCACCTGCCGTATTCTGCAAGAATTAAAGCCTATTCTGGAGTCGTTCAAGCCGGATGTGGTGCTGGTGCACGGCGACACCACCACCACCGTGGCGACCAGCCTGGCCGCGTTCTATCAGCGTATCCCCGTTGGTCATATTGAAGCGGGTCTGCGTACCGGCAATCTCTATTCCCCGTGGCCGGAAGAGGCCAACCGTACGCTCACCGGTCACCTGGCGATGTACCATTTTGCGCCAACCGAGAACTCACGTCAGAACCTGCTGCGCGAAAATATCAGCGACAGCAAGATCTTCGTCACCGGCAATACGGTCATTGATGCGCTGATTTGGGTGCGTGATCGCGTGCTGGCTAACAGCGAGCTTCAGGCAGAACTTGCTGCGCGCTATCCGTTCCTGAACAACGGCAAGAAAACGATTCTGGTGACGGGCCACCGCCGCGAAAGCTTTGGCCGTGGCTTTGAGCAAATATGCCACGCGCTGGCTGAAATCGCCGCGCAGAACGAGGATGTGCAGATTGTCTATCCGGTGCACCTCAACCCGAACGTCAGCGAACCGGTCAACCGTATCCTGGGCCACGTGGAAAACGTGCTCCTGATCGAGCCGCAGGACTATTTGCCATTTGTCTGGCTGATGAACCACGCCTGGCTGATCCTGACCGATTCTGGCGGCATTCAGGAAGAGGCGCCCTCCCTCGGTAAGCCGGTACTGGTGATGCGTGAAACCACCGAACGCCCGGAAGCGGTTACTGCCGGTACCGTGCGTCTGGTTGGAACGGATCCGCGTCGTATTGTCGAAGAGGTCACGCGCTTACTGCATGACGATGAAGAGTATCAGGCGATGAGCCGGGCCCACAATCCGTACGGTGACGGGCAGGCTTGTGGTCGTATTTTGCACGCACTTAAACACAATCGGGTAACGCTATGAGTTTTTCTACCATCTCTGTTGTTGGTCTTGGCTATATCGGGCTGCCTACTGCGGCGGCCTTTGCCTCTCGTCAAAAGCAGGTCGTTGGCGTAGATATCAACGCGCACGCGGTGGAAACCATCAACCGTGGCGAAATTCATATCGTGGAGCCCGATCTCGATCGTGTGGTGAAAAAGGCGGTGGACGGTGGCTTCCTGCGCGCCAGCACCACGCCGGTAGAAGCCGATGCGTACCTGATTGCGGTTCCAACGCCCTTTAAAGGCGATCATGAGCCTGACATGGTTTACGTCGAGGCGGCGGCAAAATCCATTGCGCCTGTGCTGAAGAAAGGGGCGCTGGTTATTCTTGAGTCCACTTCACCTGTTGGGGCTACCGAGCAGATGGCGCAGTGGCTGGCCGAGGCGCGTCCCGATCTTAGCTTCCCGCAGCAGGCGGGCGACCAGGCCGATATCAATATCGCCTACTGCCCTGAGCGCGTACTGCCAGGCCAGGTGATGGTGGAACTGATTAAAAACGACCGCGTGATTGGCGGCATGACGCCAGTCTGCTCCGCGCGCGCCAGCGAGCTGTATAAAATTTTCCTTGAAGGCGAATGTGTGGTGACCAACTCCCGCACCGCCGAGATGTGCAAACTGACCGAAAATAGCTTCCGCGACGTTAACATCGCGTTTGCGAATGAACTGTCATTGATTTGCGCCGATCAGGGGATTAACGTCTGGGAACTTATTCGCCTTGCCAACCGTCACCCCCGCGTGAACATCCTTCAGCCGGGGCCGGGCGTGGGTGGGCACTGCATCGCGGTCGATCCGTGGTTTATCGTGGCGCAGAACCCGGAACAGGCACGCCTGATTCGCACCGCACGCGAAGTAAACGACCACAAACCGCACTGGGTTATCAACCAGGTCAAAGCCACGGTCGCGGATTGCCTGGCCGACAGCGGCAAACGCGCCAGTGAGCTGAAAATTGCCTGCTTTGGTCTGGCATTCAAACCGAATATTGACGATCTGCGCGAAAGCCCGGCGATGGAAATTGCCGAAATGATCGCTGCCTGGCACAGCGGTGAAACGCTGGTGGTTGAGCCGAATATTCATGCGCTGCCGGCAAAACTTGCCGGTCACTGCACCCTTACCGCCCTGGATGACGCGCTGGCGACGGCGGATGTGCTGGTGCTGCTGGTGGATCACAATGCGTTCAAAGCGGTTTCCGGTGATGCCGTACGTCAGCAGTATGTTGTTGATACCAAAGGCGTGTGGCGTTGAGTATCCTCAACGGCGTGCTGGAGTCCCTTGAGTGGGAAAGCGCATTCTTTGCGCGTCCCTCAGCGATAGTGCGTCTGCGCGACAATGCCCCTGCGTTGCAGGAAGCAGACTTCAGCGCCTGGCAGCGCGTACAGGCTAAGATCCCGGCGGACCGCGCCGATCTGCTGGACGCCCTCCAGCAGCACGGATTCCGGCTGGTCGAGGGTGAGGTTGATCTCTCTGTTACCGTGGCTCTCCACGCCTCACCGGGCGCGGAAATTGCAACGGAGCAGGATATCCCCGCGCTGCGCAAGATGGCGGCGCTGGCCTTCGCTCAGAGCCGTTTCCGGGCGCCCTGGTATGCGCCCGATGACAGCGGCCGCTTTTATGCCCAGTGGATAGAGAATGCGGTCAAAGGTACGTTTGACCATGTCTGTCTGGTGTTCCGTACTGCCGGGGGGCAGATTCAGGGTTTTGTTTCGCTTCGCAGGCTCAACGAGCACGAGGCGCGCATCGGTTTGTTAGCCGGGCGCGGCATGGGCGAGAAACTCATGCAGGCGGCGCTGCACTGGGCGGAGCAACAACAGGTATCGACGCTGCGGGTCGCAACCCAGATGGGCAACACCGCTGCGCTTAAACGTTATATTGCGAGTGGTGCCAGCATCGACGCCACCGCCTACTGGTTATACAGGTGACAAGATGATTCCATTTAACGCGCCTCCCGTTGTGGGCACTGAACTTGATTACATGCAGTCTGCTATGGGCAGCGGCAAGCTCTGTGGCGATGGCGGTTTTACCCGCCGCTGCCAGCAGTGGATGGAGCAACGTTTTCACAGTGCCAAGGTACTGCTGACGCCGTCCTGTACCGCATCGCTTGAGATGGCGGCGCTGTTGCTGGATATCCAGCCCGGCGATGAAGTGATCATGCCGAGCTACACCTTCGTCTCCACGGCGAACGCGTTTGTCCTGCGCGGGGCGAAAATAGTGTTTGTGGATATCCGTCCGGATACTATGAACATCGACGAAACGCTGATTGAAGCGGCGGTCACCGATAAAACGCGGGCGATTGTGCCGGTGCATTACGCGGGCGTGGCCTGTGAGATGGACACCATCATGGCCATCGCTAAAAAGCACAACCTGTTTGTGGTGGAAGACGCCGCGCAGGGCGTGATGTCCACCTACAAAGGGCGCGCGCTGGGCACCATTGGCCATATCGGCTGCTTTAGCTTCCACGAAACCAAAAACTACACCGCAGGCGGCGAAGGCGGCGCGACGCTGATTAACGATCGTGCCCTGGTGGAGCGTGCGGAAGTGATCCGTGAAAAAGGGACCAACCGCAGCCAGTTCTTCCGCGGTCAGGTGGATAAGTACACCTGGCGCGATATCGGCTCAAGCTACCTGATGGCGGATTTGCAGGCCTCGTATCTCTGGGCGCAGCTGGAAGCGGCAGAGCGCATCAATCTGCAACGCCTCTCCCTGTGGCAAACCTACTACGACGCGCTGGAGCCGCTGGCAAAAGCCGGACGTATTGAACTGCCGACTATTCCGGCAGACTGCATCCACAACGCTCACATGTTCTACATCAAGCTGCGCGATAACGACGATCGCAGCAAGCTGATTGCCTGGCTGAAAGAGGCGGAAATTATGGCGGTATTCCACTATATTCCGCTGCACTCCAGCCCGGCTGGCGAAGCCTTCGGGATGTTTGCCGGTGAAGACCGCTACACCACCAAAGAGAGCGAACGTCTGCTCCGCCTGCCCCTGTTCTACAACCTCGCGCCGGTGAACCAGCGTACGGTGATCAATTCGCTTCTGAGTTATTTCGCCTGATATGTCTCTGGCAAAAGCGTCGGTGTGGACGGCAGCGTCCACGCTTGTAAAAATTGGCGCCGGGTTACTGGTCGTCAAGCTGCTGGCCGTCTCATTTGGTCCGTCAGGCGTTGGGCTGGCAGGGAACTTCCGCCAGCTGGTCACGGTGCTTGGCGTGCTGGCGGGAGCCGGGATATTCAATGGCGTCACCAAATACGTCGCGCAGCATCATGACGATGCCGAAAAGCTCCGCACGGTGGTGGGCACCTCCTCTGCTATGGTGCTGGGCTTCTCTACGTTGCTGGCCGTCGTCTTTTTGCTGGCGGCGGCACCCATCAGCCAGGGGCTGTTCGGACACACGCATTATCAGGGGCTGGTGCGCCTGGTGGCGCTCGTTCAGATGGGGATCGCCTGGGCAAACCTGCTGCTGGCGCTGATGAAAGGCTTCCGTGATGCCGCCGGGAATGCGCTGGCGCTGATCCTCGGCAGCATCATCGGCGTTATCGCCTACTACTTTTGCTATCGGCTGGGCGGCTATGAAGGCGCGCTGCTGGGGCTGGCGCTGGTGCCTGCGCTCGTTGTCATTCCGGCAGCGTTTATGCTGATGCGCAGAGGCAATGTCCCGCTGAATTACCTGAAACCGCAGTGGGACAAGATGCTGGCGGGGCAGCTAGGAAAGTTTACCCTGATGGCGCTCATCACTTCAGTAACGCTTCCCGTTGCCTACGTGATGATGCGAAACCTGCTGGCAGCGCATTACAGCTGGGATGAAGTGGGGATCTGGCAGGGCGTGAGCAGCATTTCAGATGCTTACCTCCAATTTATTACGGCTTCCTTTAGCGTCTATTTACTGCCAACCTTATCGCGCCTGACTTCCAGGCAGGATATTACCCGCGAGATTTTTCGCTCCCTGCGTTTTGTATTGCCGGCGGTTGCGATCGCCAGCTTTACCGTCTGGTTACTGCGTGATTTCGCCATCTGGCTGCTGTTTTCGGCGAAGTTTACCGCCATGCGCGATCTGTTTGCCTGGCAACTGGTCGGCGATGTGCTGAAAGTGGGGGCATACGTTTTCGGCTATCTGGTGATTGCGAAGGCTTCGCTGCGGTTGTATATCCTGGCAGAGATCGGCCAGTTTGCGCTGCTGACGGCATTTTCTCACTGGCTGATCCCCACCCACGGTGCGCTGGGGGCGGCTCAGGCCTATATGGCAACTTATATCGTTTATTTCGCTGCCTGTTGCGGCGTATTTTTACTTTGGCGTAAACGCGCATGACTGCACTGATACACATACTGGGATCGGATATCCCGCATCATAACCAGACCGTTCTGCGGTTCTTCAACGATGAACTGGCATCCGGCACGCCCGATGCGCGCGAGTTTATGGTCGTTGGACGCGATAACGGCCTGAGCGCGGCGTGTCCGGCATTGCACATCACCTTCTCGCCAGACAAAGCGGCCCTGACCAAAGCCGTTGTCGCGAAAGCCAAAGCGGACCGAAGCCAGCGTTTCTTCTTCCACGGACAATTCAATACCGGGCTGTGGCTGGCGCTGTTAAGCGGCGGGATAAAACCTTCCCAGTTCAGCTGGCATATCTGGGGAGCGGATCTCTACGAAGTCTCCCACGGCTGGAAGTTCCGTCTTTTCTATCCGCTGCGTCGTCTGGCGCAGGCGCGCGTGGGCTGCGTTTTTGCTACCCGTGGCGACCTCAACTATTTTGCTCAACAGCACCCGAAGGTTCGCGGGGAACTGCTCTATTTTCCGACCCGTATGGATCCGGCACTGAATACCATGGCGAATGACGCGGTTCGTGAGGGCAAACTGACTATCCTGGTGGGAAATTCCGGCGATCGCAGTAACGAGCATGTCGCGGCGCTGCGGGCGGTGCATCAGCAGTTTGGCGATACGGTGAACGTGGTGGTGCCGATGGGCTATCCCGCCAATAACGACGCCTACATCGATGACGTTCGCCAGCAGGGGCTTGGGCTGTTTAGCGCGGAAAATCTGCACATTCTCAGCGATAAGCTGGAATTTGATGACTATCTCGCGCTGCTGCGAAAATGCGATCTGGGCTATTTCATCTTTGCCCGTCAGCAGGGGATTGGTACGCTGTGTCTGCTGATTCAGGCGGGCGTACCGTGCGTGCTCAACCGCGAAAACCCGTTCTGGCAGGACATGGCCGAACAGTATATTCCGGTGCTGTTTACCTCTGACACGCTTAATGTCGAGGTGGTACGGGAAGCGCAGCGTCAGCTCACGCTGGTGGATAAAAATAGCATCGACTTTTTCAGCCCGAACTATCTCACGCCGTGGCACCGCGCGCTGCGTATTGCTTCAGGAGACAACGCATGAGCCAGTTGCAATTTAGCGGCTTGCTGGTGGTCTGGCTGCTGAGCACGCTGTTTATCGCCACGCTCACATGGTTTGAATTCCGGCGCGTACGTTTTAACTTCAACGTATTCTTCTCGCTGCTGTTTTTGCTGACCTTTTTCTTTGGCTTCCCGTTGACCAGCATCCTCGTGTTCCGCTTTGATGTTGGCGTCGCTCCGCCGGAAATCTTGTTGCAGGCGCTGCTCTCTGCGACCTGCTTCTACGCGGTGTATTACATCACCTATAAAACGCGCCTGCGCGCGGCGAAAGACACCACACCCCGTCGTCCGCTGTTTACCATGAACCGGGTAGAAACCCATCTGACGTGGGTTATGCTGATGACCATCGCCCTCGTCAGCGTGGCGATTTTCTTCATGCATAACGGCTTTTTACTGTTTAAGTTGCAGTCCTATAGCCAGATTTTCTCCGCCGAAGTCTCCGGCGTCGCGCTCAAGCGTTTCTTCTATTTCTTCATTCCGGCGATGCTGGTGGTCTTTTTCCTGCGTCAGGACAGCAAAGCCTGGCTGTTCTTCCTGGTCAGCACCGTCGCATTTGGCATTCTGACCTACATGATCGTCGGCGGCACCCGCGCCAACATCATTATCGCCTTCGCGATTTTCCTGTTTATCGGCATTATTCGCGGCTGGATCTCGCTGTGGATGCTGGCGGCGGCAGGCGTCTTTGGCATTGTGGGGATGTTCTGGCTGGCGCTGAAGCGCTACGGACTGAACGTGGCCGGCGACGAAGCGTTTTATACCTTCCTGTATCTGACGCGCGATACCTTCTCGCCGTGGGAAAACCTGGCTTTACTGCTGCAAAACTACGACAAAATCGAATTCCAGGGGCTGGCGCCGATTGTTCGCGATTTCTATGTCTTTATACCGACGTGGCTGTGGCCCGACCGTCCCGGTATTGTCCTGAATACGGCGAACTACTTTACCTGGGAAGTGCTGAACAACCATTCGGGCCTGGCGATTTCCCCAACCCTGATTGGCTCGCTGGTAGTGATGGGCGGAACGTGGTTTATCCTGCCGGGCGCGATCGCGGTCGGGTTGATAATAAAATGGTTCGACTGGCTATATACGCTGGGTAACGAAGAGACCAACCGCTACAAAGCCGCTGTTTTGCACAGTTTCTGTTTCGGTGCCATTTTCAATATGATCGTTCTGGCGCGCGAGGGACTGGATTCGTTCGTCTCACGCGTGGTGTTTTTTATGGTCGTTTTCGGTCTCTGTCTGCTGCTGGCAAAACTGCTGTACTGGTTGTTTGACAGTGCAGGGCTTGTGCACAGACGTGAGCCACAGGGCAGCACAACGCTGTCGCAAGTCTGAGTAGGGATTATCATGACGGATACAACTTCAGCCCCGCGTTATGCGCTGCGTGGGCTACAGCTTATTGGCTGGCGTGACATGCAACACGCGCTGGATTTCCTGTTCGCGGACGGGCAGATGAAATCGGGCACGCTGGTGGCCATCAACGCAGAAAAAATGCTGGCGGTTGAAGATAATGCGGAAGTGAAAAGCCTGATTGAAGCCGCGGAGTTTAAATATGCCGACGGTATTAGCGTGGTGCGTTCAATTCGTAAAAAGTTTCCTGACGCTAATGTGTCTCGCGTGGCGGGTGCTGACCTTTGGGAGCGACTTATGGAACGCGCAGGCGCTGAAGGCACGCCGGTATTTTTGATTGGCGGCAAACCAGAGGTGCTGGCGCAGACCGAACAAAAGCTGCGTAGCCAGTGGAATGTTAACATCGTGGGCAGCCAGGATGGCTATTTCAGGCCGGAAGATCGCCAGGCGTTATATGAGCGCGTGCGCGACAGCGGGGCGAAAATTGTCACTGTCGCCATGGGGTCGCCGCGGCAGGAAATTCTGATGCGCGATTGCCGTCTGGTCAGCCCGGATGCGCTCTATATGGGCGTTGGCGGCACCTACGACGTCTTTACCGGCCACGTTAAGCGGGCGCCCAAAGTCTGGCAAAACCTGGGGCTGGAGTGGCTCTACCGCCTGCTCTCTCAACCGACGCGTATCAAACGACAGATTCGTCTGCTGCGCTACCTCGCCTGGCACTACACCGGGAAAATGTAATCAATATGCAGCGCGATCTGCTGTTCGCGCTGCAACCCCCCCTGTAAAACTGCTGGATTTCTGTACAATGCATTCATTTTTTTAATGCATTGTTTGCCATTTGCCAGAATTTAAGAAACCATTCGCTCCGTATTTCAGTACCCCTCAAAACAATACCCGGCAATAAGTCGGGAAACAGCAAACACAACCGAGGATTTATGGCAGAGAAAAAACCGGAGCTTCAGCGTGGGCTGGAAGCTCGACATATTGAATTGATCGCGCTGGGCGGCACTATCGGCGTTGGCCTGTTTATGGGCTCGGCAAGCACGCTGAAATGGGCGGGGCCTTCCGTCCTGCTGGCGTATATTATTGCCGGGCTGTTCGTCTTCTTCATCATGCGCTCAATGGGCGAAATGTTGTTTCTGGAGCCGGTAACGGGCTCTTTCGCCGTTTACGCCCACCGTTATATGAGCCCGTTCTTTGGCTATCTCACGGCCTGGTCGTACTGGTTTATGTGGATGGCCGTCGGGATTTCGGAGATCACCGCCATCGGGGTCTACGTGCAGTTCTGGTTCCCGGAGATGGCCCAGTGGATACCCGCGCTCATCGCCGTAGGGCTTGTGGCGCTGGCGAACCTTGCCGCCGTTCGCCTTTACGGTGAAATCGAGTTCTGGTTTGCGATGATCAAAGTCACCACCATTATCGTGATGATTGTTGTGGGTCTGGGTGTCATCTTCTTTGGTTTCGGTAACGGCGGGCACGCGATTGGTTTCGGTAACCTGACCGGACACGGCGGCTTCTTTGCCGGCGGCTGGAAAGGCTTCCTGACCGCGCTCTGTATCGTTGTCGCCTCTTATCAGGGCGTTGAGCTGATCGGCATTACCGCAGGTGAGGCGAAAAACCCGCAGGTCACGCTGCGTAGCGCGGTAGGCAAGGTGCTGTGGCGTATCCTGATTTTCTATGTGGGCGCGATCTTCGTTATCGTGACCATTTTCCCATGGAACGAGATCGGCACCACCGGCAGCCCGTTTGTCTTAACCTTCGCTAAGATTGGCATCACGGCGGCGGCCGCCATTATCAACTTTGTGGTGCTGACGGCGGCGCTCTCCGGCTGTAACAGCGGGATGTACAGCTGCGGGCGTATGCTTTACGCGCTCTCGCAAAACAAACAGCTGCCGGCGGTGATGGGTAAAGTCTCCCGCGTGGGTGTACCGGTGGCGGGCGTAGCGGTGTCGATTGTGATTCTGCTGATTGGCTCTTGCCTGAACTACATCATCCCGAATCCGCAGCGCGTGTTTGTTTACGTCTATAGCGCCAGCGTGCTGCCGGGAATGGTACCGTGGTTTGTCATTTTGATTAGCCAGCTGCGTTTCCGACAGGCGCACAAAAAAGCGATCGCCAGCCATCCGTTCCGCTCCATTCTGTTCCCGTATGCGAACTATTTGACGATGGCGTTCCTGATTTGCGTATTAATTGGAATGTACTTTAATGAAGATACCCGCATGTCGCTGTTTGTCGGGATGATCTTCCTGGCTGCCGTCACAGCTGCATATAAACTTTTTGGCCTGGGCCGCCGTGGCTCCGCCCATAAAGTGGAGGAATAAGCGGCAAAATGTGCAAACCATAACCAAACGCGCATTTTTTTCAAAAAAGCACTAGACAGCGGGGACGGAGGTACGTAATATCCAGCCCCGCAACGGCGCTAAGCGCCCGTAGCTCAGCTGGATAGAGCGCTGCCCTCCGGAGGCAGAGGTCTCAGGTTCGAATCCTGTCGGGCGCGCCATTTTAGTCCCGGCGCTAGAGCTGCGGTGGTCTGAGAAGTAGTCAGAACCGCGTGAAAGAATACAGTGGTGGCTATAGCTCAGTTGGTAGAGCCCTGGATTGTGATTCCAGTTGTCGTGGGTTCGAATCCCATTAGCCACCCCATTATTGAAAGAGTTGTGAATTGCGAAGGTGGCGGAATTGGTAGACGCGCTAGCTTCAGGTGTTAGTGTTCTTACGGACGTGGGGGTTCAAGTCCCCCCCCTCGCACCACGACTTTTAATGAGTTGAACTAAAAATTCAAAAAAGCAGTACATCGGCGAGTAGCGCAGCTTGGTAGCGCAACTGGTTTGGGACCAGTGGGTCGGAGGTTCGAATCCTCTCTCGCCGACCAATTTTGAACCCCGCTTCGGCGGGGTTTTTTGTTTTCTGCGTTTTTTATCCTGTAGCCTTTCCCCGACAACACTCTATATCCTTGTCGCGATTCAGCGACATATAACCCGTTAATATTAAAGAATTTATTATTTTACCTCTTAACCTGTCTCCTGGTGACGACATATCGCCGCCTTCAGCGCGATGTTGTATGGCTTCAGGCGGTTCTAAACAGCATAATTTCCTTTTATCTTAAAATGTTGCGCGATGTAAAAGTTCTGCGTGTAAACCTGGCACATTACATGCAATAATATGCGTGTAGATGCTCATTCCATCTCTTATGTTCGCCTTAAGGCCTCATAAACTCAGGAATGACGCAGAGCCGTTTACGGTGCTTATCGTCCACTGACAGATGTCGCTTCGGCCTCATCAGACACCATGGACACAACGTTGAGTGAAGCACCAAATATGTTGTCTTACAGACCTGTTTTAACGCCTGCTTTTATAGCAGGCGTTTTTTTATGGGCGTAAAAAAGGAGGCCATCTGGCCTCCTGTTAATTACTGCTGCGTTCCGTTATTTTGCAACGTCAATAACAGCCCATCACGGCGCATAGCTGCGGCCTCTTCCGGCTTATGCTGCTTGTCCAGCGAATCAGCAAGCCAGGCGTAATCAAATGCGTCCGGACGTTGCTTCAGCGCGGCGCGGAAGGCGAGACTCGCCTCCTGCCACTCGCCGTGTTTCATCAGAGACTGGCCCAGCGTACTCCACAGCAGCGGACGATCGCCCACGGTTTTGATCTGCTGGCGCAGTGCTTTTTCAATTTGTTCCGGATTGTTGGTTTTCAGACGCGGGATGACCATCACCAGGCGGTCATCATACTGTCGCTTGAGACCGTCGAGGAGGATCTCCTGCGCGGTGTCATGGTCGTCACACTCAATCAGATGTTCTGCCATCGCCACCTGAAGAGGAACCTGCTGGCGCGTTTTACGGCTCTGGTTTTTCCACCAGGTTTTCAGGCCGTCGCTGCCGAGATCGGCGCGCGCCTGATCCATCAGGCCAATCCAGGCCAGACGCTGAAGTTCATCACGATGTTCATCATCGCCCACGTCGGCTTTCGCCATGGAAGGGATAATGTCCAGCAGCGAGCCCCAGGCACCGGTCCGAATATATGCCTGCTCAGCCAGACGCAGCACTTCCGGGTGACGAGGGGTAATTTCCAGCAGACGGTCAACGCCGTGACGGGCGGCATGGTTTTCATTGCGCGCCAGTTGCAGACGAACGCGGGTGATCTCAACCGGAATCGGATCTTTAGTAGAGAGCTCAGACGCGCGTTCAAGATGCTGATTGGCGCGGGCCTCATCGCCTCGCTGTTGCGCCGCCTCAGCGGCCAGCAGATAGTTAACAACCGGTTGTTCTGCATGGTCGGCATTTTTCGACATCAGCTTTTCAACCTGCTGATAGTCGCCTTCGGCCAGCTTCAGCAACGCTTGCTCGGTCTGCTTGCGGGCGCGACGGCGCTTACGGCCAACGAACCAGCCGCGCGTATGTACGCCGGTACGGAAAATACGACGCAGGAGCCACTCCACTGCCAGCAGAACGACCACACCCAGGATCAGAATAATTACCAGCCCTGTTACGCTGGTTTCGATATTGTAGTTATCGGTCTGGATCAATACATAACCCTGGTGACCCGCGAGCATCGGCCCCAGTACAATCCCGGCGATCAGCAGGATGAAGAGTAAGAAGACTTTTAGCATCATTACTCTCCTTGCGGCGCGCTTTCAGGCGCTGGCGCGGCGGCAGGTGCTTCAGCCGGACGCTCTGCCGGAACGCCCGGCTGGGCCAGCAGGTTACGCACGCGCGTCTGCATGAGCTTCTCCAGAATCGGCTGGCTTTCCAGCTTGTCCGGCACGTTCATGGTGATGTTTTGCTGGCTCAGCTTGTCGATATCCTCAAGGAACGCGGTCGTGGTTGCGTCATTGGTATCGTAGTAAGCACGTACCCAGGTTGAAACGTTATCCAGCGCCTGTTTGTAGGTCTCTTCCTGGTGACGCGGTACGGCCTGGGCAGCCACCAGCAGGCGGGAGCGGATGTTTTCACGCAGATAGACGTCCTGGTTCGGCGCCAGCAGCGGCACGGCAGTTTCATCGCGGCGGCGAATGGTAATAAAGCTGTCCATAAAGTTCTGCCAGCTCTTTTGCAGGTTGATACGCCATTCGCTCAGGGAGCTGGACAGCTCGGTGCCGTCAGAATCCATCGGGGAGTCATCGTCGTTATTATCGGCCAACTGAAGGTTATCAATCTGGTTGGAGAGCTGATTTACCTTAAGGATGATACCATCGTAATCGACCTGAGAAACCGCGGACAGGCTGGCGATATCTTCCGTAATAGCGCGGCGAGCGTTGATGAGGCTCGGATCGTTCATGTCCGCCAGGCTTGCGTCGGCGCTTTTCAGCAGCGCGGCGGCGGTGGTGACATCCTGATCGCTCCAGAGCTTGCGCCCGGCCAGTTTCACCAGAAAATCGGCCTGTGAAAGTAGCCAGGTTTTGGCATCGGTTCCCGAAATTGTGGCGACTTTTTCCTGCACTTCGCTCAGCTGTTTGGTCAACTCTTCACGTTTGCTATTCGCGTCGGCGAGGGCGGCAGCCTGCTGTTTGATCACGCCTTCCAGCTCAGCTTTTTGCGTCTCCTGCGCTTTCTGTAGGGCAGTGATTTGGTTAACCAGCGCGTCGCTGGTGGCCGTCTGGTTGGTGCCTTGTTTCTTCACCAGTCCGTAGAGTCCCACGCCTGCGGCCAGCGCAATCGCGATGGCAATCACGCTCAGCGTGAGGCTGGTTTTGTTGCTGCCGTTTTTCTTCTCAACGGTTGTGTCTGTCGTCTCTGGCTGTGACGTGGTGTCCACAGTCTCCCTGGTCTCTTCAACCACGGCGGAGGATTTTTCGTGTTCCGTCATTATGGCTTCCCATTTGAGAGTTATTGTAATGCGCGCAGCAGCGCATCGTTGTCGGCGTTTTCAGCGATCCGAATATCCTGCCAGCCCAGTTCCCGGGCGTGGTTCGCCAGACGCTCACTGACGACCAGAAGCCGACAGCGGAGTAACCAGTTTTCGCGATACCAAAGCGGAATCAGCGACCAAAGCTGTTGTAACATTTCACCGCTGGTGACCACCAGCGTATTAATACCGCGGGCGTGCCAGCGCATTGCTTCTTCCGCGCCATCATAGTGTTTCGCACAGCGCTGATAGCACTCCACAAACGTCACGTCTGCGCCGCGTTCGCGCAGCGTTTCGCCCAGCAGTTCGCGGCCACCGTTGCCGCGCAAAATGAGCGCGCGCTTTCCGGCAATGGTTTGTAATTCAGGTAATTGTAGCAAGACTTCGCTGATTTCCCGATCTAACGGGTAACGAACATCGATTCCGCTCGCGGTATGTAAGGCCAGCGCCGTGGTGCGCCCGATGGCGAAATAGCGGGGGGCGTGAGGCCAGCTAACGGCATGCTGTTGCAGCTGCGCATGGGCAAACTCCACGGCATGCTGCGACAGCGCAAAGAGCAGATCGCCTTCCTGCAAGAGACGCATCTGGTCAGCGAGCTCAGGCAGCTCGCGACCGGGGGAGAATTCAATCAGCGGAAAACTCCAGGCCACCTGCCCCAGTGCGCGCAGACGGCTCACTAACTGCTCTCCTGCGGGAGAAGGGCGGGTGACAAGTATGCTCATGCAGGGGGCTCTCCGTTATAGACCTCGGCCAGAATTTCACGCGCGCCGTTATTCAGCAGCTCTTCCGCCAGCGATACGCCAAGCTCCTCGGCATCTTGCGGTTTGCCGCGACGTTCACCGCGAACCATCTGCGAGCCGTCCGGCGCGCCAACCAGCGCACGCAGCCACAGCTCACCGTCAGTTAATTCAGCATAGCTGCCAATTGGCACCTGACAGCCTCCTTCGAGGCGAGTATTCATCGCGCGCTCGGCTTTTACGCGAACGGCGGTATCGTCATGATTCAGCGGCGCGAGCAGTGCCTGAGTGCGCGCATCATCCAGACGACACTCAATGCCAACGGCGCCCTGGCCGACGGCGGGCAGCGACAGCTCCGGCGGCAACGCGACGCGAATACGTTCTTCCAGCCCCAGGCGTTTCAGGCCCGCAACCGCAAGAATAATGGCATCGTAGTCGCCGTTATCCAGCTTGCCAAGACGTGTGCCGACGTTCCCGCGCAGCGAACGGATCACCAGATCCGGGCGACGTTCAGCCAGCTGACACTGGCGGCGTAAACTTGACGTGCCGACCACGCTGCCTGCCGGCAAAGCATCGAGCGAGTCATAGCGATTAGAGACAAACGCATCGCGCGGATCCTCGCGTTCGCAGATGGTCACCAGCCCCAGCCCTTCCGGGAACTCAACGGGCACATCCTTCATCGAATGCACGGCGATATCGGCGCGGTTCTCAAGCAATGCCAGCTCCAGCTCTTTGACAAACAGACCCTTTCCGCCCACTTTGGCCAGCGGCGTATCAAGAATGACATCGCCACGCGTGACCATTGGCACCAGCTCAACGCGTAATCCGGTGTGGCAGGCTTCCAGGCGCTGCATAACATAATGTGCCTGCCAGAGCGCAAGAGGACTTTGGCGTGTGGCAATTCTCAAAACATTGTCTAACATGCTTGTTACCGTCATTATCAATCGCTAACCATCCTAACATTGTTGACACTCGGATGGCAGTTTTACGGTTGATGAAGAGTGAGAGGGACAGGGCGGCGTATTAGTCAGCCATCGCCGTATTCAGGAATTTACACGTACAGAACGGTGCTACACTTGTATGTAGCGCATCTTTCTTTACGGTCAACCGGCAAGGTGTTAAATTGATCACGTTTTAGACCATTTTTTCGTCTGTACCACCAGAAAAGCAAAAGGCGAAAAAAGGGTAACGGTTATTTTTTGAAATACTGCGGGTCCGCTGCTTTTTGTGTTCTGACTGGCGTGCGACACCCGGAAACATCAGGCGATACGTCTTGTACCTCTATATTGAGACTCTGAAACAGAGACTGGATGCCATCAATCAATTGCGTGTGGATCGCGCGCTTGCTGCCATGGGCCCTGCTTTCCAGCAGGTATACAGTCTACTGCCAACATTGTTGCACTATCACCATCCGCTGATGCCGGGTTACCTTGATGGTAACGTTCCCCAGGGCATTTGCCTCTTCACGCCTGATGAAACCCAACAGCATTACCTGACTGAACTTGAACTCTACCGTGGTATGCCGCCGCAGGATTCGCCGAAAGGCGAGCTGCCGATTACCGGGGTTTACTCCATGGGCAGCACGTCATCGGTTGGGCAAAGTTGCTCTTCTGACCTGGATATCTGGGTCTGCCATCAGTCCTGGCTCGACAATGAAGAGCGCCAGCTGTTGCAGCGTAAATGCAGCCTGCTGGAGAGCTGGGCGGCGTCGCTCGGCGTGGAAGTGAGCTTCTTCCTGATTGATGAAAACCGTTTCCGCCATAACGAAAGCGGCAGTCTGGGTGGTGAAGACTGCGGCTCGACTCAGCACATCCTGTTGCTGGATGAGTTTTACCGTACTGCCGTTCGCCTGGCCGGGAAACGTATTCTGTGGAATATGGTGCCGTGCGATGAAGAAGAGAATTATGACGACTACGTCATGTCGCTTTACTCGCAGGGCGTTCTGACGCCAAACGAGTGGCTGGATCTGGGCGGCCTGAGCTCCCTGTCCGCCGAAGAGTACTTTGGCGCAAGCCTCTGGCAGCTTTATAAGAGCATTGATTCACCGTACAAAGCGGTGCTGAAAACCCTGCTGCTGGAAGCCTACTCCTGGGAATACCCCACGCCGCGCCTGCTGGCGAAAGATATTAAACAGCGTCTGCACGACGGGGAGATCGTCTCCTACGGTCTTGATGCCTACTGCATGATGCTGGAACGCGTCACCGAATACCTGACAGCCATTGAGGACGCCACGCGTCTTGACCTGGTGCGTCGATGTTTCTATCTCAAAGTCTGTGAAAAACTGAGCCGCGAACGCGCCTGCGTGGGCTGGCGTCGTGAAGTCGTCAGCCAGTTAGTCAAAGAGTGGGGATGGGACGAAGAGCGTCTCGCCATGCTCGACAACCGCGCCAACTGGAAGATCGATCAGGTGCGTGAGGCGCACAACGAACTGCTTGATGCGATGATGCAGAGCTACCGCAACCTGATCCGCTTTGCCCGCCGTAACAACCTTAGCGTTTCTGCCAGCCCACAGGATATCGGGGTGCTGACCCGCAAACTGTACGCCGCGTTTGAAGCGTTGCCGGGCAAGGTAACGCTGGTTAACCCACAGATTTCGCCTGACCTGTCTGAACCGAATCTGACCTTTATCTACGTGCCGCCGGGCCGCGCGAACCGCACCGGGTGGTATCTGTACAACCGTGCGCCAAGCATGGATTCGATCATCAGCCATCAGCCGCTGGAATATAACCGCTACCTGAACAAGCTGGTGGCCTGGGCCTGGTTTAACGGCCTTCTCACCTCACGTACCCGGTTGTTTATCAAAGGCAACGAGGTGGTCGATTTAGCCAAGTTGCAGGAGATGGTGGCGGATGTCTCGCACCACTTCCCGCTGCGTCTGCCTGCGCCGACGCCAAAAGCGCTCTACAGCCCGTGTGAGATTCGCCATCTGGCGATCATCGTCAACCTGGAATACGACCCGACGGCGGCCTTCCGTAATCAGGTGGTTCACTTTGACTTCCGCAAGCTGGACGTCTTTAGCTTTGGCGAGCAGCAAAACTGCCTGGTGGGCAGCGTGGATCTGCTGTACCGCAACTCGTGGAACGAAGTGCGTACCCTGCACTTTAACGGCGAGCAGGCGATGATCGAGGCGCTGAAAACGATCCTCGGCAAGATGCACCAGGACGCCGCGCCGCCGGACAGCGTGGAGGTGTTCTGCTACAGTCAGCACCTGCGCGGCCTGATTCGTACCCGCGTTCAGCAGCTGGTGTCTGAGTGCATCGAACTGCGTCTCTCCAGCACCCGACAGGAAACCGGGCGCTTTAAAGCGCTACGCGTCTCCGGCCAGACCTGGGGGCTGTTCTTTGAGCGCCTGAACGTGTCGGTGCAGAAGCTGGAAAACGCCATTGAATTCTACGGTGCGATTTCACACAACAAACTGCATGGCCTGTCGGTTCAGGTGGAAACCAATCACGTTAAGCTGCCGCAGGTGGTGGATGGCTTTGCGAGTGAAGGGATTATTCAGTTCTTCTTCGAAGAGTCGGGCGATAACGCCGGGTTTAACATCTACATTCTGGATGAAACCAACCGTGCCGAGGTGTATCACCACTGCGAAGGCAGCAAAGAGGAGCTGGTGCGCGACGTCAGCCGCTTCTATTCGTCCTCGCACGATCGCTTTACCTACGGCTCAAGCTTTATCAACTTCAACCTGCCGCAGTTCTACCAGATTGTGAATGTGGATGGGCGAGCGCAGGTGATCCCGTTCCGTACGCAGGCGATTACCCCGGCGGCGCCCGCTAACCAGGAAACTGCGCCGCTGTTGCAGCAGTATTTTTCCTGAGGCTTTTCGCCGGGTGGCGCTATCGCTTATCCGGCCTACGGTCCGAGTCGCTGTTGCCGGGTGGCGCTGACGCTTACCCGGCCTACGTTTGAGCCGCTGTTGCCGGGTGGCGCTATCGCTTACCCGGCCTACGGTTTGAGCCGCTGTTGCCGGGTGGCGCTATCGCTTACCCGGCCTACGGTCCGAGCCGCTGTTGCCGGGTGGCGCTGACGCTTACCCGGCCTACGGTTCGAGCCGTTGTAGGCCCGGTAAGGCGTAGCCGCCACCGGGCAACGCAACTACCTGAAACTCACGTCCTCGCCCGCCTGCGCCGTCGCTGCCTGCTCCAGCAGATCCCAGAACGTTTCGCCGCTGCGATCGCAGACCCACTCGTCACCTTTCAGATCAAAGTGATAGCCGCCCTGTTTCGCCGCCAGCCACACCTGGTGAAGCGGCTCCTGACGGTTAATAATAATCTTGCTGCCGTTTTCGAAGCTTAAGGTCAGGATCCCGCCGTTGATTTCACAATCGATATCGCTGTCGCCGTCCCAGTCGTCGATATGCTCTTCGATGGTCATCCACAGGGTATCGGCAAGGCGATGAAATTCACTGTCGTTCATGGTTTTATTCCTGTTTTTCGTGATGGCGGCAGTATAACGCTAAATAATTCCCGTTGCAGGAAAGCGGCAAACTCTTGCTTTTGTGTCTTCTCCTGCGATGATAGAAACAGATTTGAACTTACGGGCAACCTCTACATGAAAAACGTCTTCCGAACGCTTGTCGTTCTTGTCACTCTGTTTAGCCTGACCGGCTGTGGACTGAAGGGACCACTGTACTTCCCGCCAGAGGATAAAAACGCACCACCGCCGACAAAACCGGTGCAAAGTGGTATCGAGTCATCTACGCCGGATACCAACGATCGCGGCAATAACGGCGGCCCGACTCAGGTCAATCTCTGACAATTACGTTCTGTACCCGCGCAATGGAGCAAATGATGCAGTTCTCTAAAATGCATGGCCTTGGCAACGACTTTATGGTCGTCGACGCGGTAACGCAGAATGTCTTTTTCTCCCCGGAATTGATCCGTCGCCTGGCGGATCGACACATAGGCGTGGGGTTTGACCAGCTGCTGGTGGTGGAGCCGCCTTACGATCCTGACCTGGACTTTCACTACCGCATTTTTAACGCCGACGGCAGCGAAGTTTCCCAGTGCGGCAACGGCGCGCGCTGTTTTGCCCGCTTTGTTCGGCTGAAAGGGCTGACCAACAAGCGCGATATCCGCGTCAGCACCGCCAACGGCCGGATGGTGCTCAGCGTCACCGACGACGAACTGGTGCGCGTGAACATGGGCGAGCCGAACTTCGAACCCTCTGCCGTGCCGTTTCGCGCCAACAAAGCGGAAAAGACCTATATTATGCGTGCCGCCGAGCAGACAGTATTGTGCGGCGTCGTCTCGATGGGTAACCCGCACTGCGTGATTCAGGTGGATGATGTGCAAACCGCGGCGGTTGAAACGCTCGGCCCGGTGCTGGAAAGCCACGAGCGCTTCCCGGAGCGGGCGAACATCGGTTTCATGCAGGTGGTGAAGCGTGAACACATTCGCCTGCGGGTTTACGAGCGCGGCGCGGGCGAAACCCAGGCCTGCGGAAGCGGTGCCTGTGCGGCGGTGGCCGTCGGTATCTCACAGGGGTTACTGGCAGAAGAGGTTCGCGTGGAATTACCGGGCGGACGTCTTGATATCGCCTGGAAAGGAGCGGGTCATCCACTGTACATGACTGGCCCGGCGACACATGTTTATGACGGGTTTATCCATCTATGAAGCAACCAGGGGAAGAACTGCGGGAACCTGTATCAGAGCTGGACGACAGCGCTGTTGTGGATTACCTGCTGCACAATCCTGAGTTTTTTATCCGCAATGCACGCGTCGTCGAACGGATGCGCGTGCCGCATCCGGTTCGCGAGACCGTGTCGCTGGTTGAATGGCACATGGCGCGCTCGCGCAACCACATCAATCAGCTCGAAGAGAACATGACGCTGCTGATGGAGCAGGCCAGCAATAACGAAAGCCTGTTCTACCGTCTACTGCACCTTCAGGCGCGTCTGGCTTCCGCGCACAGTCTCGAAGAGTTCCTCAACCGCTTCCACCGCTGGGCGCGCGAGCTGGGGCTGGCAGGCGCGACGATCCGTCTCTTCCCTGACCGCTGGCGCATTGGCGCGCCGTCCGGGTTTACCCATCTGGCGCTGAGCCGTCAGGCGTTTGAGCCGCTGCGCATTCAGCGTCTGGGCCATGAGCACCACTATCTGGGGCCGCTTAACGGGCCAGAACTGCTGGTGGTGCTGCCGGAAGCCAAAGCTATCGGCTCGGTGGCGATGTCGCTGATGGGGCGCGATGGTGACCTGGGCGTGATGTTATTTACCAGCCGCGACGCGCATCATTATGAACAGGGGCAGGGCACGCAACTGTTGCAGGAGATCGCCCTGATGCTGCCTGAGCTGCTGGAGCGCTGGATTGAGCGCGTATGACGGACGGATTGCTCGCCACTGACGTCAACCGCTTTCTGCGCTATCTGGGCGTGGAACGCCAGCTCAGCCCTATTACGCTGCTCAACTATCAGCGTCAGCTTGATGCCATCATGCAGATTGCCGATGAAATCGGCCTGAAAAGCTGGCAACAATGTGACGCCGCCACGGTACGCGGGTTCGTCGTGCGTAGCCGTAAAAAAAATCTCAGCCCGGCGAGCCTGGCGCTCCGGCTCTCTGCCCTGCGCAGTTTCTTCGACTGGCTGGTCAGTCAGGGCGGTCTGAAAGCCAACCCGGCAAAAGGGATCGCCACGCCGAAAGCCCCGCGTCATCTGCCGAAAAATATCGACGTCGACGACGTAAACCGCCTGCTGGATATCGATCTTAACGATCCGCTGGCCGTGCGCGACCGCGCGATGCTGGAGGTGATGTACGGCGCGGGCCTGCGTCTCTCTGAACTGGTGAACCTCGACTTAAAGCACCTCGATCTGGAATCCGGCGAGGTGTGGGTGATGGGCAAGGGCAGCAAAGAGCGCCGCCTGCCGATCGGCCGCAACGCGGTCTCCTGGATTGAGCACTGGCTGGACCTGCGCGGGCTGTTTGGCGCCGACGAAGATGCGCTGTTCCTGTCGAAACTCGGCAAGCGGATCTCGGCGCGTAACGTGCAGAAGCGCTTTGCGGAGTGGGGCATTAAGCAGGGGCTGAACAGCCACGTTCACCCCCACAAGCTGCGCCACTCCTTTGCGACGCACATGCTGGAATCAAGCGGCGACCTGCGCGGCGTACAGGAGCTGCTTGGTCACGCGAATCTGTCGACCACCCAAATCTATACCCACTTAGACTTCCAACACCTTGCCTCGGTGTATGACGCGGCGCATCCACGCGCCAAACGGGGGAAATAATGCGTTTTTACCGCCCACTCGGTCAGATATCAGCCCTGACGTTTGACCTTGATGACACTCTTTACGATAACCGCCCGGTGATCCTGCGTACCGAGCAGGAGTCGCTGGCGTTTGTGCAGAACTACCATCCTGCGCTGAAAGCGATGCAGAACAAAGACTTCCAGCAGCTGCGTCAGTCCCTGCGGGAAACCGAACCGGAGATTTACCATGACGTGACCGAATGGCGCCGCCGTGCGGTTGAGCAGGCGATGCTCAATGCCGGCCTGAGCGCGCAGGACGCGGCCACGGGTGCCGAAGCGGCCATGGAAAACTTCGCCAAATGGCGCAGTCGGATCGACGTGCCGCAGGAGACCCACGACACGCTGGCGAAGCTCGCCGAAAAGTGGCCGCTGGTGGCCATCACCAACGGCAACGCTCAGCCTGAACTGTTTGGTCTGGGGAACTATTTTCAGTTCGTGCTGCGCGCGGGCCCGCACGGACGCTCGAAGCCGTTCAACGATATGTATCATCTGGCAGCGGAAAAACTGGATTTGCCGCTCGGTGAGATCCTGCACGTGGGCGACGACCTGACCACAGACGTCGCCGGGGCGATCCGCTGCGGCATGCAGGCCTGCTGGATCAAGCCGGAAAATGCCGATCTGATGACTACCCCGGATAGCCGTCTTCTGCCGCACGTGGAAATTTCACGGTTGGCATCCCTCACGACGCTGATATAATCATCAATTGTTCTGTATAAATTAACAGGGTTTTGGCGAATGGAAACATTTGCCTGCCCGACATGACGTGACGGTGCCAATGGACGTTTCTTACCTGCTCGACAGCCTTAATGATAAACAGCGTGACGCGGTTGCCGCCTCGCGTACAAACCTGCTGGTACTGGCTGGAGCGGGCAGTGGTAAGACGCGCGTGCTGGTTCACCGTATCGCCTGGCTACAGAGCGTGGAGAACTGCTCGCCGTACTCGATTATGGCCGTGACGTTCACCAACAAGGCGGCGGCGGAGATGCGCCACCGTATCGCGCAGCTGATGGGCACCAGCCAGGGCGGCATGTGGGTTGGCACCTTCCACGGCCTGGCGCACCGTCTGCTGCGCGCGCACCATATGGACGCTAACCTGCCGCAGGATTTCCAGATCCTCGACAGCGAAGATCAGCTGCGCTTGCTGAAACGCCTGATCAAGGCGATGAACCTCGATGAGAAGCAGTGGCCGCCGCGTCAGGCGATGTGGTACATCAACGGTCAGAAAGACGAAGGGCTGCGTCCGCATCATATTCAGAGCTTCGGTAACCCGGTCGAGCAGACCTGGCAGAACGTCTACAAGGCCTATCAGGAAGCGTGCGATCGCGCCGGTCTGGTGGATTTCGCCGAGCTGCTGCTGCGCGCCCACGAGCTGTGGCTGAACAAACCGCATATCCTGCAACACTACCGTGAACGCTTTACCAACATCCTGGTGGACGAATTCCAGGATACCAACAACATCCAGTACGCCTGGATCCGCCTGCTGGCCGGGGATACCGGCAAGGTGATGATCGTAGGCGATGACGATCAGTCTATCTACGGCTGGCGCGGCGCGCAGGTGGAGAACATCCAGCGCTTCCTCAACGATTTCCCCGGCGCGCAAACCATCCGTCTGGAGCAGAACTACCGTTCTACCAGCAACATTCTGAGCGCGGCCAACGCCCTGATTGAGAACAACAACGGGCGCCTGGGTAAAAAGCTGTGGACCGATGGCGTCGACGGCGAACCGATTTCGATTTACTGCGCCTTCAACGAGCTCGACGAAGCCCGCTTCGTGGTGAACCGCATTAAAACCTGGCAGGAGAACGGCGGCGCGCTGGAGCAGTGTGCCATTCTCTATCGCAGCAACGCCCAGTCGCGCGTGCTGGAAGAGGCGCTGTTGCAGGTGAGCATGCCGTACCGCATTTATGGCGGTATGCGCTTCTTCGAACGTCAGGAGATCAAAGATGCGCTCTCGTATTTGCGTCTGATTGCCAACCGTAACGACGATGCAGCGTTTGAGCGCGTGGTGAACACGCCGACGCGCGGCATCGGCGATCGTACGCTGGACGTGGTGCGTCAGGCCTCGCGCGATCGTCAGCTCACGTTGTGGCAGGCGTGCCGCGAGCTGTTACAGGAAAAAGCCCTTGCCGGGCGCGCCGCCAGCGCATTGCAGCGCTTCCTGGAGTTAATCGACGCGCTGGCGCAGGAAACGGCCGACATGCCGCTGCACGTCCAGACCGACCGGGTGATCAAAGATTCCGGCTTGCGCACCATGTACGAGCAGGAAAAAGGCGAGAAGGGCCAGACCCGTATTGAGAACTTAGAGGAACTGGTGACGGCAACGCGCCAGTTCAGCTACAACGAAGAAGACGAAGACCTGATGCCGTTGCAGGCATTCCTCTCTCACGCCGCGCTGGAGGCGGGTGAAGGGCAGGCCGATACCTGGCAGGATGCGGTTCAGCTGATGACCCTGCACTCCGCAAAAGGTCTGGAGTTCCCGCAGGTGTTCATCGTCGGGATGGAAGAGGGGATGTTCCCGAGCCAGATGTCGCTGGATGAAGGCGGGCGTCTGGAAGAGGAGCGTCGTCTGGCCTACGTGGGCGTGACCCGTGCGATGCAGAAACTGACCCTGACCTACGCGGAAACTCGCCGCCTGTACGGGAAAGAGGTTTATCACCGTCCGTCGCGCTTTATCGGCGAACTGCCGGAAGAGTGTGTGGAAGAGGTGCGCCTGCGCGCCAGCATCAGCCGTCCGGTCAGCCATCAGCGTATGGGCTCGCCGATCTCTGAAACCGACACCGGTTACAAGCTGGGCCAGCGCGTGCGCCACTCGAAGTTTGGCGAAGGCACCATCGTCAACCTGGAAGGCAGCGGCGAGCACAGCCGTTTGCAGGTAGCGTTCCAGGGGCAGGGGATCAAATGGCTGGTGGCAGCCTATGCCAAGCTGGAAAGTGTGTAACTTTCAGAAAAATATCACTATTTTGTAATAATCTGCTAGCCTTATACGTTGAAGGTCAATTAATGCCCTTCAGCGTTCCGTTGCGTGTTGACGCCACAGTTATTGCTGGCGTAACATGCGCGCACGATTACGCTAAGAGGACATTCGCCTTGGACACACCCAGTAGATACTGGCTCAATTCCCTGTCATCCAGGAACAACTCCTAAGGCTATCTCCTCTTGCTGATGGCCTTAGTGGTTGTCAGCGACTGCATCATTCCCGTCGCGCTGAGTCAGGCTGTTTAATGGTCTGAAACCCAATTTGTTTCTGTGTGCCCACCGAACTGTCCGATATTTTTTGCATTGGGAGTCCCGGTCATGTTGAGCGCATTTCAACTCGAAAATAACCGACTGACTCGGCTTGAAGCCGAAGAGTCACAGCCCCTCATTGATGCCGTATGGGTGGATCTGCTCGAGCCGGACGACGATGAGCGCCTTCGCGTACAATCTGAACTGGGGCAAAGCCTGGCGACACGCCCGGAACTGGAAGACATCGAAGCATCCGCCCGTTTTTTTGAAGACGAAGACGGCCTGCACATTCACTCCTTCTTCTTTTTCGAAGATGCCGAAGACCACGCGGGGAACTCCACCGTGGCGTTTACCATCCGCGATGGCCGCCTATTCACCCTGCGCGAGCGCGAACTGCCTGCGTTTCGTCTCTACCGTATGCGTGCCCGCAGCCAGGCGATGATGGACGGCAACGCTTATGAGCTGCTGCTGGATCTGTTCGAAACCAAAATCGAACAGCTGGCGGATGAAATCGAAAACATCTACAGCGACCTGGAAAAGCTGAGCCGCGTGATCATGGAAGGCCATCAGGGCGATGAGTACGACGAAGCGTTGTCCACGCTGGCTGAGCTGGAAGATATCGGCTGGAAGGTGCGTTTGTGTCTGATGGATACCCAGCGCGCGCTGAACTTCCTGGTGCGCAAGGCGCGTCTGCCGGGCGGTCAGCTGGAGCAGGCGCGTGAGATCTTACGCGATATCGAATCCCTGCTGCCGCACAACGAATCCCTGTTCCAGAAGGTCAACTTCCTGATGCAGGCGGCGATGGGCTTTATCAACATCGAGCAGAACCGTATCATCAAGATCTTCTCGGTGGTGTCCGTGGTGTTCCTGCCGCCGACGCTGGTGGCGTCCAGCTACGGGATGAACTTTGAGTTTATGCCGGAACTGAAGTGGAGCTTTGGCTACCCGGGGGCGATTATCTTTATGATCCTCGCCGGGCTGGCGCCGTATCTGTACTTCAAGCGGAAGAACTGGCTGTAAAAATCTGGCGGGTGGCGCTGCGCTTACCCGCCCTACGATCGAATTCCCTCTCCCTGTGGGAGAGGGTTCCCCACAAAATAATGCCTGCACAGACGGCCCCCTCTCCCTTGAGGGAGAGGGCTGGGGTGAGGGGGAACATACGGCTCTGGTGGTCATTCCGTTCACTTTATGTTCCTTGCTACTCTGTCACGACATGACCGGTGAACGTGCCAGGGTGGCTCAGTCGCCACCACCCTGGCGACCCGGGCTTCCGGCGGAAAATCGCCGCTTCGCGGTGCCTTCGGCTTATTCCTTCCGGCTTATCGGGGACGGGCGGAGGTAACATCCCTGTAAAGCCCTCAGTTATTCTGAGGCAACGTTATCGCTTTTGCTTTCAAATTACTGGGGAACCCTCTCCCCTGTGGGAGAGGGTTAGGGTGAGGGCAACATCACAGCCCTTTGCGCACCCTGCGCTGGGTATAAATCGCATCCGCAACGAAGATGGCCAGCGCCACCCAGATAAAGGCGAACGTCACCATCTTATCCGCACCCGGCACCTCGCCGTAAAACACCACCGCCAGCAGGAACATCAGCGTGGGGCCAATGTACTGGAAGAAGCCCAGCGTGGAGAGGCGCAGACGCGTTGCCGCGCCGGTAAAGCACAGCAGGGGGATCGTTGTGACCACGCCTGCGGCCATCAGCATCAGGTTCAGCGACCATGGGTTGCTGCCCATGTGGCTGGTGGCGCTGTCGGCAATACCGAACAGGTAGATCGCGGCGACAGGCAGCAGCCACAGGGTTTCAAATAGCATTCCCGTCTGCGCTTCCACGGCAATTTTTTTACGCACCAGGCCGTAGAAGGCAAAGCTGAACGCCAGCCCCAGGGCGATAACCGGCAGTGAGCCGAAGGTCCACAGCTGTACCAGCACGCCGCAGAAGGCCAGAATCACCGCCACCCACTGCATCCGGCGAAAGCGCTCACCAAGGAAAATCATCCCCAGCAAAATATTGACCAGCGGGTTAATAAAGTAGCCCAGGCTGGCTTCGAGCATGTGATGGTTATTCACCGCCCAGATAAACAGCAGCCAGTTTCCGCCAATCAGCACCGCAGAGAGAGCGAGCAGGAAGACCTTCTTCGGGGTTTTCAGCAGCGTTTTGACGCCTGACCACTGACGGCTGATACTCATCAGCGCAATCATGAAGAAAAAGGACCAGATGACGCGGTGAGTGAGGATCTCGTCCGCCGGGACATAGGCGATAAGTTTGAAGTACGCCGGTGCGATACCCCAAATAAAATAAGCGGCAAGGGCGAGTAAAACGCCCTGCCGCGTCTGTTTAGCATCCATCGGGAAAATCCGTTACAAAAAAGTGAAGTAATTTTACCCGAATTTGCCGTCTCAACCCACCATATAAGTGGCGGTTGCGCTGGCGATATAAACCTGCTCCTCGTTATGCAGCTCAACGCGGGCGACGGCAACTTTATTCCCGGCGCGCAGCAGGCTGCTGGTGCAGGTGAAGCGGTTTCCGCGTCCCGGACGCAGGTAGTCGACGCGTAAATCGATGGTGCCCATGCGCGACAGGCGCTGGCGTAACTCATCTTCGTTGATGGTGTCATGGCGCGTCAGCGTGCTGCCCACGCACACCAGACCGGCCGCCACGTCCAGCGCGGAGGCAATGACCCCGCCGTGCAAAATGCTTTGCGCCCAGTTACCGACCATCATTGGCTGATTATTGAAACTCAGCTGAGCGAAGTCTTTTTCGTATCGCTCCAGCTCAAGACCCAGTGCACGGTTGAACGGCATGTGGTACACAAAAATCTCGCCCACGAGCTTTAAGGTTTCTTCGGCGGTGAGTGTGGCTGACATCTGACGTGGCATCCTTGTTGTTAACAAAATGTTGATTTTATGCTTCGGGATAAAGGAATGCCACTTTAAGAAACGAGGAAGCGGAAGTTATCGCAGAAGTCTGTAGAATGCCCGGACAAAACTATTCATTAAATGTCACCATTTCAGGAGAACACCACCGATGCGGACGTATCTGGGTTGGTTACTGGCGGCGGTTGCGCTGCCCCTCACAGCATATGCGCAGGAAGCGACGATCAAAGAGGTGCATGATAAACCTGCCGTTAAGGGCAGCATCATCGCCAATATGCTTCAGGAGCATGACAATCCGTTCACGCTGTACCCTTATGATACAAACTACGTGATCTACACCCAGACCAGCGATCTCAACAAAGAGGCGATAAGCTCCTATAACTGGTCTGATAATGCGCGTAAAGATGAGGTGAAGTTCCAGCTCAGCCTCGCCTTCCCGTTCTGGCGCGGCATCCTGGGGCCGAACTCGGTGCTTGGCGCGTCTTACACGCAGAAGTCATGGTGGCAGCTCTCCAACAGCGGGGAATCTTCACCGTTTCGCGAAACCAACTATGAACCGCAGCTGTTCCTCGGTTTCGCCACCGATTATGAGTTTGCAGGCTGGACGCTGCGAGACGTGGAGGTGGGCTATAACCACGATTCCAACGGTCGTTCCGACCCAACCTCACGCAGCTGGAACCGCATATATACGCGTCTGATGGCGCAGAACGGCAATTTCATGGTGGAAGTGAAGCCGTGGTACGTGGTGGGCAGCACCGATGACAACCCGGATATCACCAAATATATGGGCTACTATCAGCTTAAAGTGGGCTATCAGCTGGGTGACGCGGTGCTGAGCGCCAAAGGCCAGTACAACTGGAATACCGGCTACGGCGGTGCAGAGCTGGGCCTGAGCTACCCGGTAACGAAACACGTTCGTCTTTATACTCAGGTGTATAGCGGGTATGGCGAATCGCTGATCGACTACAATTTCAATCAGACCCGCGTCGGTGTGGGCGTCATGCTGAACGATATTTTCTAAGCTGCTCGAATGTTTTTGCGTTAAACGTTGAAGTTTCTCTCTCAGGCGCTGAAAATAGCGCCTGTTTCATTTCTGGCATATGGGGTTAACGTGGCGCAGGCGGAAGTATTGAATCAGGAATCGCTGGCTAAACAGGTTTTGCAGGAAACCTTTGGCTACCAGCAGTTCCGCCCTGGCCAGGAAACCATCATTGAAACCGTGCTGGAAGGCCGCGATTGCCTGGTGGTCATGCCGACCGGCGGCGGAAAATCGCTCTGCTATCAGGTGCCCGCGCTGGTGCTTAATGGCCTGACGGTCGTGGTATCGCCCCTTATTTCCCTGATGAAAGACCAGGTCGACCAGCTGATTGCCAACGGCGTGGCGGCGGCCTGCCTGAACTCGACGCAGACCCGCGAGCAACAGCAAGAGGTAATGACCGGGTGCCGCACCGGGCAGATCCGCCTGCTGTATATCGCGCCAGAACGCCTGATGCTGGACAACTTCCTCGATCATCTGGCGCACTGGAATCCGGTGCTGCTGGCGGTGGATGAAGCGCACTGTATCTCCCAGTGGGGGCACGATTTCCGCCCGGAATACGCCGCTCTTGGCCAGCTTCGTCAGCGCTTCCCCGAGCTGCCGTTTATGGCGCTTACCGCCACGGCGGACGACACCACGCGTCAGGACATCGTTCGCCTGCTGGGGCTAAACGACCCGTATATTCAGGTCAGCAGCTTCGACCGCCCGAACATCCGCTATATGCTGATGGAGAAGTTCAAGCCGCTGGATCAGCTCTTACGCTACGTGCAGGAGCAGCGCGGTAAGTCCGGCATCATCTACTGCAACAGCCGTGCGAAGGTGGAAGACACCGCCGCCCGTCTGCAAAACCGTGGCTTTAGCGCCGCGGCCTATCACGCCGGGCTGGAGAACCATATCCGCGCCGACGTGCAGGAGAAATTCCAGCGCGACGACCTGCAAATCGTGGTCGCAACGGTGGCGTTCGGGATGGGGATCAACAAGCCCAACGTGCGCTTTGTGGTGCATTTCGACATTCCGCGCAATATCGAATCCTACTATCAGGAAACCGGCCGCGCCGGGCGTGACGGCCTGCCTGCGGAAGCGATGCTGTTTTACGATCCGGCGGATATGGCGTGGCTGCGCCGCTGTCTCGAGGAGAAACCGCAGGGGCAGTTGCAGGATATCGAACGCCACAAGCTTAACGCGATGGGGGCCTTCGCCGAAGCGCAAACCTGCCGCCGTCTGGTGCTGCTCAACTACTTTGGTGAAGGGCGTCAGGCGCCGTGCGGCAACTGCGATATCTGCCTCGACCCGCCGAAGCAGTACGATGGCCTGATGGACGCGCGTAAGGCGCTCTCGACTATCGGACGCGTGAACCAGCGCTTTGGGATGGGCTACGTCGTTGAAGTGCTGCGCGGGGCTAACAACCAGCGTATCCGCGATATGGGTCACGACAAGCTGCCGGTTTACGGCATCGGGAAAGACCAGAGCCATGAGCACTGGGTGAGTATCATCCGCCAGCTGATCCATCTCGGCTTTGCCACGCAGAACATTGCCCAGCACTCTGCGCTTCAGCTGACCGAAGCGGCGCGACCGGTCCTGCGTGGCGAGGTTGAACTGAAGCTCGCCGTTCCGCGCGTCGTCGCCCTGAAGCCGCGCGTGATGCAAAAATCCTACGGCGGCAACTACGACCGCAAGCTGTTCGCCAAGCTGCGTAAGCTGCGTAAAGCCATTGCGGATGAAGAGAACATCCCGCCATACGTGGTGTTCAACGACGCGACGCTGATCGAGATGGCCGAGCAAATGCCGCTCAGCGCCAGTGAGATGCTCAGCGTCAACGGCGTTGGCACGCGCAAGCTGGAGCGCTTCGGTAAAGAGTTTATGGCGCTCATCCGTTCCCACGCTGATGGTGATGATGAGGAGTAGTCAGCCGGGCGAAAAAGTGCCAGGATGGTGACTCACTACATTATTTCCCCGCGAGCTAATTATGTTAATGCTATTTCTCACCGTGGCGTTAGTGCACATCGTGGCGCTGATGAGCCCTGGCCCTGACTTTTTCTTCGTGTCACAAACGGCCGTCAGCCGCTCCCGCAAAGAGGCAATGATGGGTGTGCTCGGTATTACCATGGGCGTCATGGTCTGGGCGGCGGTTGCGCTGCTCGGTCTGAACCTGATCCTGGCGAAAATGGCGTGGCTGCATAACATCATCATGGTCGGCGGCGGTCTGTACCTGTGCTGGATGGGCTACCAGATGCTGCGCGGGGCGCTGAAGAAAGAAGAGAAAAAGCCGGAAGAGCCAAAGGTTGAGCTGGCAACGGGCGGCCGTAGCTTTGTGAAAGGGCTGCTGACCAACCTGGCGAACCCGAAAGCGATTATCTACTTCGGCTCGGTATTCTCGCTGTTCGTGGGGGATAACGTCGGCGCGGGCGCGCGCTGGGGGATCTTCCTGCTGATCGTTGTTGAGACGTTCGCCTGGTTTACCGTTGTGGCAAGCCTGTTTGCCTTACCGGCGATGCGTCGCGGCTACCAGCGCATCGCGAAGTGGATCGACGGCTTTGCCGGCGCGCTGTTCGCCGGCTTCGGCATTCATCTCATCATTTCTCGCTAAGCATGACGCGCTGACGCAAGCAGCGCGCCAACCAGCATAAACAGCGAACCAAAGACTTTGTTCAGGGCCTTCATCTGTTTAGGCCCTTTGATCCACGCCGCAATTCGCTGCGCCAGCGTCGCGTAACCAATCATCACAATGATATCGACAATAATGGTAGTCGCGCCCAGCACCACGTACTGCATCACCTGTGGCTGATGCGGCACGATAAACTGCGGGAACAGGGCGGCGAGGAACACGATGCTTTTCGGGTTGGTCAGGTTAACGAACACCGCGCGTTTAAACAGGTGGCCGCGTGTTTGCGTCCGGGAGAGCGTATGCAGATCAATCGAGCCTGCGGCGCGCCACTGCTGAATACCCAGCCAGATAAGATACGCTGCGCCAGCCCATTTCAGCACCTCGAAGGCCAGCACCGAACGGGAGAACAGCGTGCCCAGACCAATCCCCACCAGCACAATATGAATGCCAAGCCCGGTCTGTAAACCGGCGATTGACGCCGCCGCGCCGCGATAGCCGTGATTAATGGAGGTGGTCATGGTGTTGATTGCGCCCGAGCCAGGTGAAAGGCTGAGGATGATGGATGTCAGCAGGTAGGCGAACCACCATTCGAAGGTCATTTGAAACTCCCGGATCGTCTGTTTTTATGCCACAATACGCTATTGTTGAGTCATTTTGTGACCGGTGACGAAAAAAACGATATTCCCTGAATTACGGGGGGTGGAAACCCAATGTTTCAGCAGAAAAAGGACTGGGAAACACGAGAAAACGCATTTGCTGCTTTCTCCATGGGGCCGCTGACCGATTTCTGGCGCCAGCGTGAGGAAGATGAGTTTATGGGCGTCGGGGAAATCCCGGTACGCTTCGTTCGTTTCCGTGATGAAAAAAATGACCGGGTGATTGTGGTCTGCCCCGGGCGCATCGAAAGCTATATCAAATATGCCGAGCTGGCGTATGACCTGTTCCATCTGGGCTTTGATGTGTTAATTATCGACCATCGCGGGCAGGGGCTTTCCGGCCGGATGTTGCCGGATACCCATCGCGGCCACGTGGATAACTTCAGCGATTACGTCGACGATCTGGCCGCGTTCTGGCAGCAGGAAGTGGAGCCCGGACCGTGGCGCAAGCGTTATATTCTTGCCCACTCCATGGGGGGCGCGATCTCGACGTTGTTTTTGCAGCGCCATAAGCACCAGTGTGACGCCATTGCGCTGACCGCGCCGATGTACGGCATTGTGATACGTTTTCCTGACTGGATGGTGCGCCATCTTCTCGACTGGGCTGAGGGCCATCAGCGCATTCGAGAAGGCTATGCCATCGGAACAGGACGCTGGCGGGCATTGCCGTTTGCCATCAACGTCTTAACCCACAGTCGGCAGCGTTATCGCCGCAACCTGCGTTTTTATGCCGATGAACCGCGTCTGCGGGTCGGCGGCCCTACCTGGCACTGGGTGCGGGAAGGTATTCATGCCGGTGAGCAGGTGCTGGCGGGCGTAGGCGATGATGACACGCCGACGCTCCTGATCCAGGCGGAAGAAGAGCGTGTGGTGGATAACCGCATGCATGACCGCTATTGTGAACTTCGCGCCGCTGCGGGCCATCCCTGTGAAGGGGGTAAACCGCTGGTCATCAACGGTGCGTACCATGAGATCCTTTTTGAAAAGGACGCTATGCGCTCAGTCGCGCTCAACGCCATTGTTGAATTTTTCAACAGGCATAACTGATTATTGTTTTCCACCAGAGGTTGAAATCCCTATGTACCAGGTTGTTGCATCTGATTTAGATGGCACGCTGCTTTCCCCCGACCACACCCTGTCGCCTTATGCGAAAGAGACCTTAAAACTCCTGACTGCCCGTGGCGTGAACTTTGTCTTCGCCACTGGCCGCCACCACGTGGACGTGGGGCAGATCCGCGATAACCTGGAGATCAAGTCGTACATGATCACCTCCAACGGTGCGCGCGTACATGACACGGACGGCAACCTGATTTTTACCCACAATCTCGATCGCGACATCGCCACCGATTTGTTCGGCATTGTGCATAACAACCCGGATATCGTCACTAACGTTTACCGCGACGACGAGTGGTTTATGAACCGCCACCGCCCGGAAGAGATGCGCTTTTTCAAGGAAGCCGTATTCCAGTACTCACTGTACGAGCCGGGTCTGCTGGAGCCGGAAGGGATCAGTAAGGTGTTCTTCACCTGTGTAAATCATGAGGAGTTACTGCCGCTGGAGCAGGCGATCAACGCCCGCTGGGGCGACCGCGTGAACGTGAGCTTCTCCACGCTGACCTGTCTGGAAGTGATGGCGGGCGGGGTGTCCAAAGGTCACGCGCTGGAAGCGGTAGCGAAACGGCTGGGCTTTGATCTGAAAGACTGTATTGCCTTTGGCGATGGCATGAACGATGCCGAGATGCTCTCCATGGCGGGTAAAGGCTGCATCATGCAGAACGCGCACCAGCGCCTGAAAGATCTGCACCCGGAGCTGGAAGTGATCGGCACCAACGGCGATAACGCCGTGCCTAAGTATCTGCGCAAACTGTTCCTTGAATAATCTTCAATTGATTGTTTATTGTTCAGATGTCAACTAAAGAGTTCGCTACAATGCCTCTCCTTCTTTCTGAGAGACAAGCATTGTGGCGCTACTCATTATCACCACTATCCTGTGGGCCTTCTCCTTTAGTTTGATTGGCGAATACCTTGCCGGATCGGTCGACAGCTACTTCTCGGTACTGATGCGCGTGGGGCTGGCGGCGCTGGTGTTCCTGCCGTTCCTGCGTACCCGCGGGCAGTCGCTAAAAACGATACTGCTGTACATGCTGGTAGGCGCGATGCAGCTCGGCATCATGTACCTGTTCAGCTTCCGGGCCTACGTTTACCTGTCCGTCTCGGAATTTCTGCTCTTCACCGTGCTGACGCCGCTCTACATCACGCTGATTTATGACTTGCTCAGCAGGCGCCGTTTGCGCTGGGGATATCTGCTGAGCGCTGCGCTGGCAGTCATTGGCGCGGCGATTATTCGCTATGACAAGGTAAGCGATCACTTCTGGACCGGGCTGATGTTCGTCCAGCTCGCCAACATTAGTTTCGCCATCGGCATGGTGGGCTACAAACGCCTGATGGAGACCCGCCCTATGCCGCAGCATAACGCGTTTGCGTGGTTCTATATGGGCGCGGCGATTGTCGCGGTAGCGGCGTGGTTTCTGCTCGGCAATCCGCAAAAGCTGCCGACTACCTCCGTGCAGTGGAGCGTTTTGGTCTGGCTGGGCGTGGTGGCGTCGGGGCTGGGCTATTTTATGTGGAACTACGGCGCTACGCAGGTAGACGCCGGGACGCTGGGGATCATGAACAACGTGCACGTGCCGGCGGGGCTACTGGTGAACCTCGCCATCTGGCAGGAGCAGCCGCACTGGCCGAGTTTCCTTATTGGGGGAACGGTGATCCTGGCTTCGCTGTGGGTCCATCGCCGCTGGGTCGCTCCGCGCTCCGCACAAACGGAAGATGGTCGCACGCGTGGTTCCGCGCTGAGCGAATAAACGCTTCCGTAATCGGCTGACGCTGCTCGCCGTCGCGCACGGCGGCGTACAGCCGGCTCCACAGTCCTTCACCCAGGGTTTTGGTGACCACCAGACCCTGGCGTTCAACCGTCTCGACCACCCAGTGCGGCAGCGCCGCAATCCCCATTCTGGCCGCCACCATCTGAATTAACAGCAGCGTGTTATCCACGCTTTTCAGCTGTGGGCTGATGCCCGCGGGTTGCAGGAAATGGCGCCAGATATCCAGACGACTGCGCTGTACCGGGTAAATCAGCAGCGTCTCCGTTGCCAGATCTTCCGGCGTGATACGCGTTTTAGCGGCCAGCGGATGGTCCGGGGCCAGCACCAGACGCACCTCAAAATCAAACATTGGCGAATAGTGCAGACCGCTGCGCGGCAGAATATCTGAGGTCATCACCAGATCCAGCTCACCCTGCTGAAGCGACGGCTGCGGATCAAACGTGACGCCGGATTTGAAGTCCATCTCCACCTGCGGCCACTTCTGGCGGAAGTTCTCAAGCGCGGGGGTCAGCCACTGAATACAGCTGTGACACTCAATGGCGATGCGCAGGGTGGTCTGCTGCGGCTCGTTGCAGGACTGCAACGCGCTGGCAATCTGCGGCAACACCTGGTTCGCCAGCTGAAGCAAAATTTCGCCCTGCGGCGTAAAGCGCAAAGGCTGGCTCTTACGCACAAAAAGACGAAAGCCGAGGCGTTGTTCCAGATCGCTGAACTGGTGAGAAAGGGCAGACTGAGTCTGGTGCAGCGTGGCCGCTGCCGCCGCAAGAGAACCGCAGTTCCGCAACGCTTGTAGCGTTTTCAGGTGTTTTATCTCGATCATGAAAGTCCTTCACTTCGCCATGAACATTTTGCGCTTGAGGAATATACAGTACCTGCCAATTATAGAAGTGTAAACATCTGGACGTCTAAATAACGAATTTCTACAAGGGGTATGCCATGACAATCCGCACTCACACTCTCGGTTTCCCTCGCGTTGGCCTGCGTCGCGAGCTGAAAAAAGCGCAAGAAAGCTACTGGGCGGGTAACGCCACCCGCGAAGAACTGCTGGCGGTGGGGCGCGAGCTGCGCGCGCGTCACTGGGATCAGCAAAAACAGGCGGGCGTAGACCTGCTGCCGGTGGGCGATTTCGCCTGGTACGACCATGTTCTGACCACCAGCCTGCTGCTTGGCAACGTGCCGGCTCGTCATCAGAACAACGATGGATCGGTGGATATCGATACCCTGTTCCGCATCGGCCGTGGCCGCGCGCCAACGGGTGAGCCAGCGGCAGCGGCGGAAATGACCAAGTGGTTTAACACTAACTATCACTATATGGTGCCGGAGTTCGTTAAGGGCCAGCAGTTCAAACTGACCTGGACCCAGCTTCTGGATGAAGTGGACGAAGCGCTGGCGCTGGGTCACCAGGTGAAACCCGTGCTGCTGGGGCCGGTCACCTACCTGTGGCTGGGCAAAGTGAAAGGTGAGCAGTTCGACCGCCTCAGCCTGCTGAACGATATTCTGCCGGTTTATAAGCAGGTGCTGATTGAGCTGGGTAAGCGCGGTATTCAGTGGGTGCAAATCGATGAACCGGCGCTGGTGCTTGAGCTGCCGCAGGCGTGGCTGGATGCCTTCAAACCGGCGTATGACGCGCTCACGGGCCAGGTGAAGCTGCTGCTGACCACCTATTTCGAGGGCGTAACGCCGAACCTCGACACCATTACCGCGCTGCCGGTTCAGGGTCTGCACGTTGATCTCGTTCACGGCAAAGACGATGTGTCAGAGTTGCACAAGCGTCTGCCTGCGGAGTGGCTGCTCTCTGCCGGTCTGGTGAATGGTCGTAACGTCTGGCGTGCCGATCTCACCGAGAAATATGCACAAATCAAGGACATTGTCGGTAAACGTGAATTGTGGGTAGCCTCTTCCTGTTCCCTGCTGCACAGCCCGATCGACCTGAGCGTGGAGACCCGACTCGACCCTGAGGTGAAAAGCTGGTTTGCCTTTGCCCTGCAAAAGTGTGAGGAGCTGGCTCTGCTGCGCGACGCGTTGAACAGCGGCGACACGGCAGCGATTACTGACTGGAGCGCGCCGATCCAGGCGCGCCGTCACTCGACGCGCGTGCATAACCCGGCGGTGGAAAAACGTCTGGCGGCCATCACTGCCCGGGACAGCCAGCGCCAGAGCCCGTATAAAGTGCGCGCCGAAGCCCAGCGTGCGCGCTTTAACCTGCCCGCATGGCCGACCACAACCATCGGCTCCTTCCCGCAGACTACCGAGATCCGCGGCCTGCGCCTGGACTTCAAAAAGGGCAATCTGGATGCGAATCACTACCGCACCGGCATTGCGGAACACATCAAACAGGCGATCGTCGAGCAGGAACGTCTGGGTCTGGACGTGCTGGTGCACGGCGAGGCCGAGCGTAACGATATGGTGGAATACTTCGGTGAACACCTGGACGGCTTTGTCTTTACCCAGAGCGGCTGGGTGCAAAGCTACGGCTCCCGCTGCGTGAAGCCGCCGGTGGTGATCGGTGACGTCAGCCGCCCGGAAGCGATCACCGTGGAGTGGGCGAAGTATGCCCAGTCTCTGACCGACAAACCGGTAAAAGGCATGCTGACGGGGCCGGTGACCATTCTCTGCTGGTCGTTCCCGCGTGAAGATGTATCCCGGGAAACCATCGCCAAACAGATCGCCCTGGCGCTGCGTGATGAAGTGGCGGATCTGGAAGCGGCGGGGATTGGCATCATTCAGATCGACGAACCGGCGCTGCGTGAAGGCTTGCCGCTGCGTCGCAGCGACTGGGATGCTTATCTGACGTGGGGCGTGGAGGCGTTCCGCCTCAACGCGGCCGTCGCGAAGGACGACACGCAGATCCACACCCACATGTGTTACTGCGAATTTAACGACATCATGGACTCCATTGCCGCGCTCGACGCCGATGTGATCACCATCGAGACCTCGCGTTCAGACATGGAGCTGCTGGAGTCGTTCGAAGAGTTCGACTACCCGAACGAAATCGGGCCGGGCGTGTATGACATTCACTCCCCTAACGTGCCGAGCGTGGAGTGGATTGAAACGCTGCTGCAAAAAGCCGCCCGGCGCATTCCGGCGGAACGCCTGTGGGTAAACCCGGACTGCGGCCTGAAAACTCGCGGCTGGCCTGAAACCCGCGCGGCGCTGGCGAACATGGTGCAGGCGGCGCAGAATTTGCGTCAGGCGTAGTGGGGCTGGATTGCCCGGTTGGCGCAGCCGCCACCGGGCTTTTTGTATTACGCTTTCTTCCCGCCGTACTGGCTGAACCACGCCAGCATTCTCTGCCAGCCATCTTTCGCCGATTCTGCGTGATAGCTCGGACGATAATCGGCATTAAACGCGTGTCCCGCATCCGGGTACACCACGATTTCGGCCTTCGCGTTTGCCGCCCGCAGCGCGTGGCGCATGGTCTCGACGGTATCAAGCGGAATGCCGGTATCCTGGCCGCCATACAGCCCTAGCACCGGGGCATTTAAATCGGTGGCGATATCAACTGGATGTTTCGGCGAGTTCAGGGTCTTTTCACCCACCAGTTTACCGTACCAGGCCACAGCGGCTTTCAGCTGCGGATTGTGCGCGGCATACAGCCAGCTAATGCGTCCGCCCCAGCAGAAGCCGGTCACCATCAGACGGTGCGGGTCGCCACCGTTGCGCGCCGCCCAGCTGGCAACGTGGTCGAGATCGGCCAGCACCTGCGCGTCCGGCACTTTGCTGACCAGGTTGCTGAACAGCGTCGGGATGTCGCTGTAATCATTCGGATCGCCCTGACGGAAATAGAGTTCCGGCGCAACGGCCAGGTAACCTTCCAGCGCCAGACGGCGGCAGAGGTCGCGAATATGTTCATGAACGCCAAATATTTCCTGCACCACGATCACGATGGGCAGCGGGCCATCGGCGGATTTTGGCCGCGCGTGGTACGCTGGCATGTTCTCTCCCTGGGAGGGAATGGAGGTCTCGCCTGCGGTAATGGCCTCTTCATGGGTTGAGACGATGGTTGAAGCATGCGGGGCCGCAGCAGGTGCAAAACCGGTTTTTTCAGTCATGGCATTCTCCGTACCAATGAATGGATTAGCGCAAAGATAAATATAGACACCAGGTTAACAATCCACAGTGCCTTATAGCGTCTATCTTTTGTGCAGCACCCGGCGATATAACTTGTTAATGTGATGTGAATCACTATTTTATGGAAATTAACTGCAATCATTTTCATTCATGGTGAGGTGTGTCACGAAATAATGCACATTGCTTCTGTAAAGTACCGTTTTACTTCTTCTGACAAACCGACCCACAGAGGAGTCACCTATGTCTAAGTCTGATGTTTTTCATCTCGGCCTCACTAAAAACGATTTAAAAGGGGCTACGCTTGCTATCGTCCCTGGCGATCCTGAGCGTGTGGAAAAGATCGCCGCGCTGATGGATAAGCCGGTTAAGCTGGCAGCGCATCGCGAATTCACCACCTGGCGCGCAGAGCTGGACGGTAAAGCGGTGATCGTGTGCTCTACCGGTATTGGTGGCCCGTCTACCTCTATCGCCGTTGAAGAGCTGGCGCAGCTGGGCATTCGTACTTTCCTGCGCATCGGCACCACAGGCGCCATTCAGCCGCACATCAACGTGGGCGACGTGCTGGTTACCACCGCATCCGTGCGTCTGGACGGGGCAAGCCTGCACTTTGCACCGATGGAATTCCCGGCAGTGGCCGATTTCGAATGCACCACCGCGCTGGTTGAAGCCGCGAAGTCCGTGGGCGCAACCACCCACGTGGGCGTAACTGCCTCTTCCGATACCTTCTACCCGGGCCAGGAGCGTTACGACACCTTCTCTGGTCGCGTGGTGAGCCGTTTCAAAGGCTCCATGGAAGAGTGGCAGTCGATGGGCGTCATGAACTACGAAATGGAATCTGCGACGCTGCTGACCATGTGCGCAAGCCAGGGTCTGCGTGCCGGTATGGTGGCGGGCGTTATCGTCAACCGTACTCAGCAGGAGATCCCGAACGCTGAAACCATGAAGCAGACTGAAAGCCATGCGGTGAAAATCGTGGTTGAAGCGGCGCGCCGCCTGATCTAATTCTCTCTTCAGTGCTGAAAGGTCGACATGCTCGGCCTTTTCTTTTTGCGTAACGCCTCGCAGGAAAACCCTTTCAAACTGGACGTTCATACAGCACAATTCTATTTTGTGCGGTAATACGTTGATGCAGGGGGCATTGTGGATATCTCAATCCTGATTTATGCAGTGATTGCGCTGGTGAGCGTGGGAATTGGCTGGCTCATTTCCGGCTACCAGCATGCGCAGCAGAAAGCCGAACAGCTGGCAGAGCGCGAGGAGATCGTCGCTGAACTTAGCGCGACGAAACAACAGCTTGCGCTGAGTGACCACTGGCGCGACGAATGCGAACTGCTCAATAACGAACTGCGCAATCTGCGTGATATCAATACCTCGCTGGAGGCCGATCTCCGTGAAGTGACCACCCGTCTTGAGTCCACCCAACTGCACGCCGAAGACAAAATCCGTCAGATGATCAACAGCGAGCAGCGTCTTAGCGAGCAGTTTGAGAACCTCGCGAACCGCATTTTTGAGCACAGCAATCGCCGCGTGGATGAGCAGAACCGCCAGAGCCTGAACAGCCTGCTGACGCCGCTGCGTGAACAGCTGGATGGCTTTCGCCGTCAGGTACAGGACAGCTTTGGTCAGGAAGCCCGCGAACGCCACACGCTGGCGCATGAAATTCGTAATCTCCAGCAGCTGAATGCGCAGATGGCGCAGGAGGCGGTTAACCTGACGCGCGCACTGAAAGGTGATAACAAAGCGCAGGGAAACTGGGGCGAAGTGGTCATGACGCGCGTGCTGGAGGCCTCTGGCCTGCGCGAAGGATACGAATACGAAACGCAGGTCAGCATTGAGAACGATGCGCGCTCGCGGATGCAGCCGGATGTCATTGTTCGTCTGCCACAGGGCAAAGATGTGGTTATCGACGCCAAAATGACGCTGGTGGCCTATGAGCGCTACTTCAACGCTGAGGATGACTACACCCGCGAAACAGCGTTGCAGGAGCACATCGCCTCCGTGCGTAACCATATCCGTCTGTTGGGCAGAAAAGATTATCAGCAGTTGCCGGGGCTGCGATCGCTGGATTATGTGCTGATGTTCATTCCGGTCGAGCCTGCGTTCCTGCTGGCGCTCGACAGACAGCCCGAACTGATCACCGAAGCGCTGAAAAATAACATTATGCTGGTCAGCCCCACCACGCTACTGGTGGCGTTACGTACCATTGCCAACCTGTGGCGCTATGAGCACCAAAGCCGTAACGCGCAGCAGATTGCCGATCGCGCCAGCAAGCTGTACGACAAAATGCGGCTGTTTGTGGACGATATGTCCTCGGTGGGGCAAAGCCTGGATCGCGCGCAGGATAACTACCGCCAGGCGATGAAAAAACTCTCCTCCGGGCGTGGCAATTTGCTGGCGCAGGCGGAGGCGTTTCGCAGCCTGGGGGTGGAAGTTAAACGCGAGATTAATCCGGAACTGGTGGAGCAGGCTACCGCTCAGGACGAAGAGTTTCGTCTGCGTGAAGGCGACGGTAAGCAAAATAGCCGCAATGAAGACAACGATTTAGCGGCGAGTTTATCCCCCGAAGCGCAGCCGGCGCGTTTCTTTCACGGTGGTTGAAACGTAGGGCAAATGCGCCCAATCTGTTACACTTCACGAACATTTGACTGATTAGCAGGCTCTGAGATGGTTGACGATTCACAAGACACAACGCACTTTGGCTTTCAGACTGTCGCCAAAGCGCAGAAAGCTGACATGGTGGCCCACGTATTTCATTCCGTGGCGGCGAAGTACGATGTGATGAATGATTTGATGTCATTTGGCATTCATCGCTTGTGGAAGCGCTTCACTATTGATTGCAGCGGCGTGCGCCGTGGACAAACGGTGCTGGATTTAGCCGGAGGCACAGGGGATCTGACCGCTAAATTCTCCCGTCTGGTTGGCGAAACCGGCCGCGTGGTGCTGGCGGATATCAACGACTCCATGCTGAAAATGGGACGCGAAAAGCTGCGTAATATCGGCGTGGTAGGCAACGTTGAATATGTTCAGGCCAACGCCGAAGCGCTGCCGTTCCCGGATAATACGTTCGACTGCATCACCATTTCTTTCGGTCTGCGTAACGTGACCGATAAAGATAAAGCGCTGCGCTCCATGTACCGCGTGCTTAAGCCGGGCGGTCGACTGCTGGTACTCGAGTTTTCTAAACCGATTATCGACCCGCTGAGCAAAGCTTACGATGCCTATTCCTTCCACGTTCTGCCGCGCATCGGCGAGCTGGTGGCAAACGATGCAGAAAGTTACCGTTATCTGGCCGAGTCCATCCGAATGCACCCGGATCAGGACACGCTGAAAGCGATGATGCAGGATGCGGAGTTTGAAAACGTGGAATACTTCAATATGACGGCGGGTGTCGTCGCGCTGCATCGTGGTTACAAGTTCTGAGTGGAGGTTTCCCGTGCCCATTAAACCCTTAGTCACCGCTGGCATCGAGAATGTGCTGAATGCCTTTCTGTATCGCGCTCCGGCGCTGAAAACCGCACGTCAGCGGCTTAACGGAAAGGTGCTGCGCATCGTTTTAAAGGAGTTCTCGACGCCGCTTGTGTTGGTCTTCAGCGAACGCCAGCTTGACGTTCTGGGTGAGTGGGAAGGCGAGGCTGACTGCTCGGTGATTACGCACATGAGCGTATTGCCAAAACTGCGTGACCGTCAGCAGATGACGGCGCTTATTCGCAGCGGTGAGCTGGAGGTCGAAGGCGATATTCAGGTGGTACAGAACTTCGTTGCACTCAGCGATCAGGCTGAACTCGACCCGGCGGAACTGATGGCGCCCTATATCGGCGACATCGCGGCTGAAGGTATAAGCAAAACGCTGCGCACGGGTTCCGCTTTCCTTCGTAAAGGTCTGCTCCGTCAACAGCGCTACGCTGCCGAGGTGCTGACCGAAGAGTGGCGTATGGCGCCTGGGCCTTTAGAAGTCGCCTGGTTTGCAGAAGAGACCGCGGCAGTTGAGCGCGCAGTTGATGCGTTAACCAAACGGCTGGAAAAACTGGAGGGCAAATGACGCCTGGTGAAATTCGGCGCCTCTATTTTATCGTTCGCACCTTTTTGAGCTACGGGCTCGACGAGCTTATCCCCAGAATGCGTATCACCCTGCCGCTTCGGCTTTGGCGTCGCACGCTGTTCTGGATGCCGAATCGCCATAAGGATCAGGAGCTGGGCGCACGCCTGCGTCTTGCGTTACAGGAGCTGGGCCCGGTCTGGATCAAGTTTGGGCAGATGCTCTCAACACGTCGCGACCTTTTCCCACCGCAGATTGCCGATCAGCTCGCGCTATTGCAGGACCGCGTTGCTCCGTTTGACGGAGAGAGAGCGAAGAAACAAATCGAAGAAGCGATGGGCAATATCCCCATCGAGACCTGGTTTGATGATTTCGATATTCAGCCCCTGGCCTCTGCCTCTATTGCGCAGGTTCACACCGCGCGCCTGAAGGAAAATGGCAAAGAGGTGGTCATCAAAGTGATTCGTCCGGATATCCTGCCGGTTATCAAAGCAGACATGAAGCTGATTTATCGCCTGGCTCGCTGGGTGCCGCGTCTGTTGCCGGATGGTCGCCGTCTGCGTCCGCTGGAAGTGGTTCGGGAATACGAAAAAACGCTGATTGACGAGCTTAATCTGCTGCGTGAATCGGCGAACGCCATTCAGCTGCGTCGAAACTTTGAAGACAGCCCGATGCTGTATGTTCCTGAAGTCTATTCTGACTATTGCAGTCAGAACATGATGGTGATGGAACGTATCTACGGTATTCCGGTCTCGGACGTGGCGGCGCTGGAAAAACAGGGCACCAACATGAAGCTGCTGGCCGAGCGTGGCGTGCAGGTCTTCTTTACTCAGGTTTTCCGCGACAGCTTCTTCCATGCAGACATGCATCCGGGCAACATTTTCGTCAGCTATGAGCACCCGGAAGATCCGAAATACATCGGCATCGACTGCGGTATTGTCGGCTCGCTGAATAAAGAGGATAAGCGCTACCTCGCTGAGAACTTTATCGCTTTCTTCAATCGCGACTACCGTAAGGTGGCCGAGCTGCACGTGGATTCAGGCTGGGTTCCGCCAGATACCAACGTGGAAGAGTTTGAATTTGCGATTCGCACCGTCTGTGAGCCGATTTTTGAAAAGCCGCTCTCGGAGATCTCTTTCGGACACGTCCTGCTCAACCTGTTCAACACCGCACGCCGTTTCAATATGGAAGTGCAGCCACAATTAGTTTTACTTCAGAAAACATTACTTTACGTTGAGGGCGTAGGCCGCCAGCTCTATCCTCAGTTAGACTTGTGGAAAACCGCGAAACCGTTCCTCGAATCCTGGATTAAGGATCAGGTCGGTATTCCAGCCCTGGTTCGCTCGCTTAAAGAGAAAGGCCCGTTCTGGATTGAAAAAATGCCTGAAATTCCTGAACTGGTTTACGACAGTTTGCGTCAGAGCAAGAACCTTCAGCACAGCATGGATAAAATCGCGCACGAGCTTCAATCCAGTCGCGTGCGTCAGGGGCAGTCCCGCTATCTCTTCGGAATTGGCGCGACGCTGCTGATAAGCGGCACGTTGCTGTTGATCAATCGTCCGGACTGGGAAATGATGCCAGCCTGGATTATGGCTGCCGGTGTGGTTGTCTGGCTTGCTGGCTGGCGAAAAACGCGCTGAATTAGCGTCGCTATCGAGAGATTGCATACGTATAATGCGATCTGACTAATTAATCATCTATCACTGGGGAACACGCATGGGTGGTATCAGTATCTGGCAGTTAGTGATCATTGCCGTCATCGTTGTGCTGCTGTTTGGCACGAAAAAACTCGGATCGATTGGTTCCGACCTGGGCGCGTCAATCAAAGGTTTCAAGAAAGCCATGAGCGATGATGAGAATAAGCAGGAAAAAACCAGTCAGGATGCTGATTTTACCGCTAAATCCATCGCCGATAAGCAGGACGAAGCCAAAAAGGAAGAGGCTAAACGTCACGATAAAGAGCAGGTGTAATTCGTGTTCGACATTGGTTTTGGTGAGTTACTGCTGGTCTTTGTGATTGGTCTGATTGTGTTGGGGCCGCAGCGTTTACCCGTTGCGGTGAAAACCGTCGTGGGCTGGGTGCGGGCGCTTCGCTCGCTGGCAACTACCGTGCAGAACGAACTGGCGCAGGAGCTGAAGCTTCAGGAATTTCAGGACAGCCTGAAAAAGGTTGAAAAGGCGAGCATGGACAACCTGACGCCGGAGCTGAAAGCATCAATGGATGAGTTGCGCGAAGCGGCGGAATCCATGAAGCGTTCTTACAGCATTAACGATCCTGAGAAGGCGAGCGATGAAGCAAACACCATCCACAATCCGGTGGTGAAGGGTAGCGAAGAGCAGCGCGAGGGTGTAACGCCTTCCAGCGCGGAGCATCAGGCTGCTTCGCCAGAGCAATCGCCGCAGGAGCCCGAAGTGAAAAAGCAGGTGCCGCCGGAAGAGCCCGTGGTCAAAACGGCTGAGGTAAAACCCGCCGCGCCCGTTTCCGAATCATCCCCCTCGTCGAGTGATAAAGCGTAAACATGGCAGTAGATGATACTCAACCGCTTATTACGCACCTCATTGAGCTGCGTAAGCGCCTGTTAAACTGCATTATTGCGGTTTTCCTCATTTTTTTATGTCTGGTCTATTTTGCCAACGATATCTATCAGGTGGTTTCCGCGCCGCTGATTAAACAGATGCCTCTGGGCGCGACGATGATTGCAACAGACGTTGCTTCACCGTTCTTTACCCCGATCAAACTGACCTTCTGGGTGTCGTTGATTGCCTCTGCGCCGGTTATTCTGTATCAGGTCTGGGCATTTGTGGCGCCCGCGCTGTACAAGCATGAACGCAAGCTGGTTATTCCGCTGCTGGTGTCCAGTTCGCTGCTGTTTTATATCGGCATGGCGTTCGCCTACTTCGTTGTCTTCCCGCTGGCCTTCGGTTTCCTGACGCATACCGCACCGGAAGGGGTACAGGTGTCGACGGACATCGCCAGCTACCTCAGCTTCGTGATGGCGCTGTTTATGGCCTTTGGTGTCGCCTTCGAGGTGCCCGTAGCAATTGTCCTGCTCTGCTGGGTGGGGGTGACCACGCCTGACGATCTGCGTAAGAAGCGCCCGTACATCCTGGTGGGGGCATTTGTCGTAGGTATGCTGTTAACGCCACCGGACGTCTTCTCGCAAACCTTACTGGCGATACCTATGTACTGCCTGTTTGAAGTCGGCGTGTTCTTCGCTCGTTTCTACGTCGGAAAGGGGCGTACCCGGGACGAAGAAGACGAGCCGTCTGAAGAGACTACTAAAGAATAAAACCAACCGCCCGTCAGGGCGGTTGTCATATGGGGATACGTATGTTTGATATCGGGCTTAACCTCACCAGCGCCCAGTTTGCGAAAGACCACGATGAGGTGGTGGCGCGCGCCTTTGCCGCCGGCGTGGGTGGGCTGCTACTGACGGGAACGAATCTGCATGAGAGTGAGCAGGCACGGCAGCTGGCGCAACGCTATCAACACTGCTGGTCCACCGCAGGCGTGCATCCCCATGACAGCAGCCAGTGGACGCATGAAAGCGCTGAGGCGCTTCATCGTCTGGCACAAACGCCAGAAGTGGTTGCCATTGGCGAATGCGGGCTTGATTTCAACCGTAACTTCTCGACGCCTGAAGAGCAGGAGAAGGCATTTACCGCCCAGCTCGCGCTGGCAGCAGAGCTGGAGATGCCGGTGTTTATGCACTGTCGCGATGCGCATGAACGTTTTATGGCGCTACTGGAACCCTGGCTGGAGAAACTGCCGGGCGCGGTGTTGCACTGCTTTACGGGCTCCCGTCAGGAAGCGCTGGATTGCCTGAACCGCGGGCTGTATTTGGGTATCACTGGCTGGGTCTGCGATGAGCGTCGTGGGCTGGAACTGCGTGAGCTGTTACCCGTTATCCCGGCCGATCGTTTGCTGCTGGAAACGGATGCGCCGTATCTGTTGCCCCGGGATATGCAGCCCAAACCGCCATCACGACGTAATGAACCGGCCTACCTGGGGCATATTGCTGAGCGAGTGGCGCACTGGCGCGGAGAAGATGCCCAGTGGCTGGCAGCACAAACCGATGATAACGTGCGTCGTCTGTTCGGCGTGCAGTTCTAAACTTTGCGGAAATCGGTGTTTTTAACGCTCTGCAACACCTCTTTGTTCAGCAGGTTGAGCAGCAGCATGGAGCGCGCTTCACCGTCCGGCTCAGCGAAGATGGCCTGTAACCCTTCAAAGGCGCCTTCGGTGATCACCACGCTGTCGCCGGCATAAGGGGTTTCCGGATCGGTAATATCTTCAGGCTGCTGGTAGACAGAAAGCTGATGAATAACCGATGACGGTACTCTTGCCGGATGGGCGCCAAAACGCACAAAATGGCTGACGCCGCGCGTGGCGCTGATCGTCGTGGTATGGATCACTTCGGGGTCGAACTCGACGAACAGATAGTTCGGGAAAAGAGGCTCACTGACGGTCGTGCGTCTTCCACGCTGCATTTTTTCAAGCGTGATCACGGGTGTCAGGCAGTTAACAGACTGACGTTCAAGATGTTCCTGCGCGCGCTGAAGTTGCCCGCGTTTGCAATACAGTAAATACCAGGCCTGCATAATCACTCTTCCCATTGTTCGGGGCGCAAGCATACCAAAACCCTGGCGGGATCGCTAAGGTGATTATAATGGCGAAAAAGAGAGTAAGTCGTGGAAGTTCACGCTAATTTAACAAAATTACAGCATCACGCGGTCTTACGCCGTATAATGAAGCGCTTACAGAGAGGCCATGATTAACTGCATGAAATACCACGATCTACGCGACTTCCTGGCGCTGCTGGAAAAGCAGGGTGAACTCAAACGCATTACGCTTCCTGTTGATCCGTATCTGGAAATGACAGAAATCGCTGACCGCACCCTGCGCGCGGGCGGCCCGGCGTTGCTGTTTGAAAACCCAAAAGGCTACGCCATGCCGGTGCTGTGCAACCTGTTTGGCACACCTCGCCGCGTTGCGCTGGGGATGGGACAGGAAGATGTCACGGCGTTACGTGAAGTGGGCAAACTGCTGGCCTTTCTTAAAGAGCCGGAGCCGCCAAAAGGGTTCCGCGACCTGTTCGACAAGCTGCCGCAGTTTAAGCAGGTGCTGAACATGCCCACCAAACGCCTGCGCGGTGCGCCGTGCCAGCAAAAAGTGCTGGAAGGCGATGCGGTGGATCTGACCAAAATTCCCATCATGCAGTGCTGGCCTGACGATGCCGCACCGCTGATCACCTGGGGCCTAACCGTGACGCGTGGGCCGCATAAAGAGCGCCAAAACCTCGGCATTTACCGCCAGCAGCTGATTGGCAAGAACAAGCTCATCATGCGCTGGTTGTCCCATCGCGGTGGGGCGCTGGATTTCCAGGAGTGGTGCGCGGCCCATCCGGGCGAACGCTTCCCGGTTTCCGTCGCGCTGGGTGCCGATCCGGCAACCATTCTGGGCGCGGTGACGCCTGTTCCTGATACGCTGTCTGAATATGCCTTTGCAGGGCTGCTGCGCGGCACCAAAACCGAAGTGGTGAAGTGCATCTCCAGTGACCTGGAAGTACCGGCCAGCGCAGAGATTGTGCTGGAAGGTTACATTGAACAGGGCGAGCTGGCGCCCGAAGGGCCGTACGGCGACCACACCGGCTATTACAACGAAGTGGATAACTTCCCGGTGTTCACCGTCACCCACATTACCCAGCGTGAAGATGCCATCTATCACTCCACCTATACCGGCCGTCCACCCGACGAACCGGCGGTGCTTGGCGTGGCGCTGAACGAAGTGTTTGTGCCGATCCTGCAAAAGCAGTTCCCGGAAATCGTTGATTTTTATCTGCCGCCGGAAGGGTGTTCGTATCGCCTGGCGGTGGTGACGATGAAGAAGCAGTATGCCGGTCACGCTAAGCGCGTGATGATGGGCGTATGGTCTTTCCTGCGCCAGTTTATGTATACCAAGTTTGTGATTGTCTGCGATGATGACGTCAATGCCCGCGACTGGAATGACGTCATCTGGGCCATCACCACGCGTATGGATCCGGCGCGTGATACGGTGTTAGTGGAAAACACGCCGATTGATTATCTGGACTTTGCCTCGCCGGTTTCCGGCCTTGGCTCAAAAATGGGACTGGATGCCACGAACAAATGGCCTGGCGAAACCGACCGTGAATGGGGTCGCCCGATCGAAAAAGATCCTGCCGTGACCGCGCGAATTGACGCGATCTGGGACGAGCTGGCCATAATGAATAACGGTAAGGCAGAATAAGACCGTTTAGCCCTATAGACTTCCCGACAGAGAGAGCGAATGACAACCTTAAGCTGTAAAGTGACGTCGGTAGATGCTATTACCGACACCGTATATCGCGTCCGTTTGGTTCCTGAAGCGGCCTTCTCATTCCGTGCCGGTCAGTACCTGATGGTCGTGATGGACGAGCGTGATAAGCGTCCTTTCTCTATGGCCTCAACGCCAGCAGAGAAGGAATTTATTGAGCTGCATATTGGTGCGTCTGAGCTTAACCTGTACGCGATGGCCGTGATGGACCGCATCCTGAAAGAGCGTGAAATCGTGGTCGATATTCCTCATGGCGAGGCCTGGCTGCGTGAAGACGAAGACCGTCCGCTGATCCTGATTGCCGGTGGCACGGGCTTCTCTTATGTCCGCTCTATTCTGCTGACCGCGCTGGCGCGCAACCCGAATCGCGATATCACCATCTACTGGGGCGGCCGTGAAGAGAAGCATCTTTACGATCTGTCTGAGCTGGAAGCGCTGAGCGTAAATCATCCAAACCTGCGCATCGAGCCGGTTGTCGAGCAGCCTGAAGAGGGCTGGCGCGGGCGCAGCGGTACGGTGCTGACTGCGGTATTGCAGGATCATGGGACGCTGGCCGGGCACGATATCTATATTGCCGGTCGCTTTGAAATGGCAAAAATTGCCCGCGACCTGTTCTGCAACGAGCGTGACGCGCGGGAAGATCGTCTGTTTGGCGATGCGTTTGCGTTTATCTGATTGAGAGACCCGCTTCGGCGGGTTTTTTACGCTCGGGCATTAGCCTGGTGAAAATTTAACCTTGAAATGGGCGGCGCATTGCCGTTATTCTTGTTCCCGTTAAATTTCGCCCTCAGGAGCGCCCCCCAAAAATGAACGAACACGACTGATGAATTTCGATCCTTGCTCAACGCACCGCGTCGGCAGGGGATGTTTTGATTTCATTCAGGAGTGCTTATGGCTCATTTTACGCAGTCCCCCTCTTTTATTTTGCATCAGGTCACCTGTCAGTTTGCGACGGGCGATATCCTTTTTGGTCCGCTGAATCTTTCTCTGGATGCGTCAGTGTGCGCGCTGGTTGGCCGCAACGGCAGCGGTAAAACACGTCTTCTGCGGCTGCTGGCAGGGGTTGATGAACCCGCCAGCGGTCATATTGAGCGCTTTGGTACACACGTCTATGTGGCGCAGCAGCAGGATATTTCTGCGGATACGACTCTTGCCGGACTGCTTGGTTACGACGCGATCTTTGCGGCGCGCACGCGCATCGACAGCGGTCATTATGAACCCGACGATCTCGACACGCTCGATGGTTACTGGGATCTGGCTGAACGGCTGAGCCAGGCTTTTATCACTGCAAAACTTCCCCCTTTTGACCCGAATAAACGCGCGGCAGAGCTGAGCGGCGGCGAGCGCATTCGTGCCTTGCTGTGCGGCGCATTCGCCGCAGATGCTGATTACCTGCTGCTGGACGAACCGACCAACCACCTCGACAGGCAAGGCCGCGTGTGGTTCTACGAGCAGCTTTCCCGGTATCAGGGCGGGGTGCTGGTGGCCTCCCACGACCGTGAGTTGCTGGCCCAGGTATCGCGTATCCTTGAACTGAGCGCATTGGGCCTGCGCAGCTACGGTGGGAATTATGCTGGCTATCGAACCCAGCGTGATGCTGAGCAGCTGGCTGCCCGCGCCGCGCTGGAGCATGCTGCCACCGAACGCAAGCGTACCCGCGCCCGTATGCATAAAGAGCATGACGACAGCCTGCGGCGTTCAGCCAAAACGCTTCGCACGGTCGACAGCCTTAACATCGCCTCGTTTGAACGGGTCAAATACAAAGGGGCGGCGAAAGAGCGTATTGGTTCCTGGAAAAAACAGCATAGCGATCAAAATCATGCTCTGAACGCTGCGGTCAACCAGGCACGCGAGCGGGTTGAAGAGGATAACGCGGTGATGTTTACCCTGCCGGGCAGTGAAATCCCGGAAGGAAAACAGGTGCTGGTGCTGGAAGAACTGGTGCTTCCGCACGTGCCTGTCTCCCCGATAAACTGGCGAATGGATGGCCCGATGCGCGTGGCGCTACGCGGGCCGAACGGCTGTGGAAAATCCACGCTGTTGAAAGTGATGTTGGGCGAAACCGCCCCTGTCACGGGAACCTGTAAGGTCTCCGTCAGGTGTGCGTATCTCGATCAGCATCTTTCCCGGCTGGATCTGTCGCAGTCGGTGATGACACACCTTAGCCAGGGCAATACGCCGCTCGAAGAAGGGGCGCTGCGTACCCGTTTAGCGCAGCTTCAGCTGGGCGCAGAGAAAGTAACACTACCACTGGCCGAACTGAGTGGCGGCGAGCGCCTGAAGGCCGCGCTGGCCTGCGTATTGTGGCGTGAAGCGGCAACGCAGCTGTTGCTTCTGGATGAGCCAACCAACCATCTTGATCTGGCCTCTGTTCAGGCTATAGAAGCGGCCTTAGCCGATTACCCCGGCGCGCTGCTGGTGGTGTCGCATGATGAAGCCTTTCTGGCAGGGCTGAAGTTGACGCATGAACTGGTGTGGGAAGAGACGGGATGGCGATGTGAAAGCCTGTAAACACAAGCCCCCGCAAGGGCGGGGGCAAACAAACTTTATCAGGCTAACTGCTTGCGAAGGTCAGGGTTTGCCTGGATCAGGCGCATCAGCTTTAGCTCGGCTGGGGTTGGTTTTTCACGTTTTGACTCCCACTCCAGCACCATCGCTACGCTGACACCCATCGCTCTTGCGAATTCATCTGTTTTCAGGCCCGATCCTTTGCGTAAACGCTCAAATTCACTAAAAGGATTGGACTTTTGATTCAGGGTAACCGTCGGCGGTACATCTTTAAAAATAATCTGTTCCAGGCTGCTCAGCAGCTCAAACTCAGGATCTTTTAATTCCATTGAGAACTCCTCATAAATCACACATCGGGATCATGAACATCAGAGAGCCTGTTAAGAATAGTCCCTAAACCAGACACAGGATCGTCACGGCTGTGATTAATTGTGCGATAACGATCGCTTTACGCGTTTCAGCTATATGGATAGTTATGCTAATTACCTGATAAGTCATATGTAGGGATGCACAGGTATTTTTTTGTAAATAGTCAGTACAAAAACGGGAATACCCGTTTTGCATGAAAACTCTATCTTGCAAGGCTGACCTGGACTATCCTTGTCAGCGTTGGGCACGCGTGTGCCGGTGTGCGCTTTTTGGGTGAAAGGAGTAATAAAATGGCGACAGGAAAGTCCTGCTCTCGCTGGTTTGCGCCTATTGCGGCGTTGTTGATGGTTGTTAGCCTGAGTGGGTGTTTCGATAAAGAAGGCGATCAGCGCAAAGCGTTTATCGATTTTCTACAGAATACAGTGATGCGTAGCGGCGAGCGTTTACCAACGCTGACTGCGGATCAGAAAAAACAGTTTGGTCCATTCGTGTCGGATTACGCCATTCTGTATGGCTATTCACAGCAGGTAAGCCAGGCGATGGATTCCGGTATTCGCCCGGTAGTGGATAGCGTGAATGCCATCCGCGTTCCACAGGATTATATGACCCAGCGCGAACCGCTGCGCCAGTCAAATGGCGCGCTTGGGGTACTGAGCCAGCAGCTGCAAAATGCCAAAATGCAGGCTGATGCGTCGCGTTCCGCGTTGAAGCAGGGCGAGGATCTCAAACCGGTCTATGACCAGGTGTATGAGAAAGTCGTGACCAAGCCGTCAAACGCCTTGCAACCGCTGATCCCGGCGGCGCAGGTCTTTACTCAGCAGCTGGTTCAGGTGGGTGACTTTATTAGTGAACAAGGTACGCAGGTGAGCTTCGTCTCTAACGGTATCCAGTTCCCGACCTCCCAGCAGGCGAGCCAGTATAACGCGCTGATCGGGCCGCTCGCGTCCCAGCATCAGGCCTTTAGCCAGGCATGGAGCGCAGCGGTCGCTGCTACGGAATAAGAAAAACCCCCGCTTCGGCGGGGTTTTTTTTATGCTTGATGAAAATAACGCTTGTCATTCATCTACCACATCGGTATAACTATGTCCGTCGGTTTGTTACACAGACCTAAAGCAGTTTAGTAAAGCAGTCCAGATTGTTATCCATAGATACCCTTCGTAGTGACCCTTCCTTCATCGCTTAAAAATCTGTAACGCAATCCATCAAGCCGGAAGGCACAATATATTTGTTAATAAGGTAATTTCTATGTCTGCTAAAATGACTGGTCTGGTAAAATGGTTCAACGCTGATAAAGGTTTCGGCTTCATCACTCCTGACGATGGCTCTAAAGACGTGTTCGTACACTTCTCTGCTATCCAGAACGATGGCTACAAATCTCTGGATGAAGGTCAGAAAGTTTCCTTCACCATCGAAAGCGGCGCTAAAGGCCCAGCAGCTGGTAACGTTGTAAGCCTGTAAGCTTCCAACCCAGTAGCACAAAATTCAAAAACCCGCCTTCTGGCGGGTTTTTTCGTTTCTACTGCTGTATCTGCGGGTTAACGCAGTTTTTATCCACTTTACCGCCGAGCGCGGCAATCAGGTTATCCACGGCGGTCGCCGCCATATTGTAGCGTGTTTCATGAGTGGCAGAGCCGATGTGGGGCAGGGCGACGACGTTCGGCATGGTCAGTAGCGGAGAATCTACCGGCAGCGGCTCCTGTTCAAACACGTCCAGACCAGCGGCGTGGATCTCACCGTTTTGCAGTGCCTCAATCAGCGCCTTCTCATCGACCACCGGACCACGACCCGCGTTGATGAAAATGGCCGATTTCTTCATCTTTTCAAACGCCGCTTTGCCGATGAGATGACGCGTTTCATCCGTCAGCGGCAGGATCAGGCAGACAAAGTCGGCTTCCCGCAACAGCGTATCAAGCTCGCAGTAGCGGGCATTGAAACGTTCTTCAGCTTCAGTGTGGTGACGGCGTGCGTTATACAGGATGGGCATGTTGAAGCCGAAATGCGCGCGCTGTGCCAGTGCCAGACCGATACGGCCCATCCCAACAATCCCCAGCGTTTTGCCATGAACGTCCACGCCGAACCAGTCCGGGCCAATGCTTTTCGTCCATTCGCCCGCTTTCACGCGCTCGGCCACTTCCACCACGCGACGCGCGGTACTGAGCACCAGCGCCATCAGCGTGTCGGCGACGGTCTCCGTCAAGGCATGCGGCGTGTGCATCAGCAGGATGCTGCGCGCGTTTAGCGCATCCACGTCGAAATTGTCGTATCCCACCGAAACGGTTGAGGTAGCACGAAGCTTCGGCATTTTCTCCAGCAGCGCTGCATCCACCTTTTCGCTCGAACCCAGCAGACCCTCGGCGCTGGCAAACGCGTCGGCGTGCTGCGCCACGGTTTCCGGGCTGAGGTTCTTGACCCGGGTAACGGTAAAGTGTTCTTCCAGGCGTTTTTGCAGATCTTCAGGCAGTGCTTTGTACAAAATGACGGACGGCTTCATGCTAATCTCCGTTGATTTTAAAAGGATTCAGGCGTGGCGTGCGCCGACGGGTAGCTGTTGATTATTAGCAGGCTTAACAATCAGAGTAAGCCATACCGAGGCAAAAAGCGCCACCCCCATAAAGATGTAAGAGGCCGATGGGCTGCCGGTGGCGCCGTTCAGATAGCCCACAAACCACGAGCCAAAGAACGAACCCAGCGCACCCATACTGTTGATCAACGCCATCGCGCCCCCAGCGACGTTACGCGGCAGCATTTCCGGGATGATGGCAAAGAACGGACCATACGGGGCATACATGGCCGCACCCGCAATCACCAGCAGCGTATACGAAGCCCAGAAGTGGTTCGCGCCCACGGCCCAGGAGCCAATAAAGGCAAAAGCAGCGATCAGCAGCAGTGGCCAGACGAACAGCTTACGGTTTTGCAGCTTGTCCGATGCCCAGGAGACGATAATCATCGCGATGGTCGCAGCCAGGTAAGGCACCGATGACAGCCAGCCCACTTCCACCATGCCAAGGTTTTCACCGCCGCTGCGGATAATCGACGGCAGCCACAGCACAAAGCCGTACACGCCAATACTCCAGGTAAAATACTGTGCGCACAGCAGAATAACGTTCCGGGAGCGGAAGGCTTCACCGTAGTTACGCACCGCTTTCAGCCCCTGCTGCTCTTTATCCAGCTGCGCCTGGAGCGCGGCTTTTTCGTCCTCAGAAAGCCATTTTGCCTGGGCTGGCTTATCTTTCACCAGCACCCACCAGCAGAAGGCCCAGATAATCGCGGGAACCCCTTCGATGATGAACATCTCGCGCCAGCCGAAGGACTGGATCAGGTAGCCGGAAACCACCGACATCCACAACACGGTGACCGGGTTACCGAGTATCAGGAACGTATTAGCACGTGAACGCTCAGATTTTGTGAACCAGTTGCTGATGTAAATCAGCATTGCTGGCATGACGGCCGCCTCAACCACGCCGAGAATAAAGCGAATAGCCGCCAGAGCAGGAATGTTATTCACCACGCCAGTAAGCGACGCACAGGCACCCCATAAGATCAGGCAGATGAAAATGAGCTTTCGCACGCTGCGGCGTTCAGCGTAAATCGCGCCGGGGATCTGGAAGAAGAAATAACCCAGGAAGAAGAGGGCACCCAGCAGGGAGGAGACCCCTTTGGTGATCCCGAGGTCTTCGTTGATCCCGGCGGCGGATGCGAAACTGAAGTTGGCACGATCCAGGTACGCCAGGCTGTACGTGATAAACACGATTGGCATGATGTACCACCAGCGTTTTACTGCATTGGTCGAACTGTTCATAGGCTTGCCTCTGTTGTTGAGGTTGTTGCCGCCGTTGTCTGTAGGGTACACGGTGGCTTAATTATCTGGTGCGGATTGCTGCCCTCACCCTGGCCCTCTCCCACAGGGAGAGGGAATTTAGACGCCGAGCTCTGCTCGTGTTGGTAATCCTTCGCTGTCGCCCTGCACCTGAATCGCCAGCGAACCAATTTTGTTGCCTCGCGCCACGGCCTGCGACAGCGGTTTGCCCTCCAGCAGAGCGCTGATGACCCCGACGGCAAACCCATCGCCCGCGCCCACGGTATCGACCACGTTGTCGACTTTTACCGCAGCGACGGCACCTTGCTCGCCGTCGGCAGTTTTAAACCATGCGCCGTCGGCACCGGTTTTCAGCACCACGGCTTTTACCCCTTTGTTGAGGTAAAAATCGGCAATGCCTTCGGGCGTGCTTTCGCCAGTAAGGATCATTCCCTCTTTTATGCCAGGCAGAACCCAGTCCGCCTGAAACGCCAGTCGGTTGAGTTTCTCAGCCATCTCCGCTTCGCTTTTCCACAGCACCGGGCGCAGGTTAGGATCGAAAGAGATCGTTTTGCCCTGTGCTTTCATTGCCGAAGCCGCGTGATCCAGTAAATCGTACGAGCTGGCCGAGAGCGCCGCCGCCACGCCGCTCAGGTGCAGGTGGCGCGCGGAGGAGAAATACGCGGCGTGATAATCATCCACGGAGAGATGGCTTGCCGCTGAGCCTTTGCGGAAATACTCCACGATGGGATCGGTTCCATTTTCAACTTTAGATTTCAGCTGAAAGCCCGTCGCAAAGCGTCCGTCGAGGGTCACGCCTGCGGCATCAATGCCCTCTTTTTTCAGCGAGTCGAGAACAAAATGGCCAAAGCTGTCATTTCCCACGCGGCTTACCCAGCCGACATTCAGCCCCAGCCGCGCAAGTCCGGTAGCAACATTCAGCTCGGCACCTGCCACGCGTTTAATGAAGTGCTCCACTGCGCTCAGCTCGCCCGTTTCGGTGGCGACAAACATCGCCATGGCCTCGCCAATGGTGATGACATCCAGCGTCTTGTGCATGGTTTACTCCTCGCGCAGCAGGTTGACGTAATGGCGGGTGACGGCGGTGAGATCCGTCCCTTCCAGCGGAAATTCGATACCGCGTGGCGCATCGGCAGGGAGTTGATTAAGCAGATCCCGCCAGCGAGAATCGGTCTGATCCGGTGCGACGGCGCGGAACTGCGCCTTATGCGGGACTGCGGCCTTCACATGAATATAGCTCACGGCGGGAGCCAGCTGACGTGCAGCCTCTTCCGGGGAGTCGCCAACCCACAGCCAGTTGCCCATATCGAACGTCAGCGTGACCGGCAGCGCCATTACCCGGCAGGCGGCTTTGAAGCGCTGCATCGGCGCGAGCTGCCCGCAGTCGGTCTGGTCGTTTTCCACCACCAGCGTCATGCCGCTTTCATCCAGCAGTGCGCGCAGGGCTTCAAGCGGCTGTTTGTCGCTGAAATGACCCAGCGAGACTTTAAGCCACAGCGCGTTCAGGGCGCTGGCTTCGCTAAGGTAGCGCGGGAGATCTGTGTTGAGGGTGCCATCGGGCATAAACAGGGGGGCCGGGGCGGAGTAGCACGCCAGTAAACCCAGCAGTTCAATGGACTCGCCGAGCGCAGGCAGGGCCATTAACTCGTCGTTGCTGAAGAGCTCGCGGCGGATTTCAACGCCATCAGCTCCCGCGCCGGCAATAACGGGAAGCATTGCCCGTTGACCGCCTGCCTGTCGCACCTGATCCGCACCATACGCGGCGGTGACCACCATAATTTTCCTGCTCATTTCCTGACTCCAGAGCGTAATCGATAGTATTACGCTAGATGGAACCGGTTCCAAAGAAAAGATCGGGATGCTGAATTTATGATCGCTGTCACGAAGGGGAAATTAACGGGCAGTAGAGCCGCGAACGATCAGCTCGCCGGAAAAAACCTGCTCGCGTACGGCGTCGCGGGTGCCTTCAATGCGGCGAACCACTTGTTCAACCGCGGCATAGCCGATCTGCCAGGTGGGTTGTTTGAGGGTGGTGATGCCTACGCCAGCAAGTTCTGCCCACTCCAGTTCATCAAAGCCGAGTAAGCCGATGTCGCTGCCCCAGTGCAGGCCAATGCGTTTAAGCGAGCGGGCAACCTGAAGCGTCAGCGCCCCGTTCGCGGAGATCACCGCTTTACGCATACCCCGATGACGGGTATGGAACTGGCGCAGGGTATTATCCAGCTGCCCGGCTTCATGCAGGGGGATTTCGGCATTTTCGGCGATCACACCGGGATATCGCGCCAGCGTGGCACGAAATGCCGCCAGGCGGTCGCGGCGGGTATTAACCATGCCCAGCGGTTCGCTCAGGAACAGAATGGCTTCGAAACCCTGTTCAATCAGGTGCTCGGTGGCGGTGGTGGCCGCCTGGGTGTTATCCAGCCCGACCACATCGCAGGCAAATTCCGGGATTTTGCGGTCAATAAGCACCATCGGCAGAGAGGATTGTTGCAGGCGATTTAGCCCCTCTTCGCGCATCCCGACGGCATTTACCACAATCCCTTCCACCTGATAGCTGCGCAGCAGATCGAGGTAATGCAGCTCCTGATCAACCTCGTTATTGGTGTTACAGACCAGCGGGGTAAAGCCTTTTTCACGGCACGCCGCTTCGATGCCGCTGAGGACGTTAACGGAATAGGGGTTGGTGATATCGGCGATGATGAGGCCAATCAGACGGGTGCGGCCCCGCTTGAGGCCGCGCGCCATCAGGCTGGGACGGTAGTCGAGATCGGCAATGGCCTGTTCGATTCGCGCCAGCAGCGCATCGGAAAGCAGGTGTTTCTCGCCGTTGAGGTAGCGTGAAATGCTGGTTTTACCGGTTTTGGCGGCTTTCGCCACGTCGCTGATGGTGGCCCGGGTTGGTTTGATCATCGCTGATTTCCCTGAATTTAGTGAGAATACCTTAGCGGGAAAATCTGGCGAATCAAGCTATTTGCCGGGTGGCGCTGCGCTTACCGGAGGTTGCGGTCTGATGCCCTCACCCCAACCCTCTCCCACGGGAGAGGGCGCAAACACTAATAACGGCAACGGGGTTGCCGTTTTGCTTTTACCTACTGCACCGGGCTTAACGTAATCTCAACGCGGCGGTTCTGCGCTTTGCCTTCCGCCGTGCTGTTGCTGGCGATCGGGTTAGCCGGACCCATGCCGCTGGTGCGGATGCGGTTCGCTTCTACGCCCTGGGCGATCAGCGAGCTGGCCACGGAATCGGCGCGCTGCTGGGACAGACGCATGTTCAGATCCTGGCTGCCGGTGCTGTCGGTGTAGCCAATGACGTTCACGGCAGTTTTATTGTACTCTTTCAGCACCGCGGCCACGCCGGTCAGGGTGTTTGCGCCTGCGGGTTTCAGCGTCGCGCTGCTGCTGTCAAAGGTCACGTTGTTTGGCATGTTCAGGATGATGTTGTCACCGCTGCGCGTTACGCTCACGCCCGTACCTTTCATTTTGTCACGCAGTTTTGCTTCCTGCACGTCCATGTAATAACCCACGCCGCCGCCCAGGGCTGCGCCTGCCGCTGCGCCAATCAGCGCACCTTTGCCGCGATCTTTCTTGGAGGAGGAGAGTGCGCCAACGCCAGCGCCCACCAGGGAACCAATACCCGCGCCAATGCCGGATTTGCCCGCTTCGCGTTCACCGGTGTAAGGGTTGGTTGTGCAGCCAGAAACAGCCAGTGCGCCGCTCACCAGAGCGGCAATAACGAGTACGCGTTTTTTCATCTTATTTCCTTAATCCTTTTTATTCTTTGCCACGATGGACGTGGCAGTGGATTATGACGTCCGGATACGGAGAAAATTCAGTGTATAACTCTGAAATTTGTCACAAACGATAAACTGCCTCAATGAAAGGCCGAAACACCTGCACGCAACCAGGAGCGCACGCTTTGAGCACCTCAACAAAAACCATTCTGACCGCCGCCCACTGGGGGCCGATGCTGGTCGAAACCGATGGCGACACTGTGCTGTCGTCTCGCGGGGCTTTGCCTTCGCGCCATCTCAACTCTTTACAGACCGTCGTTCGCGATCAGGTACACAGTAAAACCCGCGTCCGCTGGCCGATGGTGCGTAAAGGCTTTCTGGCGTCACCGGATAAGCCGCAGGGTATTCGTGGGCAGGATGAGTTCGTACGCGTGAGCTGGGACGACGCGCTGGCGTTGATCCATACCCAGCATAAACGCATTCGCGACAGCTATGGCCCGTCGTCCATTTTTGCCGGCTCCTATGGCTGGCGCTCGAACGGCGTGCTGCATAAGGCCGCAACCCTGCTGCAACGCTATATGAGCCTGGCCGGAGGATACACCGGCCATCTGGGCGATTACTCGACCGGCGCGGCGCAGGCAATCATGCCGTATGTCGTGGGCGGGAATGAGGTTTATCAGCAGCAGACCAGCTGGCCGCTGGTGCTGGAGCATGCGGAGGTGGTGGTGCTCTGGAGCGCCAACCCGCTCAATACCCTGAAAATTGCCTGGAATGCGTCCGACGAGCAGGGCGTTTCCTACTTTGATGCGCTGCGCAAAAGCGGCAAGCGCATCATCTGTATCGATCCGATGCGTTCTGAAACGCTGGATTTCTTCGGCGACAGCGCCGAGTGGATCGCGCCGCATATGGGCACCGACGTGGCGATGATGCTGGGCATCGCCCACACCCTGGTGGAGAACGGCTGGCACGATACGGAATTTCTGGCGCGCTGCACCACGGGCTTCGATAAATTTGCCGACTACCTGACGGGACAAACCGACGGTATCGCCAAAACCGCAGAGTGGGCTGCGGCGATTTGCGGCGTTGATGCCGTTAAAATCCGCGAACTGGCGACGTTATTCCATAGCCGTGTCACGATGCTCATGTCCGGCTGGGGGATGCAGCGCCAGCAGTTTGGCGAGCAGAAGCACTGGATGCTGGTGACGCTCGCCGCGATGCTCGGGCAGATTGGCACACCCGGCGGCGGTTTTGGGCTTTCCTATCACTTTGCTAACGGCGGCAACCCGACGCGAAAAGCCGCGGTGCTGGCCTCCATGCAGGGCTCGGTGCAGGGTGGCGTGGACGCGGTAGATAAAATTCCGGTGGCACGCATTGTTGAAGCCCTGGAGAACCCAGGCGGGTTTTATCAGCACAACGGCCAGGATCGGCATTTCCCGGATATTAAGTTTGTCTGGTGGGCGGGTGGGGCCAACTTCACCCATCACCAGGATACTAACCGCCTGATCCGCGCCTGGCAGAAACCGGAGCTGGTGGTGATCTCGGAGTGCTTCTGGACCGCGTCAGCGAAACATGCCGATATCGTTTTGCCCGCCACGACCTCGTTCGAGCGTAACGATCTCACCATGACGGGGGATTACAGTAATCAGCATATGGTGCCGATGAAGCGCGTCGTGGCTCCCCGGGATGAAGCGCGGGATGATTTTGATGTCTTTGCCGACCTGAGTGAAATGTGGGAAGCGGGCGGTCGGGAGCGTTTCACCGAGGGCAAAACCGATCTGCAATGGCTGGAAACGTTTTACCAGATTGCCAGCCAGCGCGGGGCTGCGCAGGGCGTGACGCTGCCGCCATTCGCTGAGTTCTGGGAGGCGAATCAACTCTTCGAAATGCCGGAAAGCGAGCAGAATGCGCGGTTTGTGCGCTTTGCTGACTTCCGTCGCGATCCGGAGAATCACCCGCTAAAAACCGAAAGCGGGAAGATTGTGATCTACAGCGAACGCATCGCCAGCTTTGGCTACGCGGACTGTCCGCCACATCCGGCGTGGCTGGAGCCGGACGAATGGCATGGCAATGCGCAGCCGGGGCAGCTTCAGCTGCTGTCTGCCCATCCCGCCCATCGTCTGCACAGCCAGCTCAACTATTCGGCTTTGCGCGAGCAGTATGCGGTGGCGGGTCGTGAGCCGATTGCGCTGAACAGCGATGACGCAAAGGCGCGGGGGATTAACCACGGCGACCTCGTTCGGGTCTGGAACGCGCGCGGGCAGGTGCTGGCAGGCGCCGTGGTGAGTGACGGGATCCGCCCTGGCGTTTTCTGCATTCATCAGGGCGCATGGCCGGATCTGGCGCTGGACGAGGGCGGTATTTGTAAGAACGGCGCCGTAAACGTGCTGACCAAAGATCTCCCCAGCTCGAAGCTGGGGAATGGCTGCGCGGGGAATACGGCGCTGGCATGGGTGGAGAAATATGAGGGGCCGGCGCTTACCCTTACGGCGTTTGATCCGCCTGCCAGCTCATGATCCACGTCGGGTGTTGGGTATCATCCTGCCAGGCGCTGTCTTCGATGCGAAAACCCTGAGCATGATAGAAATTCACCGCCCGCACGTTTTTCTGATACACCTCCAGAGTTAAATACGGATAGTGCTGCTGAACGTGGTTCAGCAGCGCACGCCCGATCCCCTTTCCGATGAACGCCGGGGCGATAAACAACGCCCCCACGAACTGGAACTGCATGACGCTGATAAAACCGCACAGGGTACCGTTTTCTTCCCAGACCCAGGTCTCGGCGGCGGGAAGGTATTCATCCCGCACTACCGCTTCATTCGCTTGCCAGTAACTTGCGTCGATAAACGGATGCGCCTCGGTGGTGCTCTCCAGCCACAGACTCAAAAGCGGAGCGGTGTCCTCACTTTGCCATTTGCGGATCATGGTGGCCCTCCGGATGGCAGAAGCAGCCCGTAATGTGGTCATTGACCAGCCCGCAGGCCTGCATAAAGGAGTAACAGATGGTGGTGCCCACAAACTTAAAGCCGCGTTTTTTCAGCGCTTTCGACAGGGCATCTGAGGCGGGGGTCGACGTTGGGATCTCTGCAAGCGTGGCGGCCTGCGTCACCTTCGGCTCGTTATCCACAAACGACCAGACGAATGCTGAGAAGGGTTCGCCGTTTTGCTCCATCGCCAGATAAGCACGCGCGTTACCAATAATGGCCTGAATTTTACCGCGATGGCGGATGATACCGGTATCCAGAACCAGCCTTTCCACGTCGTCGTCGGTCATGGCGGCAACCGCAGCCGGATCGAACTGGTGGAAGGCTTTGCGATAGTTCTCACGCTTTTTCAGAACGGTGATCCACGACAGTCCGGCCTGCTGGCCTTCAAGGCAAATCATTTCAAACAGTTTTTTACCGTCGGTTTCCGGTACGCCCCATTCCTTGTCGTGATAATCGATATAAAGCTGATCCTGGCTTACCCAGCCGCAACGTTGCATAGGTCATCTCCCTTCCTGATACGGTAAACGCAAAAATTTCAATCTGCCCGGCTTGACGTGTCTGCTAAAGAGACAATAGTTAATACAGGGCTATACGCCCTAATACCTCTTCGAACAATGACATATATCGCCGAACTCGGCTCTTTCTGGAGTCGCTTTGATGATGATAAAAAAAATCAGTGGTCGCCATGCTGCTTCTGGCCTGGTGGGTGTTTCAGCCTGCCTGCTTTTTTGTAACACCGCTTTTGCGTGGCAACAGGAATATATCGTTTCAGATGCTAAAAGTAATACGACGGAACGCTATACATGGGACGCCGATCACCAACCTCGTTATGAAGATATTCTCGCGGAGCGTATTAACCATTCGCAGAATGCTGCGGGGTTTGCCCTGAACGACCCATCCGGTTCAGATGCGGAAACCGTTCTGAGCGTTGGCTGGAATTTTCCCGTGGCGGGACATTTCACCACTGGGCCCGTCATGGCGTGGCGCACTGATGGCGCTCCCCCCGCACCAGTGAATGCATTTGAGGATACAACCACCACGCAGTCGCTTACCGATCCACTCTGGCATGCCAGCGTGAACTCGTTGGGGTGGCGTGTCGATACGCAGTATGGTGATTTACATCCCTGGGCGAAGATCAGCTATAACCAGCAAGCTGAAGAAGAATATTTATATACGCTGGGATTGAGCGCCAAATTCTAAAGGTTGTTATTTTTTTAAACGCTACGATAACATATTTCATACAATGATGACGGGGTCTGGAGCGATAGTACTCACTAACAGGACAGCGCTTCATTCCCCGGCAAGGTCATTCATTCCGGTTCCCAGGCATTTCATTCCGCTTCTTCTGCATTTCATGCCATTTTCCCTCAGCGCTACTAAGGTTTTGTTTATCGTGTCCTCAGCGAATTTCCTTAATTTATCTTGCAGGACACTGCCATGAACACATCAACTTATAACCGCACGCGTTGGCTGACGCTATTCGGCACCATCGTTACTCAGTTCGCACTGGGATCGGTCTATACCTGGAGCCTGTTTAACAGCGCCCTGTCTGATAAGCTCGGCGCGCCGATAAGCCAGGTGGCGTTCTCCTTCGGCTTGCTGAGTCTTGGGTTAGCAATTTCCTCTTCCGTGGCGGGTAAACTTCAGGAGCGCTTCGGCGTGAAGCGTGTAACCATGGCCTCCGGGATCTTACTGGGCGTTGGCTTCTTCCTGACGGCATATTCCGACAACCTGATGATGCTGTGGCTGAGCGCCGGGGTGCTGGTGGGGCTGGCGGACGGCGCAGGTTACCTGCTGACGCTGTCTAACTGCGTGAAGTGGTTCCCGGAGCGTAAAGGGCTTATCTCCGCGTTTGCCATTGGTTCATATGGCCTGGGCAGCCTCGGCTTCAAATTCATCGATGCGCAACTGCTGGCCTCGGTGGGGCTTGAGAAAACCTTTATGATCTGGGGCGTGATTGTGCTGGTGATGATCCTCTTCGGCGCAACGCTGATGAAAGATGCCCCGCAGCAGGAAGTGAAAACCGTTAACGGTGTGGTGGAGAATGATTTCACCCTCGCACAGTCCATGCGTAAACCGCAGTACTGGATGCTGGCGGTGATGTTCCTGACGGCCTGCATGAGCGGTCTGTATGTCATCGGCGTGGCGAAAGATATCGCGCAGGGAATGGTGAAACTGGACGCGGCGACGGCGGCGAACGCGGTAACGGTCATCTCCATCGCTAACCTCTCGGGTCGTCTGGTACTGGGTATCCTGTCTGACAAAATCGCCAGGATCCGCGTGATTACGCTGGGGCAGGTGATATCCCTGGTGGGGATGGCAGCGTTGCTGTTCGCTCCGCTGAACGAAGCGACATTCTTTGCGGCGATAGCCTGCGTAGCCTTTAACTTTGGCGGCACCATTACCGTCTTCCCGTCGCTGGTGAGCGAGTTCTTCGGGCTGAACAATCTGGCGAAAAACTACGGTGTGATTTATCTCGGCTTCGGTATCGGCAGTATTTGCGGATCGCTGATTGCCTCGCTGTTTGGTGGCTTCTACGTGACATTCTGCGTGATATTTGCCTTGCTGATTATTTCACTGGCGCTGTCCACCACGATTCGTCAGCCGCAGCGCGAGGTATATAAAGAAGCGCATGCATGATTCGATAAAAAGGGGCCGCAGGGCCTCTTTTTTTATCGCAATATCACTTCCGGACTTGTTATTTTGTAAAAATTTTCATCGATTCACATTCTCTGCTGCCACTTTTCTTCCTCGCTGTGGTCTACTTATCGCGCTTGTAGACGTTTCTGATAACGGTTTATCTCGCACCTACTTACTCTGTCTGCTTTCTCAATGAGATTCGGCGGGTCTTTATACCCCTTCCCCCAGGGTTGTTTGCATGAAATATATCAGGTCTCTTACCCAGCAAAGATTGTGTCTGATGCTGGCTGTCTATATCGGTTTGTTTCTGAATGGCGCGGTGCTGTTCAGAAGAGTGGAAGGTTATTTTGAACACCTCACCGTAAGAAACGGGATTTTCGCCGCGATTGAAGTGTTCGGCTCAATTCTGGCAACCTTCTTCCTGCTACGTCTGCTCTCGCTTTTTGGCAGACGTACATGGCAGGTTCTGGCCTCGCTGGTGGTGATTATCTCTGCCGCCGCAAGCTATTACATGACATTCATGAATGTGGTCATTGGCTACGGTATTGTGGCCTCGGTGATGACCACGGACATCGACCTCTCGAAAGAGGTGGTGGGGCAAGGGTTCATCATGTGGACGATTTTGACCTGCCTGATCCCGCTCTTCTTTATCTGGAGTAATACCTGTCGCTATACCCTGTTACGCCAGCTGCGTACCCGTGGGCAACGCATCCGCAACGTCGCCGTCGTTCTTCTGGCGGGTCTGCTGGTATGGGCGCCTATTCGCCTGATGGAAAAACAACAAAAGCGGATCGAAAAAGCGACAGGCGTAGATATGCCAAGCTACGGCGGCGTGGTGGCTAACTCGTATCTGCCGTCTAACTGGCTGTCGGCGTTAGGTCTCTATGCCTGGGCTCAGGCGGACGAATCCAGCGATGTGAAATCGCTGATTAACCCAACCAAAAAGTTCACCTACCAGGCTCCGGCTGACGGACTGGATGATACTTACGTGGTCTTCGTTATCGGCGAAACGACGCGCTGGGATCATATGGGTATTCTCGGTTATGACCGCGATACCACCCCGAAACTGGCGCAGGAAAAGAACCTGGTGGCATACCGCGGCTACTCCTGCGATACCGCCACGAAGCTCTCGTTGCGCTGTATGTTTGTTCGTGAGGGCGGTGCGAGTGATAATCCTCAGCGCACGCTGAAAGAGCAAAACGTGTTTGCTGTTCTGAAGCAGCTTGGATTTAGCTCCGATCTGTTCGCCATGCAAAGTGAGATGTGGTTCTACACCAACACCATGGCGGATAACATCGCCTACCGCGAGCAGATTGGCGCCGAGCCGCGTAACCGCGGAAAGAACGTTGATGATATGCTGCTGCTCTCTGAGATGGAACAGTCGCTGAAAAACCATCCGCAGGGTAAGCACCTTATTGTTCTGCATACCAAAGGTTCACACTACAGCTACTATCAGCGTTACACGCGCGATTTCGCCAAATGGACGCCTGAGTGCGTCGGCATTAACAAGAACTGTAGCAAGCAGGAGCTGATCAATGCCTATGATAACTCGATTCTGTATGTGGATACCTTCCTCAGCCGGGTGATCGACCAGCTTCGCGATAAGAAAGCGATTGTGATTTACGCGGCCGACCACGGCGAGTCCATCAACGAGAAAGAGCATTTACACGGCACGCCGCGTAAGCTGGCCCCGCCTGAGCAGTTCCGCGTGCCGATGATCATGTGGATGTCGGATAAGTACCTGGAAAACCCGGACAAAGCCAAAATGTTTGCCCATCTGAAACAGCAGGCAGAGATCAAGGTACCGCGCCGTCACGTTGAGCTGTACGACACCATTATGGGTTGTCTCGGCTATACCTCACCGAACGGTGGGATTAACGAAAACAACAACTGGTGTAAACTCCCTGATAACACCACAAAAGCCGCGCAGTAGCTGGTCTGGCGAGAATATCGCCAGTTGAATGGCTTTTTGAAAATAAGGGATTGACGGGGGCGCACCTCAGCAGTAAGATGCGCTCCGCATTCGGCGAGTAGCGCAGCTTGGTAGCGCAACTGGTTTGGGACCAGTGGGTCGGAGGTTCGAATCCTCTCTCGCCGACCACATTCTAAAAAGGGCTAACCGCAAGGTTAGCCCTTTTTGCATTAACGCGTTACCCCGCACGAGTCCTCAAAATACCCCTTAGCCCTGCTTCCCCCTGCCTGCTTGCGGTTTTGTGACATAATCCATTGTATTTTTTTATATATAGTTTGATCTTTTTTCGCGTTGCTTATGGATAACCTCAGCATTTTTCGCTGTGCGTTTTAACGTTCGCGGTATTTAGTGCTCAGATAATCACCATTCTGTAAGAAAATTTACCCATTCTGAATAAAACTTAATCACTGAGTGTTGCGAAATATGAAGATAATTGTGCTGCATCATGGCGAGTAGCATAAATTTCTCTGCTGAAAACTCACGGTCAGGGTTTTTTTAATCTTTGTTTGCGGTTTCTCACACTCCACGTAAATCCCCGCCACCTGTATTGACGTTTTCACATTCTGTTGACAGATTGTAGGGCACGAGGGGCATTTCAGGGAGGATCTGCGCTGCAACTCAAACGCTCTTCTGAAAGGATTCTCTATCCCTTTTAACGCCTTCGGGCATCACCGACCGGACCGGGTAAAAAATAAATAAAGGTCAGGCGGCGTAACACAACAAAGCAAAACATCACATTGGAGCACAATAATGAGTATTTCCTTGAAGAAGTCAGGGATGCTGAAGCTTGGTCTGAGCCTGGTGGCCATGACCGTTGCAGCAAGCGTACAGGCAAAAACCCTGGTTTACTGTTCTGAAGGCTCTCCGGAAGGCTTTAACCCACAGCTCTTTACCTCTGGTACGACTTACGACGCAAGCTCTGTACCGATCTATAACCGTCTGGTTGAATTTAAAACCGGCACCACGGAAGTAATTCCTGGCCTGGCTGAAAAGTGGGATATCAGCGAAGACGGTAAAACCTATACCTTCCACCTGCGCCAGGGCGTGAAGTGGCAGGACAGCAAAGAATTTAAACCTACGCGCGACTTTAACGCCGACGACGTTGTGTTCTCCTTCGACCGTCAGAAAAATGCCCAGAACCCGTACCATAAAGTGTCTGGCGGCAGCTATGAATACTTCGAAGGGATGGGTCTGCCAGACCTGATCGCTGAAGTGAAAAAAGTGGACGATAAAACCGTTCAGTTTGTGCTGACGCGTCCGGAAGCGCCATTCCTGGCTGACCTGGCGATGGACTTCGCCTCGATTCTCTCTAAAGAGTACGCTGACAACATGCTGAAAGCCGGCACGCCGGAAAAAGTGGACCTGAACCCAATCGGTACCGGCCCGTTCCAGCTGCTTCAGTACCAGAAAGATTCCCGTATTCTGTATAAAGCCTTCCCGGGCTACTGGGGCACCAAGCCGCAGATCGACCGTCTGGTCTTCTCCATCACGCCTGACGCATCCGTGCGTTACGCAAAATTGCAGAAAAACGAATGTCAGGTGATGCCATATCCAAACCCGGCTGACATCGCGCGCATGAAGCAGGACAAAAATATCAACCTGCTGGAGCAGGCGGGCCTGAACGTGGGTTATCTCTCCTTCAACACCGAGAAGAAACCGTTCGATGACGTGAAAGTGCGTCAGGCGCTGACTTACGCGGTGAACAAAGAAGCGATCATCAAAGCCGTTTACCAGGGCGCGGGCGTTGCGGCCAAGAACCTGATCCCACCAACCATGTGGGGTTATAACGACGACATTAAGGACTACACCTACGATCCTGAGAAAGCGAAAGCGCTGCTGAAAGAAGCGGGCCAGGACAAAGGCTTCACCGTCGAGCTGTGGGCGATGCCGGTACAGCGTCCTTACAACCCGAACGCACGTCGTATGGCGGAAATGGTTCAGGCTGACTGGGCGAAGATTGGCGTACAGGCCAAAATTGTAACCTACGAGTGGGGCGAGTACCTGAAGCGCGCTAAAGCGGGCGAACACCAGGCGGTCATGATGGGCTGGACCGGCGACAACGGGGATCCGGACAACTTCTTCGCGACCCTGTTCAGCTGTGCGGCAGCGAAAGACGGTTCCAACTACTCTCGCTGGTGCTACAAGCCGTTTGAAGATCTGATCCAGCCGGCGCGTGCGACCGACGATCACAACAAACGTATCGAACTGTACAAGCAAGCTCAGGTTGTCATGCACGATCAGGCTCCGGCGCTGATTGTTGCTCACTCCACCGTGTACGAGCCAGTGCGTAAAGAAGTGAAGGGCTACGTGGTCGATCCACTGGGCAAACACCACTTCGAAAACGTGTCTGTTGAATAATTAAAAGCAACGCCAGGCGGCGCTGCGCTTGCACTGGCCTACGGTATGTAGGCCGGGTAAGCGTAGCGCCACCCGGCAGCAGTGCTTTATTCCCTCTCTAAAAGGGGAGGGAATAAGATTTGTGAGCAATACAGACGTCACGCCACTGGGCGTGCGTCATCAGAGAGAATCCGGGTTATGTTGCAGTTCATCCTCCGACGTCTGGGACTGGTTATCCCGACGTTTATCGGTATCACCCTTCTCACTTTTGCCTTCGTCCATATGATCCCGGGTGACCCGGTAATGATTATGGCGGGCGAGCGTGGTATCTCCCCTGAACGTCATGCGCAACTGCTGGCTGAGCTCGGCCTTGATAAGCCGATGTGGCAGCAGTATCTCCACTATATCTGGGGTGTGTTGCACGGCGATTTAGGGATTTCACTGAAAAGCCGTCTTCCGGTGTGGGACGAGTTCGTACCGCGCTTTAAAGCGACGCTGGAGCTCGGTATCTGCGCCATGATCTTCGCGACCGCAGTAGGGATCCCCGTTGGCGTACTGGCTGCCGTTAAGCGTGGCTCTATTTTCGACCACACCGCTGTTGGCCTGGCACTGACCGGCTACTCCATGCCTATCTTCTGGTGGGGCATGATGCTGATCATGCTGGTCTCGGTGCAGTGGAACCTGACGCCGGTCTCCGGACGCGTCAGCGATATGGTTTTCCTTGACGACACCAACCCGTTAACCGGCTTTATGCTGATTGATACGGCGATCTGGGGCGAAGAGGGCAACTTCATTGATGCGGTTGCGCACATGATCCTGCCTGCAATGGTGTTGGGCACCATCCCTCTGGCGGTGATCGTGCGTATGACCCGTTCCTCCATGCTGGAAGTGCTGGGCGAGGATTATATTCGTACTGCCCGCGCTAAAGGCCTGACCCGTATGCGCGTCATCATCATTCATGCCCTGCGTAACGCTATGCTGCCGGTGGTAACCGTTATCGGTTTGCAGGTCGGTACGCTGCTGGCGGGGGCGATCCTGACCGAAACCATCTTCTCCTGGCCGGGTCTTGGACGCTGGCTGATTGATGCGCTGCAACGCCGTGACTATCCGGTTGTGCAGGGCGGTGTACTGCTGGTCGCGACGATGATTATCCTCGTCAACCTGCTGGTCGATTTGCTGTACGGCGTGGTGAACCCGCGTATTCGTCATAAGAAGTAAGGGGCCATCATGTCACAAGTTACTCAAAATAAAGTGGTCACCGCACCGGTGCCAATGACGCCGATGCAGGAGTTCTGGCACTACTTCAAGCGCAACAAAGGCGCGGTCGTCGGGCTGGTGTATGTTTCCATCATGATCCTGATTGCGGTGTTTGCGAACTTCCTTGCGCCGTATAACCCGGCTGATCAGTTCCGCGATGCGCTGCTGGCACCTCCTGCATGGCAGGACGGCGGAAGTCTGACGCACCTGCTGGGCACCGACGACGTGGGCCGCGATGTGCTGTCGCGCCTGATGTACGGCGCACGCCTGTCGCTGCTGGTTGGCTGCCTCGTTGTCGTACTGTCGCTGATCATGGGGATCGTACTCGGCCTGGTGGCAGGCTACTTCGGCGGCATTGTTGATAACATCATCATGCGCGTCGTTGACATTATGCTGGCATTGCCAAGCCTGCTGCTGGCGCTGGTGCTGGTGGCGATCTTTGGTCCGTCGATTGGTAACGCCGCGCTTGCGCTGACGTTTGTTGCGCTACCGCATTACGTGCGTCTGACCCGTGCGGCGGTGCTGGTGGAAGTGAACCGCGACTACGTTACCGCCTCTCGCGTGGCGGGTGCCGGTGCGATGCGTCAGATGTTTATCAATATCTTCCCAAACTGCCTTGCGCCGCTGATTGTTCAGGCGTCGCTCGGTTTCTCTAACGCCATTCTTGATATGGCCGCTCTTGGCTTCCTTGGCATGGGTGCGCAGCCGCCAACACCGGAGTGGGGCACCATGCTCTCCGACGTGTTGCAGTTCGCGCAAAGCGCCTGGTGGGTCGTCACCTTCCCGGGTCTGGCGATTCTGCTGACGGTGCTGGCATTTAACCTGATGGGTGACGGTCTGCGTGATGCACTTGATCCCAAACTGAAGCAGTAAGAGGCACGAGATGGCGTTATTAAATGTAGATAAATTATCCGTGCACTTTGGCGACGAAGGCACACCGTTTCGCGCCGTGGACCGCATCAGCTACAGCGTTAATCAGGGCGAAGTGGTCGGGATTGTAGGAGAGTCGGGCTCCGGTAAGTCAGTGAGTTCGCTGGCGATTATGGGGCTGATTGACTACCCCGGCCGCGTGATGGCGGAAAATCTGGAGTTCAACGGTCAGGATCTGAAGCGCATTTCCGAAAAACAGCGCCGCCAGCTGGTGGGCGCGGAAGTGGCGATGATCTTCCAGGACCCCATGACCAGCCTGAACCCGTGCTACACCGTGGGTTTCCAGATTATGGAAGCCATTAAGGTGCATCAGGGCGGGAATAAGAAAACCCGTCGCCAGCGTGCTATCGATCTGCTGAACCTGGTGGGGATACCTGACCCGGCATCGCGTCTGGACGTTTACCCGCACCAGCTTTCCGGCGGCATGAGCCAGCGCGTGATGATCGCCATGGCGATTGCCTGTCGACCAAAACTGCTGATTGCGGATGAACCAACTACCGCGCTGGACGTGACCATCCAGGCGCAAATCATCGAGCTGCTGCTGGAGTTGCAGCAGAAAGAGAATATGGCGCTGGTGCTGATTACGCACGACCTGGCGCTGGTGGCGGAAGCGGCACACAAAATCATCGTGATGTACGCGGGTCAGGTGGTGGAGACCGGAAGTTCGCACGATATCTTCCGCGCGCCGCGTCATCCGTATACGCAGGCGTTGCTGCGCGCGCTGCCGGAGTTTGCCCAGGACAAAGCGCGTCTGGCGTCGTTGCCGGGCGTGGTTCCGGGTAAATATGACCGTCCACAGGGTTGCCTGCTGAATCCGCGCTGCCCGTATGCGACGGACAAATGCCGCGCCGAGGAGCCAGAGCTGAATCTGCTGGCCGATGGTCGGCAGTCAAAATGCCACTACCCACTCGATGATGCCGGGAGGCCAACACTATGAGTACGCACGAGGCCACCACGCAACAGCCGCTGTTGCAGGCTATCGACCTGAAAAAACATTACCCGGTGAAGAAGGGGATTTTTGCCCCTGAGCGCCTGGTGAAAGCGCTGGACGGCGTCTCCTTCAGCCTTGAACGCGGTAAAACGCTGGCGGTCGTCGGGGAGTCGGGCTGTGGGAAATCCACGCTGGGCCGTCTGCTGACGATGATCGAAACGCCAACCGGCGGCGAGCTTTACTATCAGGGTCAGGATCTGCTCAAGCACGATCCGCAGGCGCAGAAGCTGCGCCGCCAGAAAATCCAGATCGTATTCCAGAACCCGTACGGCTCTCTGAATCCGCGGAAGAAAGTCGGGCAAATTCTGGAAGAGCCGCTGCTGATTAACAGCAATCTGAGCAAAGAGCAGCGTCGTGAAAAAGCGCTGGCGATGATGGCGAAGGTGGGGCTTAAAACCGAGCATTACGATCGCTACCCGCATATGTTCTCTGGCGGCCAGCGTCAGCGTATTGCCATCGCCCGTGGGTTGATGCTTGACCCGGACGTGGTGATTGCCGATGAGCCGGTCTCAGCGCTTGACGTGTCCGTTCGTGCGCAGGTGCTTAACCTGATGATGGATTTACAGCAGGATCTGGGACTGTCGTACGTCTTCATCTCCCATGACCTGTCCGTGGTTGAGCACATTGCCGATGAGGTGATGGTGATGTATCTGGGACGCTGCGTGGAGAAGGGGACGAAAGATCAGATCTTTACTAACCCGCGTCATCCGTATACGCAGGCGCTGCTGTCTGCAACGCCGAGACTGAACCCGGATGACCGCCGGGAGCGCATTAAGCTGACCGGCGAGTTGCCAAGCCCGCTTAACCCACCGCCGGGATGTGCGTTCAACGCCCGTTGCCGTCGCCGCTTCGGCCCGTGCACGCAGTTGCAGCCACAGCTGAAGGATTATGGCGGACAGCTGGTGGCCTGCTTCGCGGTCGATCAGGATGAAAACGGCGAAAAGCCGCAGGCATAAAGAAAAAAACCGGCGTTAAGCCGGTTTTTTTACGTCTGAGGTCTACTTCCGTAAACGAATCTGGTCGACGGCGTGTTTCTCACTCTTGGTGAGGATCAGGCTTGCGCGTTCGCGCGTTGGCAGGATGTTCTCTTTGAGGTTGACGTAGTTGATCTCATTCCACAGCCCGGTCGCCACGCTGATAGCCTCTTCTTCAGAGAGCTGGGCGTAGTTGTGGAAGTAGGAATCCGGGTCGGTGAACGCGCCTTCGCGGAACTTCAGGAAGCGGTTGATATACCAGCGTTGCAGCAAATCTTCCGGCGCATCGACATAAATTGAGAAATCGACAAAGTCAGAGACAAACACATGATGCGGATCGTGAGGATAATCCATCCCGCTTTGCAGGACGTTTAAGCCTTCCAGAATCAGGATGTCGGGCTGCACAACCGTTTTGTCGCCATCCGGGATGCGGTCGTAGATCAGATGCGAGTAAACCGGCGCGGTAACGTGAGGTACGCCCGATTTTAGATCTGAAACAAACTTTACCAGGCGGTGCATATCATAAGAGAGCGGGAAGCCCTTCTTTTTCATCAGGCCGCGTTCTTTCAACACCTCGTTGGGATGCAGGAAGCCGTCGGTGGTGATCAGCTCCACGCTGCGGTGTTCCGGCCAGCGGCTCAGCAGCGCCTGTAGCACGCGCGCGGTGGTACTTTTACCCACTGCCACGCTGCCCGCAATACTGATGATATAAGGAATACGTTGACCGTTCGTGCCGAGGAACTGTTCCAGTACGGCCTGACGACGCAAATTGGAGCTGATATAGAAGTTAAGCAAGCGAGAGAGGGGGAGATAGATTTCTGCCACCTCTTCCAGGGAGAGATCTTCGTTTATCCCTTTTAGCCGTGCGATTTCACCTTCCGTCAGTGTCATAGGGACGGAGTCACGCAGGGCTGCCCACTGGCTACGGTTAAACTGAAGATAGGGCGTCATTAACGTTTGCTCTTTTTTGCTCATAAGCATGCTTCTGTGAACCATCACGAAACGGCGGGTGCGGGCTCATCACATAGTTAATTTTGGACAATGGGCAGGAGGTTAACACCAGATGAGAGGAATAATAAGAAAAAATATGGGAAAGCGATGCTTAACCGGGCAGGCATCACCTGGGGCTATAGCGTGCCGAAATCAGGCGTTCATGTTGAATTTTTAACCGTGAGCGGATGAATTTACAGCGGTTAGCCCTGGTTTCGAATAAAATGTGAGCGAAAGAACGTTTTATGCAATTTTTTAGTTGCATGACTGCGCAGGTCTCCATAGAATGCGCGCTACTTGATGCCGACTTAGCTCAGTAGGTAGAGCAACTGACTTGTAATCAGTAGGTCACCAGTTCGATTCCGGTAGTCGGCACCATCAAGTCCGGTGGGGTTCCCGAGCGGCCAAAGGGAGCAGACTGTAAATCTGCCGTCACAGACTTCGAAGGTTCGAATCCTTCCCCCACCACCACTTTCTGGCAGCGACAACGCCGCCGGAGCTGGTTGGAAAAATTGACCAGCTCGAACAGAAAAGAGAGAAATCTCTTTTTTTGTTACAGAAAGAACTGGGTAGCCGAGTTTCAGGATGCGGGCATCGTATAATGGCTATTACCTCAGCCTTCCAAGCTGATGATGCGGGTTCGATTCCCGCTGCCCGCTCCAATACGTGCTGATATGGCTCAGTTGGTAGAGCGCACCCTTGGTAAGGGTGAGGTCCCCAGTTCGACTCTGGGTATCAGCACCACTTCACTTCTCCCTCCCTTTCTCTCTGTTTCAATGTAAATGTATTCAACAGTTCAGGCATTTTCGCCTGGTTGATGTGGTGATATCACCGATTTATCCGTGTCTTAGAGGGACAATCGATGTCTAAAGAAAAGTTTGAACGTACAAAACCGCACGTTAACGTCGGTACTATCGGCCACGTTGACCATGGTAAAACAACGCTGACCGCTGCAATCACTACCGTACTGGCTAAAACCTACGGCGGTGCTGCTCGTGCTTTCGACCAGATCGATAACGCACCAGAAGAAAAAGCTCGTGGTATCACCATCAACACCTCTCACGTTGAGTATGACACCCCGACTCGCCACTACGCACACGTAGACTGCCCAGGCCACGCCGACTATGTTAAAAACATGATCACCGGTGCTGCGCAGATGGACGGCGCGATCCTGGTTGTTGCTGCGACTGACGGCCCTATGCCTCAGACCCGTGAGCACATCCTGCTGGGTCGTCAGGTAGGCGTTCCTTACATCATCGTGTTCCTGAACAAATGCGATATGGTTGATGACGAAGAGCTGCTGGAACTGGTAGAGATGGAAGTTCGTGAACTGCTGTCTCAGTACGATTTCCCAGGCGACGACACTCCAATCGTTCGTGGTTCCGCGCTGAAAGCGCTGGAAGGCGACGCAGAGTGGGAAGCGAAAATCATCGAACTGGCTGGCTACCTGGATTCTTACATCCCAGAACCAGAGCGTGCGATTGACAAGCCATTCCTGCTGCCAATCGAAGACGTATTCTCCATCTCCGGTCGTGGTACCG